>NZ_DFMT01000039.1:0-60193 GCF_002376385.1 Algoriphagus sp. UBA3586 | reverse complement strand
GAATACAGGCAGGCGCTCAGGCTGACATTAGAGCTATTTATGAGACAGCCTCATTTGGCACGTCTTCAAATTTGAGTAAAACCTATTCACTCAACTTCTTAAAATGCCTGAAGAAAGCGGCGATAGTTTCTATCCCAATGAAGTAATTTTGAACCCCATAGTGTTCATTTGGAGAATGAAGGGCATCTGTATCCAAACCAAAACCAAATAAAATTGGATCCGAACCTAATTCCTTTTGGAAAAGCGCAACAATTGGAATGGATCCTCCTTCACGGGTTGGAATTGGGCGTTTGCCGAAGGTTTCCTCCATAGCTGCCTCCGCGGCTTTATAACCCACAGAAGAATCTGATACAACAGCCGGAGAACCTCCGTGATGGCTTTTCACTTTAACTTTCACACCTGCTGGAGCGATGGATTTGAAATGCTTTTCAAAAAGCTGTGCGATTTCCTGCCAGTTTTGATCAGGAACCAAACGCATGGAAATTTTTGCATAAGCCTTTGAAGGAAGCACTGTTTTAGCTCCTTCACCGGTATATCCACCCCAAATTCCGTTCACATCCAAAGTAGGTCTGATGCCTACCCGCTCAATGGTGGTATATCCTTTTTCTCCAAAAACAGTAGCCACGTCCAGTTTCTCCTCATACTCTTTCAGGTCAAAAGGAGCTTCATTCAATCTACCTCTTTGTTCAGCGGTCAATTCCTGCACTTTGTCATAAAAACCAGGAATAGTGATGTGCTCATTCTCATCTTTGAGCGAGGCAATCATTTTACACAGTACATTGATTGGGTTTGCCACGGCTCCACCATAAGTTCCAGAGTGAAGATCACGATTGGGGCCCGTCACCTCAACCTCCATGTAGGCTAATCCTCTCAAGCCCACAGTAATCGATGGATCTTGCATGCTGATCATATGGGTATCAGAAATCAAAATCACATCGGATTTCAATTTCTCTTTATTTTCTATGACAAAAGCATCTAAGTTGTCAGAGCCTACCTCTTCTTCCCCTTCTATCATAAATTTGACATTGCAGGGTAAATCTCCTGCTGCCATCATGGCTTCGAAAGCCTTTACATGCATGTAAAATTGCCCTTTGTCATCGGCAGAACCTCTGGCAAAAATGGCTCCCTCCGGGTGATTTTTAGTTTTCTTGATGACAGGATCGAAAGGAGGAGAATCCCATAATTCATAAGGATCGGCCGGCTGCACATCGTAATGGCCATAAACCAAAACAGTTGGAAGGGATGGATCTATGATTTTTTCACCGTAAACGATAGGGTATCCAGGCGTTGGGCAAATTTCAGCCATATCAGCTCCTGCCTTTTCCAGACTTTCTTTCACAAATTCCGCTGCGCGAAATACTTCGTCTTTGAATTTTGGATCAGCACTGACAGAAGGAATCTTCAATAAGTCAATCAATTCATTGAGAAATCGCTCTTTGTTTGCTTGGATAAAATCGTTTACTGCCATGGGTTTTGATTCTGTTTTTTGTTAAAGGCTTAAAATTATCGCTTTCAGGAGGAAATGCCTATTAAGTTTGCGGTTTTGTTGGGGAAAAAATGGAGTCGTCACTGCGAGCGGAGCTTGCGGAGCGTGGCAGTCTCAAAATTTCTCGCAGCGGCGCAAAGGTATATTCTCCCGCAAAGGATGAAAGAGGCAAAGTACGCAGGAAGCTATGTTTTCTATGTTCCCTATGCGGTTTAAAAAAATGCTCGCTGCGGTGCAGTGGCGCAAAGATTTATTTCCCGCAAAGGATACAAGAGGCCAAGGATATAAGAAGCTATGTTTACTATCGATTTTATTTTGTGGAAAAATACAACAGGATTCAAGTAGTTAATTGTTAATAGTTATTGAGTTCTCGTTTAGGGAAAAGCTCAATTTTGTCCAATGCTATGTGGGCTACTGTGCCTATGTGGTTTAAAAAATGCATCAAACGAATTGCTTTTTAGTATGCCGCGAAGAATAGAAGAAGCAAAGATTAATGCGTCACTGCGAGCAGAGCGTGGCAGTCTCAAATTCTTTCGCCAAGTATGATCAATAGCAAAAAGTTTTTTGAACTATGTTTTCTATATTCCCTATGCGGTTTAAAAAAATGCTCGCAGCGGCGCAGTGGCGGAAATTTTTATCTCCCGCAAAGGATACAAGAGGCGAAGAATCTATTAAGAGATGCTTTCTATCATTTCTCTGTGGTTTTAAAAAATAGCTTGCAGCGGCCCAGGGTGAGAGTTATGGGTTATTGAGTTATTAGTAACTAAGATTTTGTTCCTAGTCCAAACAGAGGATATTTTTCCAAACTAAAAGACATAAACCTTGCGATCTTCTTTGCGGCCTCCGCGTCTCTGCGGTAAATAAGATTCTCGCGGAGCCGCAGCGACGCAAAGTTTTATCTCCCGCAAAGGATGGAAGAAGCCAAGGATATAGGAAGCTATGTTTACTATCGATTTTATTTTGTGGAAAAATACAACAGGATTCAAATAGTTAATTGTTAATAGTTATTGAGTTCTCGTTTAGGGAAAAGCTCAATTTTGTCCAATGCTATGTGGGCTACTGTGCCTATGTGGTTTTAAAAAATAGCTTGCAGCGGCCCAAGGGAAGAGTTATGTGTTACTGAGTTATTAGTTACTAAGATTTTGCCCCTATTCCAAACAGAAGATATTTTTCTAAACTAAAAGACATAAACCATGCGGTCTTCTTTGCGGCCTTAGCGCCTTTGCGGTGAAATTCAATAACCTCTCAAATAAATTTCACTAGTTAGAAATTAACAAAAACCGGCCCTCTCCATGGTAAAGAGCTTCAAAATTGATTACTTAGTAGAAAGCAAGAGATCTTATGAAAGCGATTATTTGTCAAGAACACGGAATGCCGGAATCCCTGATCTTTGGGGATTTGCCAGATCCCAAAGCAGCTGCCAAGCAAATAGTAATTCAGGTGGAGGCATGTGGGGTAAATTTTCCTGATGTACTGATCATTCAAAATAAATATCAATTCAAACCAGAATTACCTTTCTCTCCAGGAGGAGAAGTGGCAGGAAAAGTTATTGAGGTTGGAGAGGGAGTTAAGCAATTTAAGCTTGGGGATTCTGTTTTAGCATTATGTGGATGGGGAGGTTTTGCTGAAAAGGTTGCAGTGGATATTGACCGTGTTTTTCCTCTACCTCTTGGTTTACCTTCCGAAATTGCTGCCACAACCTTATATACCTATGGCACCTCATTTCATGCCTTAAAAGATCGGGCACAACTCAAGGAAGGAGAAACCTTATTGGTGCTAGGAGCGGCAGGTGGAGTAGGGCTTGCAGCGGTTGAATTAGGGAAGTTACTCGGAGCCAATGTCATTGCGGCAGCATCTTCCCAAGAAAAGTTGGATTTATGCAAAAAGAAAGGTGCTTCGGAAACGATCAATTATGAAAAGGAGGAGCTTAAGAATAGAATCAAAGAGTTGACCGGTGGAAAAGGCGTTGACGTAGTGTATGACCCTGTTGGAGGAAATTTTACCGAAGCAGCTTTACGGGGTATGGCCTGGAAAGGAAGGTATTTGATCGTGGGTTTCGCAAACGGAGAAATTCCTCAAATCCCAATGAATCTACCCCTATTGAAAGGATGCTCTATCATGGGAGTGTTTTGGGGGCAGTTCTCCAAACTGGAATCTGAAAAAAGTTTTCAGAATATCGGACAGTTAATGCAGTGGATTCAAGAAGGAAAAATTCAACAGCATATCGGCCGGAAATATTCATTGGAAGAAGCACCAGAAGCCTTGCAGGCTATATTAGATAGAAAAATGCTCGGGAAAGGAGTGGTTGTTATCAGAAATTAGAGTCGAGAGGCGAGAAGTTAGATACGAGATGTTAGGTTGAGCTCCTGCCTTCCTTAAGCCGGGAGTCGAATGTCAGGCTGGGCGCCTGCCTGACGAGAGGCAGGGAGTCGATGCCTTTTTGCCAAATTTCATCAGCACTAGGTTTCGACACCCCCAATTAAAAACAAGAACCTTGTTTTATAGCCTAATTCTTACACTTAAACCGCCTTCACATTGACCTCAATATTCCCGCGAGTGGCTTTGGAATAAGGGCAACCTTCATGCGCTGCTTCAACCAATTTTTGTGCATGCTCCAAGGATTCTGCATGAGGGATTTTCACCTCAATATCTACTGCCAAACCAAAGCTATTTGGCCCATAATTCCCTAAATGTACTTTGGCCTTGATTTCTGAATCTCTTAAACTTGTTTTCCCGGCAACTGCACCCAAGGCACCACCGAAGCAAGATGCATAAGCAGCAGCGAATAATTGCTCAGGATTGGTTTTCTCTCCATCTCCACCAATTTCCTTGGGCATGGATACATCTAGGTCTATTTTGCCATCCTCGGTTCGAACATGTCCTTTTCTTCCTCCTGTGTTGATTGCTACTGCAGTGTAATCGATATTCAGTTTTTCCATATTATTTTTTGGCTGTTTTTAACTCACTAAACAAGTCTTGTAGCTGCTTGTTCAATTTTGAGATATCCAAACTGTCAATTTGCTCGAATTCAGCTTCTAAATTTTGAATAATGGTTTCCACCTTGCTTTGAAGACTTTTCCCTGGATAGGTCAATTCTACTTTAATCTTTCTTTCATCGGCTTCGCTTCGAATTCTCTTGACATAATTCTGAGATTCCAGTTTTTTGATCAAGGGAGTTAAAGTCCCGGAGTCCAATTCCAATTTTTCACCTATTTGATTGACATACTGACCATCTTCTTCCCAAAGCACAGAAAGAGTTAAATATTGTGGATAAGTCAATTCCAGTTCTTTAAGCCTCAATTGGAAAGCCTGAATTAAAAGTCTGGAGTTCGTATAAAGCAGGAGGGAAAGGTCTTTAAGATCTGACATAGCTAATTTTGTATTTGACTCAATTTAATTGGAAAAATGCTTTAAATAAAGTCTAATCATAAAAAAACCATCCTAACTGGATGGTTTTCAATTTTCTAGTCTAATAATACCGTCCTATCATCGGATGATCCACTATTTTTTGTTTCAAGAGTAAGTCATTAATAGGGCCATGTTTTTTGTAATAAATATTTCCTCTTGGTTCTATCAATAATGTGACGGGTAAACTCCCATCCCATTCTTTTCCGACTATATCGATCACCTCATATTTATCCTTTGTATCCATGATATAATTAGGCAAAGCAGAGGCTTTTCCTTTGAGGAATTTCAAAGCTTTGGCTTCTTGATCCGGACTATCCATGGAGATGGAGACAAACTGGAAATCTCGCTCCCCATACATTCTTTGCATGGTGATGAATTCAGGATACTCCATGATACAAGGCCCGCACCAGGTGGCCCAGAAATTTACCAGCATCAGTTCATCCGTTTTATTTTGAAGTAAATCCGCCAATCCCGATGTGGATAACTTTTCCAACGTCACAGGTTTTTCTTCCCATTCCTTGTTCATTTTGATAGTGTATTCATTTTTCCATGCCCATTTCATGGAGCAACCGAATGCCGGGGTTTGAGCCTGATCCGTTGGTAATGCCTCGCCTTTCAAAGTAAAGTCTATTGCCTGAGGTAGATCCTCTGCATTGGCAGTTCCGGGCTTTTCAGAACGATCGATCCTTCCGGAATAAGTCAACTTCCTGTTTTTGTCGAAAACAAAAACATGTGGGGTTGCAGTTGGGCCATAGGCTGTGGAAAACTCATGCGTATCCCCATCATAGAGGTAAGGGAAATTGAAATTTTTCATTTCAGCACGGATGCCCATTTCTTCAAATGAATCACTCAAATCTGTGTAACCCAATTCTTCAGGAAGAATGGCAATGGGGCTATTGGAGGATATTGCTACAAAAGCTACAGACTCATTTTTGTATTTATCCACAGTTTGAATAAACCTGTCTTCGTAGGCCTGCGCTGTCGGGCAGTGATTACAGGTGAAATTGACCACCAAAACATCAGAATCCCCAAAATCCTCCAGACTATAGTATTTTCCATCTACAGCAGGAAGAGTAAATGGAGGAGCTGAGTCGCCTATTTGTAATTGATTGATGGGCTGCTCTTCCACCAATTGGGGGTTAGCAACAAATGTGGATAAGTCTTCTTTTAACTCATCTTGAATCAATACTGATTCTTTCTTTTGAGAGCAGGAAAAACTGATTCCAACGAGAGTTATCCACACAAGAAATGTCTGATTTATCTTCATAGTAAATACTTGCTTAGGTTAAGGTGATATTATTTTGATAGGTATAGTGCAAATGGGTATTGGCTTCATAATCCTTCCCAAAATTTTGATTGATTGGATCCCAATCCAGAGGTCTTCCCAACTTCTTAGCGATATTTCCAATAGTGCACACCGTACAAGTGCTATGACCGATTTCTACCGGAACAATAGGGTCTTTTCTCCTTCTGATGGATTCAATAAAATCCACATGATGTTGGTTGAATGAAAAATTATCTGAACTCTTATCCAAGCCTAATTCAGGGATTGAAGTATCATAATTTCCTCTTGAGACCTTAATCCAGCCTTTTTCTCCCATAAACTTCACTCCCTGTCTTCCCTCATCAAATGGAGTTATCAACATTTCTATTCCGTCTGCATATTGATAGGTGAGAGGCTTCCCTTCAGTAGCCGGGATAACTTTCACAGGTCCGTTTCTGTCCATTCCTAATCCCCATTGAGCTACATCAATCATATGCGCTCCCCAATCAGTCATCAGTCCACCGCCGGTTTCTTCAAACCATCTCCATGCTGCCCAGAGTTTTTCATTCTCCTCCGGATTTAAGGAAATGGGTGGATTTAAATTCGGATGATACGGTATTTCTGGAATCGGGCCCAGCCATTTTTCCCAATTTAATCCGCTTGGAATCGCTTCAGGAGTTAAATCAAAAGGCTTGGGATGAGGATTATCTCCTACATGGACTAGGACTTGTTTAATTTTTCCCAATCTTCCCTTTTGCACATGATGAGCTGCGGTTTGAAAGTTCACTGCAGAGCGCTGCATACTTCCAACTGCCAAAACGATTGCATTTTCCCTTACTGCTTTGACCAATTCCTGACCTTCAAATACGGTAAATGTTAAAGGCTTTTCGAGGTAGATATCTTTCTTCGCTTTGCATGCATCTATTGCAATTTTTGCATGCCAATGATCTGGGGTGGCAATGACTACTGCATCAATATTCGGATTGGCTAAGAGTTCCTGGTAGTCCTCGTATAAATTGAAGGGTAGAGCAGTCCTTTTTTGATCAGCATATACTTTTTGAACGCGCTGTTCAAATCTCCTTCTTTTGATCTCGTAAACATCTGCAGCTGCTAAGACATCAACTCCTTCAATGCTCATCATTCTATTGAGCAAGCCCATGGCCTGTCGTCCTACACCAATAAAACCCAATCGAATGGTTTGTGGGTTTGGCTTAATAGTTTGAGCAAATCCGAATTGAGGAGCAAGGCTGAGTCCTGCTCCGGTAAGTAGACTGGTACCGAGAAATTTTCTTCTGGAAAAAGATTGTTTTGACATGATGATAGGTTATTGGGTTTGAATGCATTATTGTTTATTAAAATCTGATTAGCCGCAATCATGCCTGTTGCCTTATTTTATTTGCTTGACCGATTGGAAGACCGATGACCGAAGACCCAGCCACGGCAGGCAGGCGAAGGTTCCGTGATTCTGATCCTTTTATCAGACAATAAGCCGTATTTTGTTGTTACTGGTAAGAAAGCGGATATCCATATATTAAAATACTGTAATTCCTGAGGAAAGCGAAACACTGTTTGATAGGAATGCTATTGTAGGGATGAATTGATGAAATCGAGCATGAAGTAGCCGTTACGCACAGAGATGACTATCAAAAACGCGAGATTCTCCCGAATCAAGTTCGGGTCAAGCTATGTGACCTTTGAAAATCAATTATAGACACATGAAATGCCCATGAGGAAAAATCTCACACAAGGGGATGCCCCGATAAATCGGGGTAGGGCATTCCATCTGACCTCTAAAAATCAAAATATAAACAGATGAAAAATAAGTGATAGATGATTTTTTGAGTTGGCTGAACTCTTGAGCCTTTTTCTATATTAGTAAAGAAAGTATTTTTGACTATGACCATTCAACAACTCGAATACCTAATAGCTGTGGATAAACACAGGCATTTTGGCCAGGCAGCTGAGTCTTGTTTTGTAACGCAGCCAACTTTGAGTGCTCAACTTTCCAAATTGGAAAACGAGCTTGGAGTTATACTTTTTGATAGAAGTAAAATGCCTGTTATTCCTACTGAGATTGGAGTGCAGATTATCGCTCAGGCGAAAAAGGTGGTATCTGAAAGTAGAGGCGTTTTGGAGTTGGTGGCTCAGCTGAAGGGTGATATTTCTGGTACTATCAAATTGGGAATTATTCCAACCCTAGCACCTTATCTTTTGTACCGATTTGTGAGGAGTTTTCTGGAGAAGTATCCCAATGTCAAGTTGGATGTTCAGGAAATGGTTACCGAAGAGGTGGTTAAAAGACTGAAAAACCATGAACTGGACATGGGTATTATTGTGACACCACTCGGGGAGTCCGGGATTGTGGAAAAACCCATGTTTTATGAAAAGTTCTATGCTTACCTATCCAAAAATCACCCTCTATTAGCACAAAAAGAAATAAAGGCCAACCAAATTAAATCAGAGGAGCTCTGGATTATGCAGCAGGGGCATTGTTTCAGGGATCAGGTGATTAATTTTTGTGATCAGAGCACTAGCGGGCATCAAAATTTCCATTATGAGAGTGGATCCTTGGAAGGCTTAAAAAATATGGTCAATCGCTATCAGGGAATGACTCTGCTTCCGGAGTTGGCTACGTTTGAATTATCTGATGAGGAAAAGTCAAGATTAAGACCATTTGAGGGACTCCCGCCGACTAGGGAAGTGAGTATTATTCTAAATAGAAGTTTTTTGAAACAAAAACTGGTGGAACTGCTGTACAATGAAATAACAGAGGCCATTCCACAAGAGATGACCTCAAAGGCCCATGGCAAGATCGTCCGTTTTAAGTAATTATTCTTTCTTCAGAATATACCTTTGAGCAAGATCGCCCTTGATGACATTTCCCTCATTGTCCAAATGCCAAATTTTGCCTTCTCCTACCTTGTATCTTCTTGAAGCTTCCCCTAATCCTGCAAGTGTGATTTCGCTTCCTTTTTCATCCCAAACAAATGGGCCTGTGTAAGACTCTTCCAATGCATCATTTTTCCCCAAATAGGACGCTTTGTATTCATAAGTCCCATTGGCAGAAAGTGTGATTTTGGTTTCTATTCCTTCGCAGTCTGCACAGGGTAAAATACCCCTGTAGGTTCCTTCCCAATCTAAAGAGTTTTGAGAGTTATCTCCTGATTCAATAGGTATTTCTATTGCATCTGGAAAATCTCCCATAGCTACTTGCCCCGTTTCATCTTCTGATTCAGAATCAGAGAACTCCTTTTTTTCTTGTTTTCCACAGGAAATTAGACTCAAAAAAATGAGTGGTAGGACTAGTTTTTTATACATAGTTTCATCGTTGAAAGTGATTGGGTAATATGAAAATTTCTACAAATTTTCTATATAAGCACCCGATGCTATTCCCTTGAATGGCTTTTTAATTGCTAAAATTTATTCCGCTGAGAGGGATTTGCTCCTGCTTCCATACCCAACAACCAGTATAGTTGTCAATTGCTTGCTTTCAAGTAGCTCAGCTTGTTTTTTGTCCAAGTCAGCAAGAATAGAGTTACCCATATTTTCATAGAATGCTGCTCTTTCTTTATAATAATTTACGAAATAAGGGTTTTCGGCAATTTTTCTGTTCAGCCTTTCAAGAACACGGGCTGCAGACTCTGATCTTTCTGGGATATAAAAGCCGGTTTTTTCCGTTCCCGCTAATTTAAATTGAACCGTCAGTAAATATTCCTGCCCAAAGTATTCAGGACCTACCAAAGCAGGGCCACCTTGAGCAATTAATTTGTCAAAGGTTCTTGTTACCTCCTCTTCAAGCATTTTGTTTCCTGCTACTAGCATTGGGCTTTGTTTCAATTTTCCACTTTCATCAAATTGAATAACAAATGTTACTGGCCCCTCAATGCGCTCCGACCTCAGTTCACTACCATATTGGAGATTTTTGGACATGAATTTATTAAACTCATGGGTTCCTTCTGAATTTTGTGCCATGCTCCCTAATGAAAAATTCAAGAGAAAAATGGATAAAATAAGTAGCTTTTTCATGTTAATTGAATTTGGTTGCGTATGAATTTAATAATCTAACGCAGCAAAACCTATTAAGTTAGTGCCTGTATTAAAAAATTATAGGGAAATTAAGGTTTTTAGCTTTTTGCCAAATATTATTTTGATTCTTTCCATCACTCTCTGATTATTAGTGTCTTGAAAAGAGCTTAACTCCTAAAAAGTCTTACCAGAAATCTGTCGCGTGCTCGTAACTCCAAAAACCTTAAAAGACAGGGAAGAAATAATACTGCTTTCCAGATTTTGAGCTTTTAAAAGATCTGCCGTTGCCTCTTGTTCTTGTCCCAATTGCCGGTGTATTTGCGAACGAAACCTTAAAAATTCCTGGTCGAATGGATAGTCCTGAACCAATCTATTGACAATTTTAAATGCCTTCTCAGGTTTATTTTTTTGCACGTAGCGGATTGCACGATTTTTATTTGATTCCTTTTCCTCGCTCAACATTTCAAAACTAAAAACAAGGAGATATTCCTGATTCAGATCTTTGTCATCTACAATGATCGGATTCCAATTTTTTTGAGCTGCCTCAAATCCTTTCAGAACTTCCTTATTGAAAAAAGCTTTGTCTTCCTGATCAAGTCGGTAACTATCAATTGCACCTGTAGAATCAAATTTCAAGGCCAAACTCACATAACCCCCTGTTTTACTTCTTAATGCTTCTCTTGGAAATCGCATTGATTGATAGAAGCCTCTCTCCCAAGCTCTTTCTGCTTCCAATTTTAGAAGAGCGTTATCCTGTCCAAATGCCGAGGTCAAAGAGAAAAAAAGAAGAATTCCTAAAAGCTGTTTCATTCCCAGAGATTTTACCGATCCTCGATAATAAGAAGTTCAACTAAAAATAAAAAATGTGTGAGGCTAATAATTCTCTGAGGTCAAATGATTGGCCTAACGATCTCAGAAGAGAATGGGTCTATGATGGCTTTATGGTTTTTATACACCGAACTGAGTAAGGTGATGATCCAAATGTTTGTAAAACAAGTTATTCCACTCTTGAGCAGTCATAGGCCCAAAAGAAGGTGATTCTTTCCCTTCAAAATGATCTTCGCCGAATTTTTGAGTTTTCCGTAAATAAGTAATCAATTGATTCTTTTCTCTTTCAAAATCTCTCCTATCTGAAATAATGAAAACAGGTGCTGTTCGGGCATTTTTAGGATATGGTTTTTCATTGACCACTCCTTTTTTTACAAAAGTTTTGAGCAAAAAACGCATCAAAGCATTGGGTTTCGGATGCTTATCTGTGAAGGCCATTTCATATGCTACTGCACAATGTGCCAGCATTTGATCCACTTTCATTTTACCCCAATTTGGTTGCGTATCGGGATTTAATCGGTTGATTCGGTCGATTAGCTCTTCGGTAACTTCCGCTTTGAAAATGTTTTTCATGTGTTTATAACTTGTTTTTTATAGATCAGATGGAATGCCCTACCCCGATTTATCGGGGCATCCTCCTCCCTATCCGCCGCGGCGGACGGGACAAGTTGTGTGAGATTTTTCCTCACGGGCATTTCATGTGCTGTTAGGGTCTGAATTTTAAGCAAGTAAATCAATTATTTTCTCTCTAAAAAAATAATTATAGAATGGTTTATAAAATAAACCTATTTATATTTGTCTCGAAGATCAATTATCTGACACTATGGAAAAACAACTTTCAGGTTCTGAATCGCTTCGGATCATAACGGAGATGATTTCAAATGCAAAAAGAGAAACAGCCGGGGACGGTGGGTTTCAAATGCTCTTATGGGGCTGGGTGATAGCCTTGTGTAATTTTGGCCATTATATACTATTTAATCTTGGCTATGAATATCCTTATATCGTATGGTTGTTAGTGGTGCCTGCTGCCTTTATCAGTTTCTGGAAGGGTATGCAACTATCAAGAAAAGCAAGGGTTAAATCTCATATTTCTGATGTGATCAACCAGCTTTGGATTACGGTATTCGTGGGGATTATCATCATCCTGGCTTTTATGCCTATTATTTCCTTCAATCAAAACCCTATCATTTTGATTTTGGCGGGTATTGGAATGTTTGTAACAGGAGCTTTGATTAAAGCTAAAATCGTCAAAGGCGGTGGATTATTACTCCTAGTAGCGGCAGTAATCAGTTTTATGTTGCCGGTTTCAGAACAGTATTTACTGTCCGGTTTTGCAATCCTTTTGGGTTATCTTGCACCCGGATATTACCTCAAAAAACAGTATCGTGAGCGAGTTTAAGCCATTAGATCCTCTTTTACATTCACAGTTGCGGCTTGCCGTCATGTCCCTTCTTTTGAGCGTTGAAGAAGCGGAATTTACCTTTATCAAGGAAAAGACAGAATCCACTGCGGGAAATCTTTCTGTACAGTTGGATAAGTTGGAAAAGGCAGGCTATCTGGCGATCGAAAAATCATTTCGTGGCAAAAGACCTTTGACTACCTGCAAGATTACTCAGAAAGGTGTGAAGGCCTTTGAGGCGTATGTGGAAAATCTTAAAAATTATATCAGCTAAAAAAATTTCTTTATTCAGTTTATAATATAAACCAATTTACAAATGAAAAATCTAACTCAAATTCTCAGCTTGATTTTACTTAGTCTAGGCATCTCAACTTATGCAACTGGACAGCAATATGAATTAAATCCTGAAATACAGGAAAGGATGAAGCAGCTTTCCTTTTTGGAAGGAAAATGGGAGGGGTCTGGGTGGATGATCTCACAGGATCAAAATCGATATACCTTTGAACAAACAGAGGAAGTAAAATTCCAACTTAGTGGGACACATCTTCAGATAGAAGGAAAAGGAGTTTCGGATGGGGAAGTGATTCACCATGCTCTTGCCATGATCAGCCCAAAAACGGAAGAAAATAAATTCGAATTTTCCTCCTACCTACAGAGTGGCCAAAAAGGAACTTTCAAGGCTGAAATGAAAGAAGGGAAATTTTATTGGTTTCCAAATGAGCAAGTCAGATACATTATTACCCTCAATGAAAAAGGGCAGTGGTTTGAAATCGGTGAATATAATATGGGAGACCGTTGGATTCAGTTTTTTGAGATGACCTTAGATAAGGTTGAGTAAAAAGATATGAGGCTGTCTCATAAATAGCTCTAGTGTCAGCCTGAGCGCCTGCCTGACGTCAGACAGGGAGTCGAAGGCCATTTATATCGTTGTGGCCTACATTTCGACTTCGCTCAATGTGACATATTGCACTTTTGAGACAGCCTCTTTTTTAAATAGTAAGCATTTCATTTTCAGGAGAAGAACTTGTATGGTTTACAATCTCTAATTCCTTTTCAGCTATTTCCATTAATTTCTCCCTTTGAGCATAATAATTAATCAATCTCCAAGTGAAAAAGTAGGCAAGGATATCTACCCCAAAGCTTACAATCAGTAGCTCAGTCATATGGATTAACTTATCTATATCTTCAGCCTGCATTTTCCACAAAATTCTTCCCAAAATCATAGCAAGCAAGAAAAATGTCCACCACGGGGCAAGAATTTTATTGGCTTGAGTAGGAACAATCACCCCTGTCTTTTTTAAGTAGTTGCCGCTTTCCTCTATCATTTCTTTCATGATTACATAAGGCCTAAAGAGGTTTAAAATTGGAACAAACCAAGCGCCGGCAGCCCAACCTTCAGACAATTGGAGGTAATTGAACTTTTGGTGGAGATTGAAATAGGCTCTTCTATACCACATGATAAATAGGATCATAAAAGCGATATATAGTCCAATTAAAGTAATCCCAAATAATTGATCAAAGTGATCAATCAACTCTGCATCCATTTGATAAAAATCCTCTCCTCTTTTAATTTTAAACAGGAAGTTTAATTTGAAAACATTAAAGCCTATTCCAATTACGGAAAAGAAAATATATAGTAGCGACACCCTTTTCGCCCAATCTGCACGACTAGCGTTTGATCTAAATTTTTTCATAAAATCAATCTAAAATCACTTTTTCATTTTTAGGATACTTCACCTCATATTGAAATCCTAGTTTTTGTTGAGATCCAGGAGGAACTGTGATTTGCCAGGTAATGATTCCAGTATCGCTGTCTAATTTTCCGCCGGATAGTTCAATGGCAGAAACAGATATGTTGGAGTTCACCGAAACAGGAATTTGATCCTTCACTTCTATACTGATAGCTTGGGACTTATTATTTCTAAGGGTAATTTCATAACCCCTGGACTCGGTCACATTGGAACCAATGGTTCTTTTCTTGGTAAAGCTCTCCACTTTCTCCCTCTGCACAACAATGCTTCTATCCCTTCCCATCGATATAGCCAATGTATCTTCCAGAGCTCCGGCATTTAGGATAGATCTGCCGACAAAGCCATCTTCAAAATATAAATTGCTTTCACCTTCTAAGAAGCTATACTGACTCCAATCTGCCAGCTGAGCAATCAAGAACACATCCTTATCCAGCTTTGGAATGACCTTATACTGATAAGTTGCCGGGATATCATAATTTTTCAAATCAACTAAAGTCCGCTCTCCATTGGTTTTGATGGTGTAGGGTTCGTTTACGGTAATTTCTACAGTAGTTTGATTTTCTTGGAAGGTGGTTTGGAGAGGAGAAGCCGAAAGAGTAGAATTTCCTCTTATTTTTATTGAATTCCCAGTCATTTCTTTCTTTTGACTTGCTTGATACCCAGCAACTACTACTTCCTCCAAAGCCATCATTTCCTCTATTAAGGATACATTAATGGTAGATTTGTTTGTAATAGGAACTTCCTGAGATTGAAAGCCTACAAATGAAAACAATAAACTTCCAGCTCTTGGAGGAATAGTCAAACTGTAACGCCCATCCAAATCTGTTGATGTGCCTACAGTGCTGCCTTTGACCAATACACTCACTCCCGGAATAGGTTGTCCGTCGCTAGCACTCACCACTACCCCGCTGATTGTTCCATTAAAAGGCTGTGTATTTCTGGGTTGAAATACGGTTAATCGGGCATAATTCAAGTCCCAGCGATCGATCTGTGGCGCCACACCCCTCTGATTGGGATTCCCGTTGGAGAAACGCAATTTTACTTGATTCCAATCCACCCCGGTATTTTGATATACCTCCGCTTTGTAATTGATGGCCATTGGCGAATTCACATTTTTGACACGCACATCGTATTTCGGATACCATCCTGCATTGGCAACCAAATAATTGAACTCCAACTGCGCATTACCTGCAGATGGGGCCTTGACACGAACCCGGATTTCGCTTTTGGATTCTTGCTTACTTTCCTGAATGGAGCGAATTTGATTTTCTAACTGCCTAATCTGTACTCTTTTCTCAGCTCTTTTTTGATCCAAATTCATTTGTTCCGTTTTGATTTTCATCAATTCGGTATCATAGAGCTCTAGTGCTTGTCTGAATTCGGCAGCTGTTGGCCCTCCCTGATTTCCACGTAGATTTTTATTGGCGTCCAGCAGACTGATTTTTTCCTTCAAAACCTCCAGTCGGAGCGCATCCTGCTGCATGGAGATATCCAATTTGTTGATTTCTGCCTGTAATTTTTGAACAGTCTCACTTTGGTCTTTCTCTGACAAAAAATCCATTCGCTTATTTACCGCTTGAATGGTCAAGTTGCCAAAAGCTTTGACTTGAATGCTTTTTTCTTCCAAATAGGGGGAGAGCCCTTTGATAATAATAATGGATTCCCCTGCGGGAATGCTGGTCTGAGCCTTTTCAAAAACCTGAGCCCCATTTAAGAAAAGCGTCACCTCCTGGATTTGAGACTCGATTTTTTTCTCGGGAAAACCTTGGGAAAAGGAATGAAAGATCAGAGAGAAATAAAGAAGGGTGAAAAATGAATACTTCATAGCTTTTTAAATTTTATGAAAAGAAATAAAAAAATCGTTCTCCCCAAAAGATCAATTGATAAAAATTCTGGTGACTGAAGCAGGGTTTCTTATTTTTGCCCAAATTTTAATTTTAAAGAATGACTTTATTTCAATCCATTATTATCGCAATAGTCGAAGGCCTTACTGAATTTTTACCTGTTTCCTCCACTGGTCATATGATTTTAGCCTCTTCAGCCATGGGAATTCATGACGATGAGTTTGTGAAGACTTTCGAAGTTTTCATACAGCTAGGGGCAATTTTGGCCATTGCCTTAATGTATATCAAGCGTTTTTTTCGATCGCTGACGATTTATTACAAATTGCTGGCTGCATTTATTCCTACCGCGATTGTGGGTCTTTTGGCTTATGATTTTATCAAAGGCTACCTTTTCAATCCTGTGGTAGTTTCTGTTTCCCTGATCTTGGGAGGGATTATTTTGATTTTCATTGATAAAAAAGTAGTGAGCCAAAAAGCCACTCATGTAGACGTGGAGGATATTTCTTACAAAAACGCCTTTTTTATTGGGCTTTTCCAGTGTCTTTCCATGGTACCCGGAACTTCCAGGGCTGCTGCCACGATCATTGGTGGAGTTTTCAATGGCTTGGATAAAAAGCAGGCAACGGAATTTTCCTTTTTACTAGCTGTGCCAACCATGATGGCTGCGGGAGGCTATGATTTGATCAAATCGGAATTGGTATTTACCCAAGCCCAAATTGTAATGTTGGCTGTGGGATCAGGAGTAGCATTTATTGCTGCATGGATTGCGGTGAAGTTGTTTTTGAAATACGTTTCCAGCCATGGTTTCACTGCCTTCGGATGGTACAGAATTGCCTTGGGTGTACTTTTCCTCATCTTTATGTGGGGTACGGATTTAGGGTGATTGGCAAGGAAAGGATATCGTCTCTATATCTTTAACCATTTTTGAAAATTTGAATTTTACACGGATTTTTGTATTGAAGAAAACCTTCCCCAGAAGTGGCTGAGGAGGGTTTTTACTAATTGGAAGTTGAGCCAACTTATCTCGAAGAATCAATCTTATTCTTGTTTTTCACATATTTTTCCAACCAGGTATTCATTTCATAAAGCGTATGCAAGATGGATTCCTTTGCTGCATAGCCATGGCTTTCATGAGGTAAGAAAACCAACCTGGCAGTAGCACCATGACCTTTCAAAGCATTGTAGTAGCGCTCAGACTGAATCGGAAATGTTCCGGAATTGTTGTCAGCCTCTCCATGAATCAATAGAATCGGAGTTTTTACTTTATGTGCAAATGAGAAGGGAGACATATTGAAATATACCTCCGGTGCTTGCCAGTAAGTACGTTGCTCATACTGGAATCCAAAAGGAGTAAGTGTACGATTATAAGCACCACTTCTGGCAATACCTGCTGCGAATAGATCTGTATGAGATAGCAAATTGGCTGTCATGAAAGCACCGTAGGAATGTCCTCCGACACCGATTCTATTTCGGTCTCCGATTCCCAGTTCCACGATATGATCTATTGCTGCTTCTGCATTGGCTACCAACTGCTCTATGAAGTAATCATTAGGTTCTTTATCTCCTTCACCTACGATAGGCATCTCCGTCTGATCCATGATGGCATATCCCTGAGTCACCCAGTAGATTGGAGAGCCCCAGCTAAGTCTAGTAAATCTGTATTTGGATCCTCTTACTTGAGAAGCAATTTCAGCAGATTTATACTCTCTCGGATAAGCCCACATCAAGACTGGTAATGGAGCATCTTTTCCAGGGGTAAATCCTTCTGGAGTATAAATGACAGCTGAAAGATCAAGTCCGTCCTTTCTCTTGTATTTCACCAATTGCTTGTTGATTCCTTTGATGGATTCGAAAGGATGCTCAAAATTGGTGACCTGTAGTGGAGCAATTCGCTTTTTGGTGTTTACTAACCAATAGTTGGGCTGGATGTCAGTACTTTCTTTGACAGTAATAAATTCAGAACCCTCTTCATCCAAAAGTTTCACCACTCTTTCATAGTAAGGTGCCTGTGATCTCCAGAGGATATTTTGCTCTTTAGTTTTAGCATTGAAAGTGGATAAGAAAGGCATACTTCCTTCCGGGCTTCCGCCTTCTGAAGTCATGAAAAGCAAATCACCTTTTCTTAATAATACATTTCTACCGTACTGGTTTTCGGTGTACATAGGATCTCCCGGATCATTGTAGATGTCATCATAAGAGCGGTCAATGATGGTTCTTTTCGCCTGAGAAGGGTTTGAGGGATTGATCACCGATCTGATTTCTCTCCTGGCGCCAAACCATCTTTCATTCAAAATCGCAAAATCATCTGTTGACCAAGCTATACCTCCAAATCGAAGGGAAGTAGTGGCTAACTTTTGTTTTTGACCTGAAAAAGGAGCCGCTAGTGTATAGACTATTTCACGCTCCTCCATTTTTACTTTGCCATCTCCTCCGTCTTGAGCTTCTACCCAATACAAAATTGCAGGTTTATCCGCTCTCCAATTGATGCTTCTTGGACCAGTAACAGTTGCATCAAATCCGGTAGGTCTTTCTTCATCCAGAGGAATTTCAGCTAGGGTTTTTACTTTTTTTCCTTCCTTGGACCAGATTTCTACATCATAAGGGAACCTGGAAGCAGGAACTAAATAAGAAAATGGCTTTCTAATGACATCAACCAAGATGTAAGATCCATCCGGAGAAAGGTCAAATGATTTAATCATTCCGCTGGCTCCTACTGCTTTTTTGCTGCCGTCCAATCCGACCAACATCATCTGCGAATCCATGAAGTAGGCAAACAAAGCCTCATCATAAGGGTTGCTCAACAAATCTTGGTAGGTTCGGGATGGTGCGGCATTTCCGGTTGTTTCCTGTACAACTGGTCCGGCAGGAGCAGCAGGTGCTTTGGGGATGGATCCTCTACCAGGATTCACTGCTTTGATCAAAATCTGATTATCAGGTGTCCATGTCATTACGTTCCCATAGACATCATTCAGAATGGCATCTGTTAATTTCTTTGCTTCGAAATTACTCATGTCTACCACCCAAAGGCTAATTCCGTTTGCCTCCGTATTAGTGAATGCAAGATATTTTTCATCTCTGGAAAGGGCCAATCCTCCTATAGAGGCTTTTTCAGGAAGTCCCTTGATCTGGATTTCCTCACCGCTTCGGGTCATTTTTATTTTGATATTTTCCACTCCTCGGCTTCGGCTTGGTCCTGAAGTAGCAGGATTGATTCGCATTCCAGCGATTCGTAGTTCCGGCTGAGCCAATTCTTCTATGCTAGGATTATCAGCTCGCTCCAAAAGCATCATCCAATCTCCATTCTTTGAGAATGAAACCGAAGGAGTACTGGGTGCATTGACCAAGTCCGCGATTGCCTGTGGAGGTGTTTGATAGGTAGTTTGGGAAAAAGCAGGGAAATTCAATCCCATGTATATTCCCAAAACCAACAGGGGTAGTTTTCTTTTAAGGTTCATATTCTTGCAACTTGTTTTTTTGAAGTTACACCTAGAGGATATAGGATCTATCAAATTCTCAACCAAAGGTAAATTTGGTGTTTTAAGTGATCCATATGGAGATAATTGTACATAAGAAGCAATTTCCCGCATTCCTAATTGAGTTTGGTCTAATTATCTTTGAAACACTTACTTAACTCATTCCTGACTATGAAAAAATCCCTATTTACCCTATGTCTTATTCTAATTTCCGGTTGCTTGTTTGCCCAAAAAATTAAAATCAGTGGAGGACTTAATTATTCTGATGTCAGTTCCTCTGAGGATGTACTGCGTGGAAATGCCGGTTGGCAAGCTGGCTTGGGAGTAGAATTTGGAGAAGGAAAAATGTATGTGGAACCTGGTCTTTTCTACGCTGTAAAAAAACTGGATCTTTCAGGTTCATCTTCACCCAATCTGGATGCTACATTCCCGGATTTGAAAGGCTTGAGAATTCCCGTTAATTTGGGGATTTATCTTGCTGGAAATTCAGAATCTAAACTTGCTTGGAGAGCATTTGGAGGACCTTCTGTGTTTTTTCTCTCCGAAAAAAATGAAGCGTATGCAGAAGACATTCAATCCACTAATTGGGGAGTTTTTGCGGGCACAGGGCTCAACCTTTCGATTGTCTTTATAGACTTAACTTATGAATGGTCCGTGAATGATATCTCTACCCAATTTGCCACCATAGATTTTGGAAGAACCAACGGGTTTTTCGCACAGGCTGGTTTGAGGATTGAGCTTTAAAAGCTAGCCGATAGAAGCCATATCAAAAAAATACCTTAATAAAATAGCATGACTATTCTATTTCCTGCCAGTAGGAAGAAAACATGAATTAGTATCAGCCCAAAGGATCGGCCTAGGTCTTCGGGCGCCTGTACTGAACGAAGCCAAAGTATCCCATCGGTTAAGCAAAGAAAATACGGTAAAGCCCTGACTACGGATCATCAAATTAAATGCAGAAAAAAAAGCCCTGAATCTTTTGATTCAGGGCTTAAATTTTTATTTGGAATAAGGTTTATTTACCTCGCTCACCGATTGAAATCATTGCACATCTAAAGCCAATGTGGTTAGTGGCAGAGTCCTGATGCATAAATCTTCTTGTTCCTGGAGCTAGCCAATAAGTAACATCTCTCCAGCTTCCTCCTTTATAAACTCTCATTTCGTCAGTAATCATTGATACCTCATAATTAGATACGTCATCGCCGTATCCATCTTTTCTCAATGGGTTCAAATCATCTGCATCTTGGTAAGTCAATGGACGGTAAACATCATATACCCACTCGTTCATGTTTCCAGCCATGTGATACAAGCCAAAATCATTTGGAGCCATATCATACACGTTCGTTGGAAGGATCTCACCGTCATTTCTTTGGTTACCAGAGATACCTCCATAGTCACCACGACCTCTTTTGAAGTTTGCCAAGAAATCACCTTGCTTACCCTTACGCTTTACATTGTATGGGTTTCTTACCCCTCTTCCGTCCCAAGGATAAATTCTACCGTATTCTTGATTTTCGTCCAAATATTGCGTTCCAATCATGGCTTTTGCAGCATATTCCCACTCAGCCTCACTTGGTAGACGATAATCAGCCAAAGCAACTCCTCTTTCGATTAATTGAGTTTTGGTAAAAGTAGAGTCCAAGCCTCTTTCTTTTCTAACTAACTCTTGCACGTAGTCTGTTCTCCATTTAGCGTAGATGTTAGCCTGAGACCAAGAAACTCCCGCAACCGGGTAAAAATTGAAACCAGGGAATCTGAAATAGTAGGATTGGTACATGTCATTGAAAGACAAAGCTCCACCCCATACATCATCTTTAGGTTCTAACTTCTTCAATGAGTCAGCGCTTACTTTTTTCTTCATGTCGAAAAGGAACTCACGATAATCATTGTTTGTGATTTCGGTTTCGTCCATGTAGAAATTGGCAACCGTGACAGTTCTTTCCAAGTTGTCTCTGAAAGCCATCACATCCTCTTCTTGAGAACCTAATACGGCTCTACCTCCTTGAATGAATTTCAAGTTAGGTCCAGGGATTTGTTCGGCATTTCTGGCTACGAAAAAGTTGGTCGAATCTTGTTCATTAAATGAAAATTCCGCACCGGTTGTAGCACTTTTCTTTCCTGGCTTATTGGCAGTTCTTCTTCCATAGCCCGGAGTTTTGTTACAGGAAGAAAGAACAGAACCACCGACGATCATCAGTGCTGCTGCCCACATTCCCCATGATTTGTTACTGAAACGCATATATTCTAGGAGTTTAAATCTAGTTTAAGAGTGCTAATATATAGTCAATCCTAAGTACTTCCAATGATTTGAAAATTTGTTATTCTCTCAGTTTGAGCCAAAAAAGCCCGAAATCGGGAGAATCCTGCAAATTTCTTGTGCAAAACTGCAATATTTATGCCAGTTAAATTTTTTGAAAATCAGCTTGCTAGCATCTCTTTTAGCCATTTTTGTGCCATAGAAATGTCGGAAACATCCGATACAGTAAGAATCAAACGATTCTTGTGCTCCTTTATTTTAAAGTAACGTGAATTCAACTGAGCAAATTGCATAATTTGTTGAAAAACAGGGGATGAGTAGAAATCATCTCTGGAAGCCGGCAACAAATAGCATTTCATCTGCTTGTTTTTCAAGACCAACTTTTCTATGCCCAGTTTCTCTGCTTTCCATCTTAAGCGCACGGTTTCCATCAAGTCCACCACAGCTTCAGGAACAGGGCCAAATCTATCCTCCAGCATGGTCGCAAATTTGTTCAGCTCCTCTTCGTTTTTGATAGAGTCCAACTTGGAATAAAGCCCTAATCTTTCAGAAATATTGCTGACATATTCCTCAGGAATCAATAGCTCCAAATCGGTTTCTATTGTACAATCCTGCACTAATACCTTGACCTTTTCTTTAAGATCGGTTTCGAAAAGGGCTGCAAATTCATTTTCTTTCAATTCCTGAACTGCCTCATCAAGGATTTTATGATACATCTCAAAGCCTAAATCTGTAATAAATCCGCTTTGTTCCGCGCCAAGTAAATTTCCAGCGCCGCGAATATCCAAATCCTTCATGGCAACCTTGAAACCATCTCCCAGATCAGAAAACTCTTCCAAAGTTTGAAGTCTTTTTCTGGATTCTGGAGTCAAACCAGACATAGGTGGAGTCAAGAGATAACAGAAAGCTTTTTTATTGCTTCGGCCCACTCTTCCCCGCATCTGATGCAGATCACTCAATCCAAACATATGGGCCCGATTGATGATGATGGTATTTGCATTGGCAATATCCAAACCGGACTCAATGATATTGGTTGAAACCAGCACATCGTACTCATGATTGATGAAATCCACCATGACTTGTTCCAGTTTTTTGCCATCCATTTGACCATGTGCCCCAACCACACGGGCTTCTGGGACTAGTTTCATGATCAAATTTGCAATGCTATCTATCTCACCCACTCTATTGTGCACAAAAAACACCTGTCCACCTCTTCTTAATTCATAGGCTACCGCATCACGGATAACTTCTTCCTGAAAGGTTTGTACTTCGGTAGTAACAGGCTGCCTGTTAGGCGGAGGTGTAGCAATAACTGAAAGATCCCTTGCTCCCATTAATGAAAAGTGTAAAGTTCGGGGAATCGGGGTGGCAGTAAGCGTCAGCACATCCACATTGACCCGTAAGTTTTTGAGCTGATCCTTTACCTTAACACCGAATTTTTGCTCCTCATCAATGACCAGAAGCCCCAGATCTTTGAATTGAATATCCTTATTGACAATCTTATGGGTACCTACCAGGATGTCTATTTCCCCACTTTTTACCTTTTCTACAATTTCTTTGACTTGCTTGGTGGTGCGGAACCTATTGATAAAATCAACTTTGACAGGGAAATTTTCCAGACGCTCCTTGAAGGTCTGATAATGCTGCATAGCCAATATGGTGGTTGGAACTAGTACAGCTACCTGCTTTCGGTCATTTACAGCCTTGAAAGCTGCTCGAATAGCTACTTCAGTTTTCCCGAAGCCCACATCTCCACAAACCAATCTATCCATTGGATAGGATTTTTCCATATCTGACTTGACATCAGAGGTCGCCAATGCCTGATCTGGAGTGTCTTCATAAATAAACGAACTCTCCAATTCCACCTGCAAAACAGAATCTCTCGAAAAGGCAAAACCCGGAGCGCCACGTCTTTTAGCATAGAGCTCAATCAAATCCTTGGCAATGTCCTTGACCTGTTTTTTGGCTCGGGTCTTCTTATTTTCCCATTCCGGTGAACCCAACTTGGACATGGAAGGAGCTTGTCCTTCCTGTCCGGAATATTTGGAGATTTTATGAAGGGAGTGGATGTTGACATAAAGCAAGTCATCGTCCCTAAACACCAATCGAACGGCTTCCTGCATTTTGCCGCCTACTTCTACTTTTTCCAATCCGGCAAATCTTCCCACGCCATAATCCACGTGCACGATATAGTCACCAGGGTGTAGGGCCTTAAGTTCTTTAATTGTCAGGGCTTTGGATTTGCTCGCCTTTTTTCGGGACTTGTAACGGTGGAATCTTTCAAAAAGCTGATGATCAGTATAACAGACCAATTTGCTTTGCCTATCCTCAAACCCCTCTCTCAAACCCAAAAGCATGCTTTGCACATGGAGCGTCGGATCAAGCTCTTTGAAAATTCCGATTAAGCGGTCAATCTGCTTCTCATTTTCAGCAGTAATGATATTTGAGAAACCCTTTTTCTCATTTTCAGCCAAGCTGGCCACCAGCAGGTCAAAGTTTTTATTGAAAGAGGGTTGGGGCTGAGAATCCCATGTAATGGATTCACTTCCTTTCAAATAAAACTGCCTTCCAAATTCAACTCTGCTAAACTGGGTGGATTGTTCTTTGAAATCCTTTCCGGTTTCAAATAAATCTTCTGGCTTTAAAAGGGTTTTGGTTTGATTGGTTTTGGCAAGAATGGAATCAAAGGCATGCTCTGCTTTATGAAAACACTCCGTCATCACATCTATGGTCAGTTGATAATCCTTGATCCATAGCTTGGTTTGTTCTGGTAAAAAGCCCAGGAATGACTGTCTGACTTCCTGTAATAGCTTGGTTTGGGTATTGGGGATGAGAGAAATTTGCTCCACCTCAGCGATGGATAGCTGAGATTCTGCGTCAAAGGTCCTGATACTTTCTATTTCCTTCCCAAATAATTCTAAACGGTAGGGATGCTCATTTGAGAAAGAAAAAACATCTAAAATTCCCCCTCTAATCGCGAATTGACCGGGCTCGTAAACGAAATCTGTACGCTCAAAATCATAGCTCGCAAGCAATTCTGACACAAATTCCATATCCACTTGCTCTCCAACCTTGGCAGTGAAAGTGTTTTCTTGGAGGGACCTTTTATTGATCACCCTTTCGTAGAGGGCCTCGGGGTAGGAGATGATTATTTTTGAACCCTCTTTGGCATCCAGAACCTGGTTTAGAATTTCAGAGCGAAGCAATACATTGGCATTGTCCACTTCCTCGTACTGATAAGGCTTTTTGAAGCTGGAGGGAAAAATCATATGCTCTTCAGTAGCCAATAAGCTCTGAAGATCAGAATTAAGGTAAGCTGCTTCCTCCTTATCCTGAGCAATAATCAGATGAAAGCCACCGTTTTTTTGGAAAAAGGTGGCAAACAAGACCATATCAAGACTTCCCGAAAGACCTTTGATTTGGAAATCGGTCTTTCCTTCCTGAAGGATTTTTTCGGAAAAGGTCTGAAAAAAAGGGTCCGATTGATAGATGGATAGGAATGCCTGTCGGTCCAAGAGGTAAGCTGGTTTAAGTTTGGGAGCGCAATTTAGGGCTTTTCGCGTTTTTGAGTCTTATCGAAGAGAGATTCGATAAAATTGTGAACCTAAGGCCTGATAAATTGTTTTGCCAACGTGAGCAATGTAAACGAACCGAAAACCTGGTTTCAAAAACTGGAGAGCCTTCACCCCTATGAAACTTTACTGTATCTGGGGATGATTGGGAGTGGGCTAATTTTCCTATTTATGGTGGCAGCTTTTTTATTCTCGGGCTTGGATCAGCTGGAAAGAATGAATCAGAGAATACCTATTTCATTCATGATTTCTACCTTTTTGCTGGTAATTAGTGGATACACGGCTACCCGGATGAGAATATTTTACCAAGAAGAAAGAACCGAAAAGGTCCTTCAGTCTTTGAGGAATACACTCTTTTTGGGTTTGGTTTTTACGAGTTTACAATTTACCGGATGGCTGGAGCTACAAGCCATGGGAATCAACTTCAAAGGAATTCCCAGCGGAAGTTTTCTTTACGTGCTTTCTGGGATTCATATTTTCCACCTTTTAGGAGCTATGATTTTTGCCGTGATACTTTGGGTTCAGCTTCAAAAGAATCAGGAGGATAGTATCAAGCATCTGATTTTGTTGACTAATCCTTATGAAAAAATGCGAATTCGACTTTTTACTGTCTATTGGCAGTTTATGGATGCAATTTGGCTTATCTTATTCATGCTATTTGTTCTGAGCTTTTAAAAAGAAAATCATGAAACTTACCATAGAGTCTCCTGTACAGCAGGATTATTTATCAGTTAAAGAAGGTTTCAATGAAGCCCTTTTTAAGCGACTGAGTCCTCCTTTTCCTCCGGTCAAACTCATAAGATTTGACGGTTCCAAAAAGGGAGATATGGTTTCTTTAGAGTTGAATTTTATCTTTTTCAAGCAAAAGTGGACCAGTGAAATTACCGAGGATCAAACTAATGAAGAGGAATTCTATTTCATTGACCGGGGAGTTGTATTGCCCTTTTTTCTCAAAAAATGGACTCACAAGCACCGAATCATCAAAAAGGGCGAAGGCAGTATTATCCGGGATGAAATAGAATATGAAGGGCCCAACAAGCTCCTTACATTCTTGCTATACCCTGCGATGTTGGGTCAGTTTTTTTACAGAAAACCCATTTATAAAAAGGTGTTTAGCAGAAGTTAAATCTTTGGGAGATTTTCACAGTTTTCAATCCTGCAGTCCCCATAAAGAACCAAGGAATGAGAAGTGATTGAGGAGCCAAACTCATTTCCGATTAATTCTTTGATCTCATTGATTTTTGGATCGGAGAACTCTCGGATTTTTCTGCACTGATTGCATACGTGATGATCGTGATGCTTGTAAGTTAAGGCCTGTTCGTATAGCGCAACTTTATCTTTGAACTGATGCTTCACTGCCAAGCCACTTTCTACCAGCAAGTCTAGGGTATTGTAAATTGTTGCACGGCTGATTGTATATCCTTTATTTCTCATACTTAGAAATAAGCCTTCCACGTCCATATGTTCGTCTTCTGGAAGAGAGTATAATTCATCTATCACTGAAAAACGCTCCGGAGTTTTCCTGCTCCCTTGTTTAATCAGGAAGTTTTCAAAGATTTTTTTCGCTTTCTCGATCAGTGCCTTGTCTGCCATTTCCAATATTTTGTAAAAATAAAGATGGAGTATTATCCAATTTTTGGCAACAATACAGGATTTGTGGGTGCTAATTTGGGATCAGTCTAATTAAGAATTATTTCCATTGATTGAACAAACATCCCGCATAAAATGGTTAGTGAAATAAGAGTAAGGTTGTTGAAAAAACCTTAACTTAAACCAATCACCCGATTGTGGATCGAATGATAAAAAAGACCCTGCTGATTATATTCTTTCTTGGGCTAACTCTTATTTATACCCAAGCTCAAGTGCCTGGTTTCTTCATGAAAGAGGACAAGAGAAGAGTCATTCTTCCATTTTATGCCTCAAATTCTTTGATCATCGTTCCGGTCTCTATCAATGGAGCCTATCCCGTAAACTTCCTGATCGATACTGGTGTGAGGTCCAATATTTTATTTAGTAAAGATTTGGGGGATGCGATGGGTCTGGAATATACTCGCAGGCTCAACTTGATGGGGGCTGACGGTTCGGAAGAAATAATGGCATCGGTATCTCCTGTCAATCATATTGATTTAGGCCCGATAGAAGGTTTAGCTCAAAGCTTATTGGTTTTGGAAGAGGATTTTTTGGAATTGGAGTCGGTGGTAGGAATACCAATTTATGGTATCATTGGCTATGAGTTTTTCAAATTTAATCCTGTCAAGATCAATTATGATGATGAAAGAATAGAGTTTTTTAGGACCGATGCTATGAAATGGAGACCCCCTTTCTATAAAAAAATGCCATTGGAAATAGATCAAAACAAGCCCTATATCCGTGCTAAAATAAAGCAGAAAAACGGGAAAGTATTGGAATCAAAATTCTTGATAGATACCGGAGCCAATCATGGGCTGCTTCTCAATCGGGAAACATCCGAGAAAATAGAATTGCCTGAAGATAACCTGGAAGCAGAATTGGGCCAAAGCTTGGGAGGCTTGCTTTATGGATACATAGGACGAGTGGATTGGTTGAAAATCCAAAGCTTGAAGCAAAAGGAGGTCTTGACTTCCTACCCGGATGAGACAGCCTTCAGCTATATCATCAAGGAATCCGGAAGAATGGGAAGTCTTGGATCAGAGGTTTTGGGCAGAACAAGGTTGATTTTGGACTATCCAAGGAAGCGTGCCATGATGAAAAAAGGAGATAACTTCTATGCACCTTATGAATACGATATGAGTGGCCTCAATGTTAAAAAGATTCCTACAGACGATAAGCGATTTTACATTGGTCAGGTTCGTGAAGGTTCTCCGGCAGATGTGGCCGGAATTGAGGCTTTTGATGAAATTTTGAGTATTAATAAAATTCCAACCTTGATTTGGGAGCTTTCGGATGTGATCAAATTGTTTCGCTCTAGGGAAGGGAAAGTCATAGAAATCGAGGTGAGAAGGTTTTTCGATGAAGAATTGACCCGATATGAAGACTTTACTTATAAAATCAGGCTGGAAAAGCAGATCTAGCCTATTACTCTCTCCTTTTGAAATTTGGCTATTTTTGGGAAAAACATCCTCTGGGAAACTTATTTTAAGGTAATTTCGTCAATAGTTCAGTTTTATAACCCTAATGCAAAAAATGAAAAAGCTATTAATTCCAATTTTGATTCTGGCAGTTGTTGGTATTTTTATTTATACCAAAGCTGTTGGCACTTACAATACTTTTGTTCAGGCCGAGGAGCAAGTCAGTGGTCAATGGGCTGAGGTGGAGACTCAATACCAGAGGAGAGCAGACTTGATCCCTAACTTGGTCAACACCGTGAAAGGGTATGCTGATTTTGAGCAGGAAACCCTAACTGGCGTCATCGAAGCAAGATCTAAAGCTACTTCTATCAATGTGGATGCTAACAATCTTTCTCCTGAAAATCTCCAGCAATTCCAGCAAGCCCAAGAGCAGCTTTCCGGTGCTTTAAGCAGACTTTTGGTCACTGTGGAGCGTTATCCTGACCTGAAGGCCAACCAAAACTTCCTGGATTTGCAGGCACAGTTGGAAGGAACTGAAAATCGGATAGCTGTGGCTAGAAGAAACTTCAATCAAGAAGTGGTTGCTTACAATACCACCTTAAGAACGTTCCCGAACAACCTCTTTGCAGGTTGGTATGGATTTGAAACCAAAGGGAAGTTTGAAGCAGTAGCCGGAGCAGAAAATGCACCTACTGTAGAATTCTAAATTATGGCTGAAAAATTATTCACTTCGGCAGAGAAGAAGCAGATCGTGTCAGCAATCCAAACTGCCGAAGTTACCACTTCCGGAGAGATTCAGGTTCATATCGAAAATCACTGTAGGATAGATGTGTTGGACCGAGCGGCTGAGGTATTTGAAACCCTGAAAATGTATCAAACCAAAGACAGAAACGGAGTTTTATTTTATTTGGCTGTCAAAGATCATAAGTTTGCCATTTTGGGAGACGCAGGAATCAATGCAGTTGTGCCCAAAAATTTCTGGGAAGACATCAAAAACCACATGGCCGATTTGTTTAAAAAAGGTCAATTCACTCAAGGTCTGATTGATGGAATCCATCAAGCCGGCGAAGCTCTTGCCGAGCATTTCCCATACCAAGGGGATTCAGACGAAAACGAACTACCCGATGAGATTTCATTTGGATCTTAAATCCATAACGCTGTTTTTATTTCTTTTTTCTTTGGTAAGTCTAGTGGGATTTGCTCAGGATTTCCCTCCTGTTCCGAATCCTCCCAGACTGGTGAATGATTTTACCCAGACATTATCTCAGGACGAAGTGGCAAGGCTGGAGCGCAAACTTGTAGCCTATAACGATAGCACATCCACTCAGATAGCCATTGTCATGATTCGCTCTATTGGGCAGTATGATATATCTGATTACGCCTTTCAACTTGGTGATCAATGGGGAATCGGAGGGAAAGTGGACAATGGAGTTCTGATTTTGGCGGCGATGAACGACCGAAAAGTCTTTATCGCCACAGGATACGGAATGGAAGGAGTGGTTCCTGATGCTTTGGCAAACCGCATTGTCGATAATTTGATCGTCCCCAACTTCAAGATGGAGTCATATTATCAAGGCTTGGATCAGGCCACGGATATGATTATCAAGCTTGCTTCAGGTGAATATAAAGCCGAGGAGGTGATCTCAAATGGCAATCATGGTGGAGCCATATTTATCTTCTTGCTATTTATTTTCCTCTTTGTGATTTTACCTCTTTTGAAAAACCGGAATGACAATGACAACCACATGGGAGGAAGAGGTGGAGGAATTGATCTCCTGACTACCATTATGCTGGCCAATTTGCTGAAAGGCGGAGGAGGAAAGTTTGGAGACTTCTCCAAAGGTGGAGGAAGCTTTGGTGGAGGAGGTGGCGGCTTCGGCGGTTTCGGAGGCGGGAGCTTCGGAGGCGGAGGAGCCGGTGGAAGCTGGTAAAGCCCTTCTTAGAAAAAAAAATTAATACAAAAAAAGCGCCATCTGGCGCTTTTTTTATGATTCTTGCTCTCGGATTAAAGTACTCTTTCCAATTGAGAGAAGTAGAAGTTACCTTCAATTGCAGCGTTTTCATCAGAGTCAGATCCGTGAACTGCATTGGCTTCGATAGACTTAGCGAAGATTTTACGGATAGTACCTTCAGCCGCATTTGCTGGGTTGGTAGCACCGATCAAATTTCTGAAATCTTCTACTGCATTGTCTTTTTCCAAGATAGCAGCGATAATAGGTCCAGAAGACATATATGCGCAAAGATCCTTGTAGAAAGGTCTTTCTTTGTGAACCTCATAAAATTTACCTGCCAATTCAGGAGTCAATCGGGTAGCTTTCATTGCCACGATTTTAAAACCTGCTTCTTCGATCATCTTTAGGATTGCTCCAGAGTTACCAGCCTCGAATGCATCAGGCTTGATCATGGTGAATGTTCTGTTTCCTGCCATGTGTTTTGAGTTTACATTGGTTTAATTCGGCCGCAAAAATAGGGGAATAGAATTCAGAATCCGAGAAATTCCAAGGAATAATCCTCTATTTCGTTCATTTTCAATAAAATGACTAAGTTGGGAATTGTCAAAAAAATCCTGACCTTTGCGGACTACTAGTGCCTAAGTGCCGTTGAACCTATATAAATGGAAGCATTAGCCTCGTTTAAAAAAGAAATATCTTCACCCAAAAAAATATTCATCACCACTCACGTCAAACCGGATGCGGATGCGCTGGGTTCCTCCTTGGGATTAGCCAACTATCTGCTGAAGAAAGGACATGAGGTAACTGTGGTGACTCCGACAGATTATCCCTCTTTCCTGAATTGGATGGAAGGGAACGATTTAGTCTTGGACTTTAGTAGGGAAGATCATCAGAAGTCAGCAACCAAAGCTTTGAATGAAGCGGATGTCGTTTTCTGTCTGGATTTTTCTGTGCTCAACAGAGTCAATGAATTGGGTGAAATGATCCGTCAGTCGGATGCATTTATTGTCAATATTGATCACCATCAGGATCCGGAGGACTTCGCTGACTTCAAATATTGGAGTACTGAAGCTGCTGCGACCTGCGAGTTGGTTTATGAGCTGATCGTAGAATTAGGCGATAAGGAGCTGATTGACAAGGATATTGCAGCATCCCTTTATGCTGGCATCATGACGGATACGGGTGGTTTTCGCCATCCCAATACTACTAAAAATGTTCACTTGGTCGTTGCCGAATTGATTGATTTAGGGGCCAACCCTTCTCAGATTGCCAATTGGATTTATGATTCCAATTCCGTCAATCGTCTGAAGTTTATCGGTTTTGCGATTAGCCGAAGACTGGTAGTGAGAGAGGATATCCATACTGCCTACTTTGCAATCAGCAAAAAAGATCTTAAAAAATATCAAAGCCGGACCGGAGATACAGAAGGATTGGTCAATTATGCCTTATCTTTGGACGGAATCAAGTTAGCCGCATTGTTTTCAGAGAGAGATGACGGAATAAAAATTTCATTCAGATCCTCAAGTGAAGTAGCGGTTAATAAATTTGCTGCGTCTTACTTCAACGGAGGTGGACACAAAAATGCAGCAGGAGGTAAATCCGAAAGAAACCTGAAGGAGACCATAGAGAAATTTGAAAATCTAGTGGAAGAGCATCAGGATGAGCTTTTTGATCAAGAGCCTGTTTCCAGCAATTGATTTCAGCAACCTTAAAAATAGAATAACCACCTAATCTTTATGAAAAATAAATCTAGCCTTTTGGCAGTTTTGGTCCTTTTGACAGGATCACTTGTTCTTTCTTCTTGTAAAAAAACTAAAGTAACCGAGAAGGATGGAATCGAATATACTTATATCAAAGAAGGAAGTGAGAAGCCAGCAAACGGTGACTTCCTGATGTACCATTTGGAAATTATGAATTCCAAAGATTCTGTGATCTACACTACCATTGATCAACCGGTACCTGGCTACTTGATGGCAAATGATTCCATGCCTACTAATAATGGGATGGATGAAATTTTTATGTCTTTGAGAAAAGGAGATAGCATTCACTTTGAATCTACCGCTAAAACCATTTTCGGAGATAACTATCCTCCATTCTTGGAAGAAAATGAAACTGTGAAAATCAGATTGGGAGCTTTTGATATTATGTCAGAGCAGGCTTTGATGGATTTCTTCACAAAAGCGAATGAGGCAGAAGCTGCCAAAAGAGCTGAGCGGGCAAAAGTATTGATCGTGGAAGAAGGAAAAACCATTGAAGAGTACGCTAAAGAAAACGGTTTGGATGTGCAGAAGACTGAAAACGGTTTGTATTATGTGATTCAAGAAGAAGGAACAGGCGAAGCTATCACTCCAGGAACTACCATGTATGTGAACTATGCAGGTTACCTAATCGACGGAACTCTTTTCGATACTTCTTATGAGCAGCTTGCCAAAGACAACAACATGTATAATCCACAGCGTCCATATGAGCCACTTCCGGTAAATGTTGGAATGGGTCAGGTAATTCCAGGCTGGGATGAAGGTTTGATGTTGTTGAAAAAAGGATCTAAGGCTAAATTCTTGATTCCTTCTCCTCTAGCTTATGGAGAAAACGGAGCGGGAGCATTGATAGGTCCAAACTCCATTTTGGTTTTCGACGTTGAAGTGACAGACGTTCAAAAATAAGTAACCTAGATTTCAATTCATTTCAAAAACTATGAAACTCAGATTAACTTCCTTATTGCTAATTCTTGCTAGTGGTTTTGCTATGATGGCTTGTATTGATCCGGATTCGACCTATCAAGCTATACTAGAAAGGGACAAAAAGGCAATTGAGGAATATCTGGCAGCTAATCCGTTGACAGGTCCCAAGGATTTTGTAGATGAGTTGACTGGTTTTACAGTGATTTGGCAACAGCTTTCCAATAGTGGTAGAATGGTGGCTCCAGGTGATACCGTTCGTGTTAATTACACAGGAAAATTCCTAAACAATAAGGTTTTTGATACCACTATTGAAACTGTAGCGAGAGCAAATAATATATATACTGAGAATAGGCAATACGGACCCATCAGGTATGTGCAGGGTGGCGGGATTAGAATAAGACAACTTATCGAAGGCTTCGAGACAGCGGTAGCAATCATGGAAGTTGGAGATAAAGCTACTGTCTTAATGCCATCTGCCTTTGCATATGGACCTGAAGGAAGAGATAATATTCCTCCTAATACTCCCTTAATTTTTGAAATCGAGTTCGTTGAATTAAAGAAAGGACCACAGAACTAATGATAAAGCGTAATTCAATTCTTTTTTCTCTTCTCTTTGCAATGATGCTAATGTACGGTTGTGAACCAACCAATCCATTTGCAACAGGCCCTCTTTATGATTCGGAGGCCAATTTGGCAATTGATAGAGTGAAAATAGATGAGTATCTGAAAACTGCCGAAATTGACAGTGTCAGAAGAATACATGATCCAAGTGGGGTTATTATAATCGTACAGGAAGAAGGAGTTGGTTCAAGGCCTACAGGAGGAACAATAGTATATACAGACTACACAGGTTCCTTAATCAGTGATGGATCTGTATTTGATACTACCAGTGAGCAGGTAGCTAGGGATAACGATATCTATGTTGAGACAGCGACATATGAAATTCTTAAATTCACTTTGGGAACTGGGCAGGTTATTCAAGGTTGGGATATTGGGTATAGGAGGCTGAGACCGGGGTCTAAAGCGGTGTTAATAATTCCTTCACCTTATGCTTATCGAAACCAAAAGATCAATGAAAGAATACCCGAGAATTCCATCTTACGATTTGATATAGATTTCAGAGGAATAGATTAAATAAAAAGGGCTTCGGCCCTTTTATTTTTTGAGCTTAGGGAATAAAGCAGGGACATTTTTTTGATACGTCTCGTAAGTTTTGCCGAAGGTTTGTAGCAGTTTTTTCTCTTCAAAATAAATCCCAAAGGGAAGGTAGATGAGTACGCAAATCAAATGAATGAGGGAACTCATGGAACTTGCCACAAAAAAGTAACCCAGAAATATCAAAATTATGCCCAGATAAAGAGGATGCCTCACTCGAGCATACCATCCTGATTGGATGAGTTCTTTCGTGTTAGATTCTTCTTTAATGCCTATAAATTCTTTCCAAGACCATGCTTTGCTACTTTTTACCAGAATAATAGTCCCAAAAGTCGCGGCCATGTATCCAAAGTAGCTTGAAATATCCGAACCCGGCAGAATTTTTTTAGTGGGGATTTGAATGGAAACATAGCCTATTCCGATTAAAAGCAGTAATGAGAATAAAGAATAAAAAAGGCGGTACCATTTATAGGCTGAACCTAATTTCTCCTTCAGAATTCTTTTTAACTTGGAGGCAGCGAAAACGCTGTGAGTTGTGTAAAATATAGCCCAACTCAAAGCTAGTATCCAATAGTCCATTCTAAGTATTACCCGGTAGAAGAAGAATTTTTATGAAAATCGGAATAATCCGCGAAGGAAAAAATCCACCAGACAAAAGAAGTCCTTTTACGCCAGAGCAAATCCAGAGTTTGAGTGAAAAATATTCAGACCAATTTTCCTTTTATGTAGAATCCAGCCCTGTCAGATGTTTTTCAGACGAGGAATTTAAGCAAAAAGGAATTAGCGTAGTGGAAGATTTATCTGCATGTGATGTGCTCTTTGGAGTCAAAGAGGTTCCTGTGGATAAATTAATTCCGGATAAGACCTATTTTTTCTTTTCTCATACAATCAAAAGACAAAGTTATAACCGTGGCTTGCTACAAGCTGTCTTGGAGAAAAATATCCGCTTGATTGACTATGAGGTTTTAAAAGATCAGGAAGGAAATAGGGTAGTTGCTTTTGGACGATGGGCAGGCGTGGTAGGAGCTTATAATGCTTTTTGGACCTATGGGAAAAAGACCGCACTATTTGACCTAAAACGTGCGCATGAATGTTTTGACTTGGCAGATATGAAGGCCGAATTGAAGAAAGTTCAGCTTCCACCAGTTAAAATCATTTTAACGGGAGCGGGTAGAGTCGGGAAAGGAGCCAAAGAGATCTTGGAAGCAATGGGAATCAAGGAGGTGAGCAAAGAGGACTTTTTGCATCAGTATTTTGAAGAGGCTGTGTTTGTTCAGTTACGATCAGAAGATTACAATAGGCGAAAAACAGATGGAGGATATGATAGGGAAGAATTCTATTCCAATCCTGAGCGCTACGAAAGCCATTTTCTCAAATATGCTGAAGAAGGTGAAATGTTGATTGCAGCAGCTTATTGGGATCCTGAAGCACCAAGGCTTTTCAAATTAGAGGATATCAATTCGGATGATTTCGCCCTTTCAGTAATCGCTGATGTCACCTGCGATATAGATGGCTCTGTCCCTACTACTCGGAGAGCTTCTACCATTCTTTCTCCTGTATATGATATAGACAGGGAGACTGGTCAGGAGATTGAAGCCTTTGGAAAGCAGAGAAGCATTTCTGTGATGGCCATTGATAATCTTCCCTGCGAAATTCCGAGAGAGGCAAGTCAGGATTTTGGCAATCAGTTGATCAAGTGGGTCATTCCTGCATTATTGGATGAGCCAGCTCCGATATTAGAAAAAGCTACCCTTGCCAGAGATGGAGATCTCACTTTAGAATTTATGCATTTAAGAGACTTTGTTTATCCCCATGAATAAATTAAACCGCTATTTGGAATCAACCCTTCTTAAACCTACCATGACCGGAAAAGAGGTTGACCTTCTTGTTCAGGATGCTATCGAGGAGCAATTTGTAGGAGTTTGTGTGCCTCCTTTTTGGGTAAAAAAGGTCAGTAGAGAACTGGAGAAGGAGGATATTCAAACTGTCACTGTCATTGGTTTTCCTTTTGGGTTTCAGGATACTGCCAGTAAAGTTGCTGAGACCAAAGAAGCAATCAAGCAGGGAGCTGATGAGTTGGATTTGGTTTGGTCTCAAACAGCCTACCATTCAGGAATGAATTGGCCGAAGATTGAGATTGCCCAAATAGCTAAAATCTGCCATGAAGAGGAGCGAATCCTGAAAGTAATTATAGAAACGGCTTATCTCAATGCGGATCAAATACAGGAGGCTTGTCTTATTTGTCAGGATGCAGGAGCAGATTTTGTCAAGACATCAACAGGCTATGCATCCAGTGGTGCCAAAGTGGAGGATATTCAATTGATGCGTCAAACCCTTTCTTCCCAAACAGGAATCAAAGCCAGTGGAGGAATCAAAACACTGGAGTTTGCAAAGGAATTGATAGCGGCTGGTGCAGACAGGATTGGAACTAGCTCAGCAAAAGCTTTGATGGATGCTTGGAAAGCCTCCCAGAGCTAATTATTCGGTGCTGAAATAAATCAGCAAGAATGGGATAATAAAAAAGGTCAAAAGGATATAGGCAAATCCAAGAAATCTGGATTTGACTGATTTTTTGCCCATATACAAAGCCAACCTGACCGGAAGAATTCTGAATTGAGGGAAGGACAGGATAATAATCGCCCCAAATGTATTGAATAGGAAATGCACAATGGCCAGGGCAATGGCAGCCTCACTCTTATAAATTGCTGCTAAAGCAGCGGTAATGGTAGTTCCGATATTAGCCCCGACTACAAAAGGGAATACTTTTTTAAGAGAAACTTTTCGAGTGGCAACCAGAGGTACAACCAAGGAAGTTGTCACAGTACTGGACTGGACTGCTGCAGTGAAGAAAAGTCCATAAGTGAAAGCTAAGCCAGTTTTTTTGAAGATCATATTGCTGATGTCCCGGAAGCTATCTACGACGAAGGCCTTATAAACTGAGGTCGCCAAAACTTTTATGGCTGCAAAAACCAGAAATACCGCCAGTATCGTGGTCAGGAAAGGAATATTAATCGTATCACTTACCCATTGCGTCAGGGGTCGAGTGAAGACTTTATTGTATATCAAAGGGCCAGTGAAGTTTTCGTCAGATCCGAAAAAATTAGCAAAATAAACAGCCAGGTTAGTCAAAAGTCCAAAATATAACTCTAGAGGTAATAGGACCAGTACCGTGAAAATATTGAAGATATCGTGGATAATACCTGCAGATAAGGCTCTTTTGAACTCTTTCTTTTTCATCACATAGGAAAAAGAAACCAACGTACTGGTAAGTGTAGTACCTATGTTAGCTCCCATGACCATAGGGACTGCTTGTTCCAGGCCTAAATTTCCGGCAGCTACTACCGCCACGATACTGGCAGTCACAGTGGAACTACTTTGAATCAAAGCGGTCATTAAAAGGCCTATGAATAGACTGACGAAAGGGTTGCGGGTTGCTAAAAATAAATCCTCTGCGACAGAATTATTGAGATGACTCATGGATACAGTCAGCAGATCAATCGCAAAAATGAACAGGAAAAGCGCCAAAAGCATGAGCACATAGCTTTTGGTTTTGTTTGGTTTAGAAGATTCTAGGTCCCAGCTTTCCATTTGGAATGAAATAAGTCAGATTTCAGTATTTTGCAATCGAAATGAAATTTAGCTGGAAAGGTAATTCCGCCGAGGTTCCGAATTTTCATTCAATTTCTGAGCAAAAATTGGTATTTTTTTACGAAATACAAGTCATAAACTGCCTTAAAGAGAAGATATTGGAAGGAGTTAACAATTTCTTAATACGTAAGGCTGAATAACTTCTGTAATTTTGTCCCGTTGCTTACCCGCCTCCAACCATGGCCAAGAAAAATATAGACCAAAACATCAATCAGGAGAAATTATCCAAAACGGCATATTCTCTTTTTGACTTCACCAAAAAGGAAAAGCCTTTCCTGATTGTGATTTGTATTTTAGTTTCAGTTGCTGCAATTATCACGCCTTACACCTACGCAGCTATGTGGTTTGGATTTGCTTTGGCGGCTTATTCTGCCATAGCCAATGACAGTATACAGACCATCGGTACTTTCATCGCCTCCAATCAGAATAGGAAGTGGTATTGGCTGTGGTTATTTATGGGCTTGATATTCGTGGGTACTGTTACCTATAGCTGGTTGACATTGGACGGAGATGTGAGTTATCAGCGATTGACGACCAAGGGACTGGAAAAGGCCCCTGAAAGTTTTGTATTTTTACAACTTGCGGCTCCGATTGTGCTTTTAATTATGACCAGGATGAGAATGCCTGTGTCTACGACTTTTCTTTTGTTGAATGTATTCACCTACAAAGCGGGTACAATCCTGGACGTAATGTTCAAAAGTTTTGTAGGATATATCCTTGCTTTTGCCATAGCCATGGTCGTATGGTTTGCGCTGGAAAGGTTTGTGAAAAATTACCTGAAAGGCCAAGCTAAACCTTACTGGATGGTCTTACAGTGGATCACTTCTGGTACATTATGGTCTGTATGGATCATGCAGGATGCAGCCAATATTGCGGTATTCTTACCTAGGCAGCTTGGCTTAACCGAGTTTTTGGTTTACACAGGTTTTGTTTTTGTAGGACTAGGATTCCTCTTCTATCTGAAAGGGGATAAAATCCAGGGGATTGTCAATGAAAAGTCCAATGTGACTGATGTCCGTGCAGCTACTATTGTTGATTTTGTTTACGCGATTATCCTTTTCTATTTCAAAATTTACAGCAGTGTACCTATGAGTACCACTTGGGTATTTATCGGGCTTTTGGGAGGTAGAGAGTTGGCTATCGCCATAGGGAAACATGGAAAGGCAAAGAAAAAAGATGCTTGGAGGTACAGAGCATTCAAGCTGGCAAGAAATGACGTATTCAAAGCTAGTATTGGTCTTTTAGTATCCTTGATATTAGCTGTCATCATCAATGAAGGAGTAAGAAATGAGATTCTGGATTACTTTAGGTAATGGAGCTCTTCTCTGACGAATACTATATGAATGAAGCCTTAAAGCAGGCACAAATTGCTTTTGAAGAAGGAGAAATCCCTGTTGGCGCTGTCATCGTATCCAAAAACAGAATTATAGCTAGAGCTTACAATCAAACTGAAAAGCTCAATGATGTCACCGCCCATGCGGAGATGATAGCCATTACCTCCGCAGCTAATTACTTGGGGGCAAAGTATCTTCCGGAGTGCAAGCTTTACGTGACCCTCGAACCCTGCACCATGTGTGGAGGGGCACTTTTTTGGTCCCAAATAGGGAAGGTTTTTTATGGAGCGGAGGATCCTAAGAGAGGTTTTCGGGAAACTAATGCTGGGATTTTACATCCAAAAACAGAGCTTCAAGGAGGCTTATTAGCTCAAGAATCAGAAAAATTGTTGCTTGATTTTTTCAAAAAGCTAAGAAATTAAAAGGAAATCATACTTTTCAGAACCTTTTCTTTCCTGACTTGGTTTTCAACACAGATTCTTTAAAGGATTTTAAATCAAAGTTTAACCAAAAAATTTTATAAAAAATGGCTTTTGAACTCCCATCATTACCTTATGCTTTTAATGCGCTCGAGCCACATATCGATGCTCGTACCATGGAAATTCACCATGGAAAACACCACAACGGTTATGTTACAAATCTGAACAATGCCGTGGCTGGTACTGATTTAGAAGGAAAATCTTTGGAAGAGCTAATGGCAGTAGCCGGCTCCAATGTTGCTGTAAGAAACAACGGCGGTGGTCACTTTAACCATAGCTTGTTCTGGTCAATTCTTTCCCCTAACGGTGGCGGTGAAGCAAGTGGAGAAGTAGGGAATGCAATCAATGCTAAGTTTGGAAATTTTGATTCTTTCAAGGAAGTATTCAACAAAGCGGCGGCTACAAGATTTGGCTCAGGTTGGGCTTGGTTAGTAGTGACAGCAGCCGGAAAATTAGAAGTTACTTCCTCCCCTAATCAGGATAACCCTTTGATGGATGTAGCAGAAATTAAAGGAACACCAATTTTAGGGCTAGATGTGTGGGAGCATGCATACTATCTTAACTATCAAAACAGAAGACCTGACTACGTTTCGGCGTTCTGGAATGTGATCAACTGGGAAGAAGTAAATAAGCGTTATTTAGCTGCTTTGAAATAAGCTGTTAGAAGAGTAAACACAAGCCCTGAGGGAAATCTCAGCGCTTTTTTTGTCCGTTAGCTGACGAAATACTGTACGCTTCTGAACGCAGAAGATATTTTGATTTTCAATAAAATGCCCTTTAAAGCTATTTTAAGCTTATTTTCTATTCATGGCATTTCATTTTCAATAGTAGGCAGGAATAACATTCAATCTTATTTGAAAATGAAAACTGCCAACTATTTATTTTTGACCCTATTTGTTTACCTATTAGGGCTTAGTAATCTCGCCGCAAAAGAGGTGAGCCGGATCTCCGGAAAAATTTTAGATCAAAAAGGTGCTCCTGTAGCCTATGCCAACGTAGCCTTGATAGCTGTGGAAGGCAATGGATTGATTGACGGAGCAGTTTCAGATGAAGACGGATCATTTATCATCGAGTCCGTTAAATCTGCGAAAGTTTCTCTAGTGGTCTCTTCCATAGGCTTCAATACCTACACTTCTGAACCTTTTGAATTGACTCCGGGACTTATAAAGGATATGGGAACTGTCAACATTCAGGATGAAATGACTGGCCTGGATGAGGTAACAGTTAAATCCACACGTCCTGAAATCATCATCGAACCTGATAAGACGGTGGTCAATGTAGAAGGCACTGTCATGGCCGAAGGATCCAATGCATTAGATGTCATAGGAAGATCCCCGGGAGTCTATGTAGATCAGGATGGAATCATCAATTTGAATGGTCGTTCTGGTGTAGTAGTCATGATCAATGATAGACAAACGTATATGTCTGCCACGGATTTAGCTAACTTCCTTAGATCTATGCCTGCAGATAATATCAAAAGCCTTGAGGTAATTAATAACCCTTCTGCAAGATTTGATGCGGAAGGTGCTGCGGGAGTGATCAACATCAAACTGAAGCGTAATACTGTTGATGGAGTTTTTGGAAATGTGCAGTTAGGCGGGCAATACAATGGACTTTGGGCTCCTATAGGAGGAGTGGCTTTGAATGTGAAAAAAGGGAAATGGACAACCAATGCCAATTTCAATCATAATCAATATGCCATTTTCAATGATTTGGACATCAATAGAAACTTTACGCTGCCTGAAGGAATATCTAATTTCAATCAAACTTCCAGAATTACCCAGCGTGATAAAAACTGGTTCTTCAACGGTGCCGCAAACTACGAGATCAATGAAAATCAAAACTTGGGATTGAATATTCAGGCATCCACTTCCAATGATGTCAATACCTCTACCTCCCTGACCAATATTACTAATCCAGGTACGGATATCATTGACTATTTGGACAGTAGAAATGATGCGAATGGACATAGCGATAGAATCTTTGCCAATCTCCACTATGATGCGAAGTTGGATACCTTGGGTACTAAAATCAGCTCTGATATAGACTTTACCAGAATGAATGCCAACAGTGAGTCCTTATTAGGAAACACTTATTGGTCTGGAGAAGATCAAGGATCAGGTATGAGAAATCAAATTCTGACTTTGAATGAAATGTATTACAATATTTTCACGGCAAAAGTGGATTTTGTAAAGCCTTTGAAAAATGGAAACACCTTTGAAACAGGCTTGAAAGGTTCTTGGGTAAATTCAGATAATGATTTGGACTTGCAAAGAGCAAACGAAGATGGTCCATTCCAGCCTGACCCAAGTAGCAACCGTTTTATCTACAATGAAAACGTGTTGGCAGCTTATGCTTCTTACAAAGGGAAGTTTTCCGAAAAAGTCAGCTATCAGGCTGGATTGAGAGGGGAATATTCTGATATCAGAGGAAACTCAGTTACCCTAGGTCAAATTAATGAGCAAAACTACTTCAATTTATTCCCTAGTGTATTTGTACAGCATAAAGTAAGCGACAACTATCAGATCATTTACAATGCAAATAGAAGGATTACCCGTCCGAATTACCGATTGTTGAATCCCTTTATTTATTACATAGACCCTTTGACTTCAGAGCAGGGAAATCCAGGTTTGAAGCCTCAGTATTCCAACAATTTTGAAATGAACCACGTGGTAAAAGGAGCGTACCAATTTACCTTGGGGTATAGCGAGACGGAGGATGCATTTATGCAGGTATTTATGCAAGATCAGGAAAGTCGAACTACCACTACTTTCACTGACAACTTTGACAAGACGCGAAACGCAAACTTCAGAGCTATCGTTCCGGTTCAAATCAAAGAATGGTGGAGCACATCCAATATGCTTCAGGTAAATTATAATCGCTTCAAATCTCAGATAGGAGATGACTTCTTGGATCAGGATCAGACTTCCTTTATGATGAGAACTCAGCACAATATGACCTTGCCAGCCGGATTCAAATTGGAATTGATCGGTATGTATATTGGACCTCAAATCTGGGGACAGGGTACCATAGACGGATTTGGCTGGGTTGAGGCAGGAGTGACCAAGTCTTTGATGAAGGATAAACTGACGCTGGCTGTGAATGGAACTGACTTGTTTAGGACTCAGGTGATCCGTGCGAATGTGAATTTTGCAGATATTGATACCAGCTTCAGACAATACAGAAGTAATCAGGGGGTCAGATTTACCCTGAGATGGAGATTTGCTCAAGGAGAAAGTTTCCGGGTGAATTCCAGTACAGGTAGTACAGGAGAGCGTAACCGTTTGAATTAATGTCAATCCCTTCCCGTATTGGGGAGGGATTTTTATTGATATTTATTATGAAAAGCCCGTAAGGAAAAATCTCGCACAACTTGTCCCTAACTTGATTCGGGAGGGGGATGATTATCCTTGGCATTCCATCTGGCCACTGAAAAACAATTTATAAACAGATGAAATCGAGCATGACGAAAACTTCACACACTGAGATGATTATCCACCATGCGAAGATTCCATGTGACCTATAAAAATCAATTATAAACACATGAAAAGAACATTCTTATTTGCCTTAGCTGTAGGCTTGACTTTATTCTACCCTGGATTAACAAAGGCCCAGGATTTTTCTAAAGCTGATCAGGTTTTTGATTCTTTGGATTTCCATGACAAATACATGGGAACTGTCATGATTGCGAAAAATGGGGAAAAGGTTTACAGTCGATCCATAGGATTTGCTGATTTCGAAAAAGGACAAAAGCTAAATGAAAACACCAAGTTCAGGATTGGCTCAATATCCAAAATATTCACTTCTGTTTTGATCATGAAGGCAGTAGAGGAAGGTAAGCTTCAATTGGATCAAAAGCTTTCGGATTTCTATTCCCAGATTCCCAATGCAGATAAAATTACTGTGGACATGCTTCTGAATCATAGAAGTGGCATTCATAATTTTACTGATGATGAAAACTATTTGGGCTACAGTACCGAGCCAAAATCTGAAGAGGAAATGATTGCTATTATCCAAAAAGGAGGAAGTGATTTTGAACCCAATTCCAAAGCATCATATAGCAACTCAAATTATATCTTGTTGACCTTTATTTTGGAAAAAACATATGAAAGTAGCTATGGCGAATTGTTGGCAAAAAAGGTAAGTCAACCTCTAGGTTTAGAGAATACGGAGGTATTTGAATCCGTTTATGTCAGTCAAAATGAAGCGAAATCCTATGCTTATAACGGAACGTGGAAAGTTGAAAATGAGACTCATCCGAGCATTCCTTTGGGAGCAGGCGCTATTTCCTCCACTGTGAGTGACTTGATCGTTTTCATCCAAGGGCTATTTGATGGAAAATTGATTTCAGAAAGTAGCTTGGCTAAAATGATGGAAATCAAAGAAGGGTATGGTAGAGGAATGTTTACCTTCCCGTATTTCGATAAAAAAGCTTATGGCCATACTGGCGGAATAGACGGTTTCCGCTCCTTGTTGGGTTATTTTCCGGACGATCAGGTAGCAATTGTGACCCTTTCCAACGGATTAAACTGGAATGCAAATGAGGTTACCCTTACCTTACTGAATGCGAACTATGGAAATGAGGTAAAAATTCCATCTTTTCAGACTTACGCTCTTAATCCTTCTGACTTGGACTTATATGTAGGTGAATACGTGACTACTCAAATTCCTATCAATTTTACTTTTGTCAAAGATGGCGACACCCTAGTCGCAAAGCCAAGCGGTCAGCCTGATACCAGATTGGAACCCATCGGCAAGCATCAATTCGAATTTTCAGCTGTAGGAGCAGTATTTATCTTTGATCCCGAAAAGGGGGAACTTACCTTCAAACAAGGAGGAGGAACCTTTAGCTATAAAAAGAAATAAGTTAAAAAGCCGGATTAATCCGGCTTTCTTATTTCTAAACTAAGGTGGTCCAATTCAATTGGAATCTGAGCACATTTTTAGAGTTTTTGGGGGTTTTCTATTTAATTAAAGTGATATAAGAAAATCAACACGCCGGTGAATGCAGGTTTTTTCTGATCTTTAATTTCAAGTTTTACTTCCACTTCTGCTTTGACAGTTCCTCGGAGGTTGGCTACGTTTTTCAAGTTGGCAATCAACCTTACTTCGCTGTCAACTGTTACGGCTTGTGCAAATCTCAGGGACTCGATACCGTAATTAATCATCATTTTGAGATTTTCCACCTTTACTATTTGTTCCCATAGATGGGGAACTATGCTCAGCGTCAGATAGCCATGAGCGATGGTGTTACCGAAAGCTCCTTCCACTTTGGCTCTTTCAGGATCAGTGTGAATCCACTGATGATCGTGCGTAGCATCTGCAAATAGATTGATTTGGTTTTGGGTGATTTTGAAATAGTCCGAAGTTCCGATTTCCTTTCCGTTGTACTGTTCGAAATCTTCAAAGCTTCTAATAATTACAGGGTTCATACTGGTGGTTTCTATTTTAAGCTTCAAATAGCTTAGATATTTTATGAAATCCAAGTAAAAATATATCTCGGGATGCACTCAAAAGTGGATGAAATGCAAGTTTTATAGTCTGAAAAAAATTTCGTTTGAAAATTTTAAATCTCTCTTGATTTTGAAAATTTAATTATTAATTTTCTTTCGAATTTTATAGTATTTTGAATATGATATTTGTCTTGTTAGCCCTGTGGGCTAGCTTTTTAACCGATCCCCTGGTTTCTAAATTTTCTCAAGAACCTCCCGTTTATTCCTCCATTTCACATTCCAAAGAGCTGATAATTGATCAGAATTTTGGCTATACGCTTAAGACTAACAAGAAAATAACTGTCTTGAGCGCAGAAGGATTAGGTCATGCTTCTGTCAGGATTTTTTATGATAAGCTGGTCCAAATTAAAGGCTTTAGTCTGGAGGTGATAGATCCTGCTACAGGCAAAACTATCCAAAAAGCCAAAATGAAAGATTTGCAAGACGCCGAGTTATATGATGGTTTCTCCATTTTTGCAGATAACAGACAGAAATATTATGTCGTGAACTCAGCCAAATTTCCGATTGAGGTTCATATTCAGACTGAGGTTTATTTCCAATCCAACTTCAGTTTTCAACCCTGGATTCCTGTAGAAAGTACTTTTCAAAAATTGGATGAAGCTGAATTAGCTATCATTTACCCTGAATCTATTGGGATTCGCTATCAGGAACAGCACCTTTCTGGAAACAAGACTGAAGAATCCTTGGCTGACGGAAGGAAAAAGTTGGTATGGAAAGAAGCCAATTTACCTGTACAGGATCTCAGCATTCGAGAAGAGGATGATCATCGTTTATATATCGCTCCCAAGGAATTCAAATTAGAGAGTTTTCAAGGATCTATGAACGATTGGTCAGAATTGGGCTTGTGGAAATACAAACTCAATGAGGGAAGGGATCAGTTGCCTCAAGAGTTTAAAGAAAAAATCCTGAAGCTGGTAGAAGGGATAGACGATCCCTATGAAAGGATTTCAGTCCTATATACTTACCTGCAGAAAAACTTTCGCTACGTCAGTATACAATTAGGCATAGGTGGTTGGCAAACCATGACTGCTACAGACGCGGTCAAATATTCCTACGGGGATTGTAAAGGCTTGACCAATCTTATGAAAGCCATGCTGGAAGCAGCTGGAATTCCTGCTTTTTATACCTTGGTCTATGCTGGCGAGGGAGAATCAGATATTCGCACAGATCTCCCTTCCAATCAATTTAATCATGTCATTTTAAGAGCAGAAATAGATCAGCAACCCGTATGGCTGGAGTGTACTTCCAATAGTTTGCCGGCAGGCTACTTGGGTTCATTTACCAATGACCGACATGTTTTAGTAGTGACTCCAACCGGGGGATATTTAGCCAAAACCCCAAGCTATGAGCAAAGTACCTGGAACCGGGTGGAGAATGAGTATTTTCTCCAACTGGATGAGAAAGGTGATGCCACGATGACTATGAAGCAGCACTTGGAAGGAAATCCAGCTTACAAGGCTGTTAGTATTTCCAGACAGCTTGATTCCAGACAGCAGCGAGATTATTTCAATAAAAACTCAGCTATTTCCGGATTGGTAATTCAAGATTATCAATTTGAATCCGAGCAGTTGGATTCCTTACCTATAGCTGATAGAACGGTCAAAGGAATTGTTCAAAAATTTGCTCAGACTACCGCCAAACGCCTTTTGCTTAAGCCATTTTTCACCAAAATAAAATTAGATGAAATAGGTTTCAAAAATTTTGATTTGGAAGAAACCTATGCCATAGATCTCCCAAAAGGAGTAGTATCAGAATTCAATCTTGAGCCTCTGGAAATCAAGGAGGAGGAATATAGCATTCACATTGAAAATCAGTTGAAAGACAATCAGCTTCTGGTTACCAGAAAAATTAAGGTTTCCATCAAAGACCCTAAGGATGAAGATTCCAAGAAAGTCCTGATTAGTAAAATCAACTCGGTAGGATATGGAACCTACCATTTTACCAAGCCCAGCCTAAGTCAAAAATAATATGAAATGCCCATGAGAAAAAATCTCACACAAGGGGATGATTATCTTGGGCATCCCTCCCGAAAGTCATCGGGATGACCCCTAAAAAACAAATTATAAACAGATGAAATCGAGCATGACAAAAATGTCACACACTGGGACGAATATGCTAAATGCGAGATTCCATGTGACCTTTGACATACAACTTATAAACACATGAAAAAGCAACTTTTATTATGCCTTCTCTTTTTATTGCATCTTTCAGGATATGCCCAAAAGGAGAAATTTGGAAAATATAATTCCAATGAAATTTCTTATTCGGAAGTTGATTTTGAACCAGATGCGGAGGCTGTAGTACTTTTCGAGGAAGGGGTTTCCAAATTCTTCGGGGAAGTTTTTGAAACAACCTACCATTTCAGGATCAAAATTCTAAAGGAGTCAGGAATAGCTCGGGGAGATGTAAAGATTCCATTCTATTCAGGTGATAATAGAACGGAAGAAATCAGTGGTTTAAAGGCTTTGATCACCAACTTTGAGGGAGATGAGCCACAGTCCATTAAGGTGGATAAAAATCAGATTTTTGAAGTTGAGGTAGGAAATGGATGGAAGGAATACCGGATTACATTTCCCAATGTGAAGGTGGGCTCTATTCTGGAGTATACGTATAAGAAAACGGATAAGAATATCACCCTTTTAGATGGATGGACATTCCAAAATGATATTCCAACCATCATGTCTTCTTACAGTATCACCATGATTCCGCAATTGGAATACAAGATGATTGGTCAAGGAACAAAGTATAATACTACCTCAGAAAAAACTGTAAATAACGGGACCTACACTTGGACGTTGAGGAAGCTGAATTCCCTGAAGGCGGAGCCTTACATGAATAATTTTGCGGATTATAGAGAAAGAGTTGAGTTCCAGCTTTCACGTTACCAAAAAACCTTGTACGAGTGGGAAGATGTACTGAAAAATTGGATCGTGCTGGGAGATGAGGTTTTGAGAGGTTATACGGATAAGGGGTATTTCCGAAGCTCTCCTTTGGAAAAAGTGATGGATGGCGTAGACTTCGAAGGAAGCACTGAGCTGGAGAAGGCTCAAAAGGCCTATTATTACCTTCAGCAGAATTTTCAACTTAACACTGAAAGTGGTTTCTTTCCAGACCAGCAAATATCTCAGTTGGTCAAAACCAAAGTGGGTTCGGCGGTAGAACTGGACCTGGCATTAATGGGTATTTTGAGATCTATGGGGATAGAGTGCCATCCAATTTTGGTAGGGTCAAAAGGTAGTGGAAGAAGTGATTTAGTACCTTTTCCATTTATCAACCAGTTTAATAGTGTATTGCTTCATGCGAAGCTGGATGGCAAAGAATATCTCTTGGACCTGGAAGATCCATTGGCCCCTTTTGGATATGTGGACTTGGATAAACATGTAAAAGCAGGGCTTTTTCTGACTAAAGAAAATAGCCAATTAGTTCCTATCAATATTCCTCATAATTCGAATTCAGTATTTACTTCAGTGTTGAAATTTGATGAGGAAAAGAATTTGATTGTAGAAGGATCGCTTCGCAGGTATTTTTACGAGGGTTTGCAGATGTCACATCGATCCCAAAATCTCCAAAAAAATAATGAACCCCTTCATAAGCTATTTACTTTGGATCCAACTTGGGAAGTAGTCAATATGGATATGCAGGATAATCTTAAAGAGGACAATTACACCACCACAAATTATACGATCAAGATCCAAGGCCAAAATTCAGAGGAAACTTCCTTGATGATGCTTACTCCTTTTAAGGTCGCTACTTTCAGTAAAAATCCTTTTACTCAGGATTTCAGGATTTTCCCTGTCGATTTCGGTTTTGCATTTTCAGAGACTTATTCTACCCTGCTGGAAATTCCCGAAGGTTATGAGTTGGACGATTATCCTCTCAAGGAAGCAATCAGCATGAAAAATGGGGAGGTGTTATTTTCTTATAATCCAGTGCTAATGGGAGATAAAGTTCAGATTGTAGCAAAGCTCGAAGTCAAAAAACCAACGATTGATGTTAGGCAGTATGCCAATTTGAAATATTTTATGGAAACTGTGGCTACTAAAATGAATGCTCCTGTTGTCTTAAAAAAAGTAAGTAATCCTTGAGGAATTAGATATGAGGTTGATTTTATTGTGTTTCCTTGTAATAATTTGCCAGGAAACGAAATCTCAAGTCAAATTTGGAGTTTATTCAGAAGAGGAGCTTTTGTTGGAGGAGGTAAGTTTTCAGCCAGAAGCAAAAGTTGTTACTCTTTGGGAAGAAGCCAATAGTTATTTTATGGTAAATGGGCTTCATACCGATTTTCATTATCGATTCAAAGTACTAGATGATAACCATGACAATTTTGGAGATATTTTAATTAATTTCTACCGGGGGAAGTCCTTAGTAGAGAATATTGTTAAAATTAATGCTCAAGTATCTTACTTAAAAGATGGACTAAGGATTACAGAACTGCTTCAAAAAGATCAGATTAAAGAAGTTAATCTAGGTGGTGGAGAGTTTCAATATGTGTTGATTTTTCCCAATGTGAAAAAGGGGACAATTATTGAATTTACTTTTAAAAAGATTGACCATCAATTTGGAATTTTAGAAGGATGGTCTTTTCAAAAAAAATACCCTGCATTGAATAGTAAATACACTTTCAAAGCTCCAATATTTTTTCAATATCAAATGATTATGCAGGGGAAGAAAGTAGCTGAAGCTGCAGTTATCTCTGAGAAAAAGAATTTGTATAGTTGGCTGAGAAAGGATGTTCCATCTTTACCAGAGGAGCCTTTTGTTGGAAACCTGATAAATTATCAAGAACGAGTAGATGGTTATTTATATTCAAGTGAATATGTTAATCCTGACGAATTAGAAAGCTCAGAAATGATCTATGCCAATTGGAAACAATTAGCTAACAGATGGCTGGATTATGAAGATATGAGCTCTTATTTTATTCTCAACCCTGAATCAATTCCAAACTATCCAAATTTTAAGTTGGACTCCCTCTCAGAATTGGATCAAGCGAAATTTTTATTTGATTATGTTTCCAAAAAAATTAAACTTTTAAATTCCTCTTATTTGGAGCCTATTTATCCTTTGAATGATTTGATCGAAAAAAATGAAGGGAATTCATTTGATAAAAACTTGTTTTTAGTCCATCTCCTTAGAAGAAAAGGTATTCAGGCTACCCTAGTTATGGTCAATGATAAGGCTAAAGGAAGAGAAAAATTAATAGAAGTACCCTTTATCAATCAATTTCACTCTTCTATAATTTCTACTCAAATAGAAGGGAAAAATTATTTGCTAGATGCTAGTGACTCAATTACTCCTTTTGGGTTAATTCCTCCTTCCAAGATGGTAGAGAAAGGATTTTTTTTGGAAAAAGATAAGGGAAGGTTAGAGGAGCTGAATCATTCGCATAGATCAGGTTCAATTCATTATATCACGTTGGAGAATGATTCATCTGGTACACTTAGGTTTAAAAATCAAATTAGATTTCTAGACTTAAAGGCTTTGGAGGTTGGGGAGGATCTTAGAAAATTAAAAGAGGTAGAAAAGTTTTTATCTGAAGAACCGATTTTAAAGGGGAATGAAATCAAAAATCCCAGTATATCAGATCAGCTAAGCTCTAGCAGATCAATAGTTTTAACTTTTGATTCTTTTGTGGGAAATGAATCAGAGGAAACAATTTTTCTTAAACCAATTCAGTTTTCAGAATTTAACAATAATCCATTTACCCAAGATAGCCGTATTCTTCCCATAGAATTTAAATATCCATATTTTGAAAATTTCAATATAAGCATTCCTATACCTGAGGGATTTGTTTTAGATGATTTTCCTGAGCAAACTAGTCTAACAATTCCTTCAAAGGGTGCCCGCTTTTCATATTTAGTTGAATTGGCAACCAATCAACTTAATGTTCTAGTCAAATTGGAAATTCATAAGGACAGATATCTTTCTGAGGAATATCCTGATCTCAAATATTTTTTAGAATCGGTTTCGTCTAAACTAAATGCCCCTATTGTGTTAAGGAAAAGCACGGTTCTTTGATCTTTATTGGAGAACTCACAGTTCTGACGATATTTGGACTAAATATGGGAAAATACATTCATGGATATCTGACAGAGGAGCAGGAGCGACTGATGAGCCAGGCGGGTATTCTGACTCCTTTAATTTATCCTTTCATTGATTTAAAAAATCAAAAAAATGTATTGGAAATAGGCTCAGGAGTTGGGGCACAATCACAGGTAATATTGAGCCTTTATCCTGACTTGGACTTGACCTGTGTGGAAATAGAGAAGTCTCAAATTGAAAAAGCCCAAATCAATTTATCCAGATTTTCGGAAAGGGAAATCAATTTTGTCAATCAAGATGCAGCAGAACTGAATTTAGAGGAAAAGTTTGATGCTGGATTTATCTGTTGGGTTTTGGAGCATGTAGAAGATCCAAAAAAGGTGCTAAGGTCAGTTTATGAGCACTTGCACCCTGAGGGGATTATCTATTTAACAGAGGTCTTCAATTCAAGTTTTTATTTTTTACCCAAATTGCCGGGTCTGGAGCGATATTATAATGCTTACAATGCCCATCAGATTCAAAGTGGAGGAGATCCTGATATTGGGGTCAAGCTGGGAAATTTGCTGCATGAAGTAGGTTTCGAGGAAATAGAATTACAAAGAGGTGGGTTTCATTTGGATCAATCAAGGCCAGAGGAATTAAAGCGCATGACAGCTTATTGGAAAGAGTTGATGAAAAGTGCTGCTAAACCTATGTTGGACACCGATTTAATCAAGGAGAAGGATATAAGGGAGATGGAATCAGACTTAGAAGCTATTGCCAAAGCTTCAAATTCCGTATTTTTTTATCAATTTGTACAGGCAAAAGCAAAGCGCAAAGCATGAAAATAATCCATTGGGTCAGCAGATTTATCCTAAAAATCATTATTTGGTTTTTTATCATATCAATTGGTTTGGTCATCATTTATCGCTTTGTGCCTGTTCCACTTACTCCATTAATGGTGATTCGTTTGGTAGAGCAGTCTTTGGATGAAAAAAAAGAACTGAGGCTTTACAAAGACTGGGTACCGATGGAGGAGATCTCCAGGCATGCACCTCAAGCGGTATATGCCTCAGAAGATCAAAAGTTTTTGCAGCATTCAGGTTTTGATATGGAAGCCATGAAAAAAGCTTGGGAAGGGAATAAGAAAGGTAAAAGAATAAAGGGAGCAAGTACCATAACCCAGCAGACTGTCAAAAATGTGTTTCTCTGGCCAGGTAGAAATTATGTGAGAAAGGGGCTTGAAGCTTACTTTACAGTTCTAGTAGAATTTCTCTGGCCCAAAGAAAGGATTATGGAGGTGTACTTAAATGTCATAGAAATGGGCCCCGGAATCTATGGAATCGAGGCTGCTGCTCAAACATTTTATGGTAAATCGGCCAAAAAACTTACTCGTGGAGAAGCTGCCATGATAGCTGCAGTATTACCGAACCCAATACGATGGAGCCCTAGGAGACCTACCAATTACATCTCCGGAAGACAAGGTTGGATATTGAGACAAATGAATAATCTTGAGCCCCTAGGCTGGGGAAACTAGGGCTTTGCAATCGGGACTTTTATTTTTCAAAAAAGCCTTTACTAGACTCTCACCCAATATTGAAATTTATTGCTGTTCCATAGTTAAGCGCTTTGATCTCAAGGCGAATAGCTAAAGACTTAAAATTGATCTTTCTGAACCAAAATTGTAATATTCAAAGCTTGAATTTTTTTCAGTACAATAAAACTGTTTTTCAGGATTCAAAAAGTGTATTGTACGACAACGAATCCAAATAAAATTTGTTTTAAAAAAAATCAAGGCTTAATTTTTTGTGTTAAGGGAATATGAATTCCAAGTTAAAAAATGCTTCATACAGGCTAATTTTGAGGATTAAAAAATGCAAGAATTTTTTATCCACATTTTCAATTATTTATCCACACTTTTCAACAATAGCATAATAAAGTGCTGAAAATCAGTATTTTAATAGCGATCAATAATAGGTAAATTTGTGGATAATCGAAGCTAACTGAAAAAAGGGCTGTTAAAATGAATGTTAAAAAGTGGATAATTTCAAAATCCAAATATTCTTTTAAATCGGCCTTAATCCTGCCTTTGTCGGATCAATCTTTTTCGGTAAGAATTGAAGATTCTGGACTTTGAAACAAAGCCCAAATAGCGTCCATCCTCTACTACAGGCAGGTTCCATGCTCCTGACTTCTCAAACTTATCCATGGCTTTTTGCATATTTTCAGTAGCTAATAGGATTTCTGGAGGACTATGCATTAAACTCCTAATTTGAGTGTTTTCTTGCTTTTCTAAGTCAAACATGATATCCCTGATGTCATCCAAGGTGATGATTCCACGGAGTATTTTATTTTCGTCCACAACAGGGAAAATATTTCTCTTGGAAATTTTAACCAAGTCGATCAAATCTTTCAGCTTGGACTCTGGGTGAATAGGTAATAAATCTCTTTCTATTACATGAGAAATATCTATCATATCCAGCAACTCTTGATCTTTGGTTTCTGGCAGCTGTTTACCCTTTTCCTTAAGTTGTTGAATATAAAGGCTGTCCTTTTGATAGTAAGTGGTGGTGATATAGGAGATGGCCGAAACGAACATCAGTGGTACAAAAAGTTCATATCCCCCAGTTATTTCAGCGATAAGGAATATAGCTGATAAAGGCGCGTGTTGAACTCCCGCCATGACACCGCACATAGCCACTAAGGTAAAATGAGCGAGAGGCAGGGGAATGTGAATTCCCAACATGTTTTTCCCAAAAGCGAAAAGGAAGCCTACTAGACCCCCGACATATAAGGATGGAGCGAATATCCCTCCCGATCCTCCTGCACTCAATGTCAAAGCGGAGGCAATGGGTTTAATTAAGATAATTAAGCCCAAAAAAATCAAAATCATGTACGGGTTTTCTATTGCAGAGAAAAATGGACTTTTTTCCAATAACTGGTTGGAGTTGCCATCAATAAGCAAGTTCAGTGTATCGTAACCCTCCCCATATATAGGAGGAAAGAAAAACAACATGAACCCTAGCATTGCTCCACCATACAGAATTCTGATGGTTTGGCTTTCCAGTCCCTCCATGATTTTTTCTGTTCGGACTACAGCCTTACTGAAATACAAAGAGACTATGCCGCAGAAAATCCCCAATAAAAGATAATAGGGCATATGGGCCGCTCTAAATTCTTCCTGAAGATTGAAATTGAAGACTGAATCCTCCCCAATCAACAACATGGAAGTCAGGGAGCCCGTCACCGAGGCAATCAGCAAAGGGATAAAGCTTGCCGTACTGATTTCCATTAATATGACCTCTATCGCAAAAATCACGGCTCCGATCGGCGCTCCAAATATGGCCGATATCGCACCAGCAGCTCCACAGCCAATCAATAAAGTTCTTTTTTTGGAGTTGAGATGTACCAAAACTCCAATATTGGAACCAATGGCTGACCCTGTTACCAGCATGGGTGCTTCTAATCCGACGGAACCTCCAAAACCGACCGTCAAGGCCGAAGTAAAAACCCTACTGTAGGTCTTTACTCTGGGTATTAAACTCTGCTTTTTGGAAATTGTAAACAGTACATCCGGAATTCCATGTCCACCAACATCTTTGAAAAGATATTTTCCTATTAGAAAGGCAGCAGCGATACCTATTATCGGATAAATGATGTACATGAAATTGGCATATTCTACGTAAAAACCTTCTGTCAGAAAGTTTTGGATAGCATGTACTCCTTGCTTGAGAATCACTGCGGCCAGACCAGAAATCACACCAATGATGCCACTGAGAATCAAAATAAAATTTTGATTACTCATATGCCTTAATCTCCAAATCAGGAGTCTGGTTATGAAATCATTTTTTGCCAAAATCTACTTTTAATCAATTCCATACAAAGTAAGTAACCTATGGAACAAAGGAAAAATATCTCCTATTCTTTTGCCAAATCTTCGTCTAAAGCCAAAATGCAGTTCAAAATGAGTCGGCTGGCCTTCACATAAAATTCTGGATCAATATTTTTAAATTCATCGGTAACCTGATGATAATCTTGATGGTCTTCAACTCCAAAGTATAAATGAGGAACCTTTTTTTCGAAAAAAGCACCGTGATCTGATGATTTAGTCCAGTCATCAGCCCCTGTACCTGGGATATCATGGCCAAACATTAATTGAATGTCGGAATCAGCAGCGGCAGACTCCAATGCCGGTTTGAATTGTGGATGGTAGTGAGTTCCAGAAACATATAACTCCCCTTTTTCATTTCTGGATATCATGTCCATATTGACATTCAGTGCGATCACTTCCAATTCGAAGGGAAAATCTGCAACCAGTGCTTTTGCACCTTGAAGTCCCATTTCTTCTCCATCCAAAGCTGCAAACATCAGGCTATGCTTGGCCGGGTTTTTCGCAAAATAATCTGCCATTTCAATCAAAGCAGCCGTGCCAGAGGCATTATCGTCAGCTCCATTATATATAGAGTCGCCTTCAGCGTTCTTTTTCCCTACTCCCACATGATCGTAATGAGCTGTGATCACAATTATTTTTTTGCTCTCTGTCCCCGCTACAAATCCTACTACATTTTTTCCAGTGAGGGTTTTTCCTTCTCTTCGATTGTAAAACTGAAATTCCTGTAAATAATCTGGGTATTGAGAATTTAATCCTGATTTTTCGAATTCGGATACTATGTACTCTCTCGCTTTAAGGTTTTCAGGGGTTCCGGTTTTTCTCCCTTTCAACTCATCGGAAGAAAGGTAAACCATGTGTTTGATAAGAGTTTTTTCCCGTAAGGATTGTGCAGAAACAGAAAAATGAGCCAAGCAGATGATGAAAAAGAGGAGAAGTTTTGGTCTTTGGTACATGAGATGCTTAAAATTTCGTTATTTAAAGTCCGAATTTAATTTAAGTTTCTTTCCTTCCATTTCTCTATGAAATATTTAATTTTTCTGGCAATACTCATCTTGTCCCATCCAGTCAGGAGTCAAGGGAATTTACCGGAGACTTTTTTTGATGGAAAGTCTGTGGTTTTGATCTCTGCTGATCCAGCTGCCAGACCGGTAATGGATTGGAAGGCTGTTGCCGATTCGGTTCATTCTGCTTTAGTAAAAGCTGGAGGTGACCCAGTCGCTTATTACGAGCTTGAGCAGGTTTCCTTATCGGAGGAAGTTCAAAGTAATTATGCAAAGGCATTTGAGCAGCGCCTGATTAAAAATATCATATTAGTCACCCGTCAAAGAAACAATGCGAGTATCCATGTAGGAAAGTTCAGTGGAGATGGGAAAGTCATCACATCAACTGCTCTATTTGGTCTGAGCGCCCCCAAAATTGAAGAAGTAGCGGATCAGTTTGGAGCTTTGGGAGAAAATGTCAGAACCAAAAACCTCCTGGTGATCGATATTCCTGAGTTTCCAAGTATAACTCAAGGCGAAGCTGCCCAGCAAGCTTCCTCCAGTAAATTTTTTGCAAGAAATCCTCTAAACCTGGAAGTATTTAAACTGGGTGTTCCATTGGAAGGATCAAGTGCTGAGACCGGTTCTTTGACATATTTCAGATATGATTTATATGGTAAGTCAGCCGAACGGATATTGGCGGAACAAGCAGCCCAAAAAGCAGAGATAGAAGGAATTCTCAAAGCAGAATATCCTTACGAAGTTGCTTGGCTAACTGAGGCGAAAACCAATCAGGAATTGATCAGGGACAGAATTCAGTTTCTATTGGTGAAAGTTGAAGGGAGAGAAGCGGACCTTAAAAAAAGTATGGGGCTAAATTCCGATCCTGAAATAGAAAATCAAACCGTGGTAAAATACTATATCAAGCTATTGGTAAGAGATGAATTATATATAGGACCTGAATGGGATGCTGATTCAGATTGGAGAGTTGCTCTTAGAAATTTCATCAGGAATCTAAAAAAATAAACCTCCCCAAGAGGGGAGGTTTTGTCGCTAATAAACTTAGGGGTGATTACAGCAACTTTTACTTTTCTTTATATATGTGTTACAAATATGTTACTATGAAATAGTATAAAACTAAAGAAGTTACTTTTTTTTTTATTATCCAATACTTTCAAAGATTTTTTAAAAAAAAACTGACTTTTATTTAAAATTTTATTCGAAAAATCGCATCTAATAGTAATTTTTGTTCAAAAAAGGGATCAAAGCAAGTAAAATTGCCTGAGAATAGTAATCTCTCCTAGTAAGCTTTCCATCTGTTAAAATACCAACTGACCCGCCTTCTTGCTTGGAATTTGTTCTTGAAAAAAACTGATCATCTGCATCACCCAGTTCCATTCCGCTTTTGATCAAACTGACTATACCCTCGGGTAGATAAAAGGTGCCGGTTTTGGCTTGACCCACTTGCCCATTATCATCTAAAATATAGATCCAGGCAAAAGCAAACATGCCATGTTTATCTTGGTCCAATCCACCTTCGATTCCTACCCAATAATTTCCTTCCGGAAAATTCTTTTTGGCATTTAGAGCTCTGTTTTTTGCTCCCAGCCAAGTTTCTTCATCTCCATAGGGCTGATCAGGTACGCCTGAAGATGTAGTGATTCCATTGATGTGAAATCCCTTGGAAAAAGCCAGTGAAAATGCGTCTTCCGCACTTCTTATTTTCACCGGATTTTTACTTCCTACGATAATAAGTGGTTTCTCTTGCTGTTGTAAATTCTGTCTTCTTGGAAAATTCATAAAAAAAAGAGCCCAAGCTTTCGCTTAGGCCATATTAGTGTATACGTTGTTTACATCATCGTCCTCCTCCATCTTTTCGATCATCTTATTGATGACCTCTTCCTGCTCTTCAGTTAATTCAGTCAGGGTGGTAGGGAACCATTGGAAATCTGCGGAAATCACTTCAATACCTTTTTCTTCCAATGCTTTCTGCATGGTACCGAAGTCTTCAAATTCTGTATAAACAAAAATCTCTCCTTCGTTTTCATCGATGTCGGTCAAACCAAAATCAATGAGTTCTAACTCCAGCTCATCCATATCCAATTCGCCTTGGGTGAATCTGAAAACAGCTTTGTGATCAAACATGAAGCTTACCGAACCGGAAGTTCCCAAGGAGCCACCCGCTTTGGTAAAATAAGATCTTACGTTGGCGACTGTTCGGTTTATATTATCGGTAGAAGTCTCCACCAACACGGCAATACCGTATGGACCGTAGCCTTCATATACAATTTCTTCGTAGTCTTTTTCGTCCTTATTAGATGCTCTTTTGATAGCTGCCTCTATCCTGTCCTTCGGCATTTGGGCACCTTTGGCATTCTGAATGAGGGTTCTCAGTCTTGGATTGGACGTGGGGTCGGGTCCGCCTGCTTTCACTGCCATCACGATTTCTTTACCTAGCTTGGTAAAGACCTTGGACATTTTGTCCCATCTTTTGAATTTTCGTTCTTTTCTGAATTCAAACGCTCTTCCCATGGATTTACTCGATTTAGGCCGTAAAAATAAGAAATCTTTTCCTTTTAGCGGTGGGATTGACTGAGTTAATCCACCCCATACTTTTTGAAGAATTCCCGTCTTTTTTATGTGTGATTTCGTATCATTTAAAAAACTTTAGTATATGACGGAACGCTCTCACTCTCCCCTTCCCAATATTCCAAAATCTCCATTTCCCAAGGTAGTGATCATTGGCGCCGGATTTGCCGGGCTCAAACTTGCCAGGAACCTAAATAAGAAAAAGCTACAGGTTGTCCTTTTGGATAAAAATAATTACCACCAATTTCAGCCACTTTTTTATCAGGTTGCCACAGCAGGTTTAGAGCCAAGTGCAATTAGCTTTCCGCTCAGGAAAATATTTCATCATTCAAAAAATGTAATCTTCCGAATGGCTGAAGTTGAGTCTTTGGACACGGATCAAAAGCGCTTGTTCACGGATTCGGGATATTTGGACTACGATTATTTGGTGTTAGCCATGGGGGCAGATACCAATTATTTTGGAGCCAAAAACATAGAGTTTTTTGCTTCTCCCATGAAGACTGTTTCAGAGGCTCTATACATCAGGAATAAGATTATTTCTAACTATGAGAAAGCAATCAACATAGAAAAGCAAGAAAACAGAAGAGCCCTGATGAATGTGGTTATTGTTGGCGGAGGGCCTACAGGTGTGGAGCTTGCCGGTGCTATGGCTGAGCTAAGGAATAATGTGCTTCCCAAAGACTATCCTGAATTAAGCTTTAAAAATATGCAGGTGGTGTTGATTGAGGCTGGTCCTTCCCTCTTAGCTTCCATGTCGGATGAAGCCAAAGAGCATGCGCTGGAATATTTGAAAAAATTGGGGGTGGAAGTCAAGTTGGAGACTAAAGTTCAGGATTATGATGGACAACAGGTCTTCCTGGAAAACGGCAATAAAATAGAAACTCAAACTCTCTTATGGGCAGCCGGAATTAAGCCTAACAGGATTAAGGGTTTGCAGGATGAGCTTTTTGCCAAAAATGGAAGAATTCTAGTAGATAAATTCAATCAAGTTAATGGGCTAGAAGGTGTTTATGCTTTGGGAGATATCTGTCTGATGGAAACTGATGATTATCCAAGGGGGCATCCTCAAGTAGCTCAGGTAGCATTGCAGCAAGCTAGTGCTTTAGCAAAGAATTTGGTTAACTATGAGGAAGGGAAAGAGGGGGAACCTTTCAAATACAAAGACTTGGGCTCAATGGCTACAGTCGGAAGGAAGTTGGCGGTAGTGGATTTACCTTTTATTAAGTTCCAAGGATTGTTTGCTTGGCTGACATGGCTATTTGTACATCTAATGGCCATTTTGGGAGTGAAAAATAAGCTATTGATTTTTCTGGACTGGTCTTGGAATTACCTTTCCTTTGACCCGAGTCTTCGCTTATTGATCAAGCCAAAATATGTTAGAGCCTCGGAGAGAAGAGAGTTGATTGAGGAAAAGTAGAATTTAGATTCATTAACAAATCGGTATTAAACTCAATCCATCAAATACAGTCTAATATCCAAAATCAAATAATGAAGAATATGAAATCGAGCATGTCGGAGCCGAAACACACTGGGATGCCCCGATGTATTGGGGAAAATATGCGACCTGCCTGCCACAGGCCATAGCCGTCAGTTTAGC
>NZ_DFMT01000006.1:0-196490 GCF_002376385.1 Algoriphagus sp. UBA3586 | reverse complement strand
TGCAAACTCACGGATACACATATAAAAAAATAACCTTATGAAAATTACAATTAAAACCATCATCATTTCGGTATTCTTGGCTATAGCCAGTACAGGTCAAACGAAAGCGCAGGGTATCCCAGTTTATGACAACACCAATTTTCTATCGTTGATCAAGCAGTTGTTTGAATCCGCCAAACAGACTAGCGAAATGATCAAAACCGTCAAGTTTCTCAAACAGGCCAAAGAGACCATTGAAAAAGTAAACAGTGCGGTAGCGCAATATGAGGCCGTCAAGGAAATCAATGAAAACAACGAAGCTTTGGTCATTATGGTCCGAAACGATTTGAGGGGTATCCTAAATTCTCCTTACATCCATCCTGACGAAATAGATGCCGTTTCCAACGCTTTCAATACCATCATTGACGGCTCACTTCGTAATCTGGAATTTATGAACCAGGTGCTCTCCAATGACTTTCTAAAACTCAATGATGCCGAGCGATTGGAAATATTGGAAGCACATCGGGACGATTCTCAAAAAATGATAGCGGACATCACCTTAAAGAATAAGAGGTATAAGCTCATTATTTCCTTTCGAGAGATGCAGGACAGAATCAATAATAGGGAAACCAACTATTAAAAGGCTATAGCATGTTTTTGTCCATCGGGTTGGAATATGTCGATTCCGTTTTTCAGACCATTAAGGATAGTGATTTTGCGTCCTATGTGATCGGTGGAATGAAAGTGCTGGCCGTTTTGTTTTTTCTGATCAATATTCTGAAAAAGTACTATGAAGGAGGGGCGACCATCCAAGGGGCTACATGGGGCTTGACCCCCACCGAATTGATCAAAAATTTTGCGGTTGTCCTGGTGGTTATTTTCTCTACGGAAGTATTGGATGCTTTTGACTCCATTTTAGTGGCCATAGAAGGTCAATATCGAGGAACGGCCCCAGTACTACTACCCTTGGAACTACAGGATATCGAAGTAGAAGAGGATTTGGGCCTTTTGGATGCAACCACAAAGGCGATGGGCATTCTGTATGAATGGCTCACGACTCCTTTCCTGGGAATACGTATGATTGCGCTAGCATTAGGACTATTTCTTTGGGTGTTGGATCTGTTCATCTATCCCATGTTTTTGGCGGAACGCTACTTTCTGTTGGGAATCATGCAGGCTTTTTTTCCACTGGTCATCAGCATGGCCGTTTTTGAAAAATTCAGACCAATGGGCTATCGCTTTTTTAAGCTGTACGCAGCTGTTTATATGATAGTACCCGCATTCTTTTTGGTCAATGTTTTTGTAAACGAGCTCTATCAAGAAATCACCGAAAACTTTTGGCCAAACCTATTCGGTACCGATTTCGGTAGTGAACTCTTTGCCCCGGTCATTGAATTGGCAGGAGTGGGGTTCATCATTCTGTTGAAGTTCAAACTTTATAAACGCGCTACCAGCTTCACCTTAAGGCTATTTGTCGAGTAATATAAACATCATGAAAAATAAACTAACCCCATATAGAAATATCTATAGCGTTTTGAAACTTAACCGCTACATCGTTTTGGCAGTCGTACTGGCCTGTCTATTGACCAGCATTTTTGCACTGGTAACGGTCTATCGTTTCAATCAGCGTATGCTCAACAGCACCTTTGCCGTAAACACGGATGGTTCCATAATTCCCTTAAAATTGGTTTCGCAAAAGGAAAATATGGAAGTCGAGGCGCTTTCCCATCTCGATTTATTTCACAACTATTTCTATGGAATCGATGAAAGTAACTATGAAAAAAATCTTGAAAAGGCCTTGTGGCTGGGAGATAGTACTGTCGATAATGTCTACCGGCAGAAAAAGGCGGATGGGGTTTATAACAGGTTGCTGCAGTACTCCCTGGTGCAAAAGGTTATCTCGGTCAATACGGAACTTATTTTAAGTGGGGAACGCATATCTTTTCAAACGGAAACCATTTTTGAGATCAATCGGGGATCTATTATCGATAGGTACCAATTAATAACCACAGGCAATCTGCTTCAGGTAGATAGAAATTTCCCTAATAATACCCATGGTCTATTGATAACCAACTTCTTTGAAAACTCCCTTAAAAAACTCAACATTCAAAAATAGCTTCAAATGAAACTAGATCGAAACAAAATGATATTTATCACCATAGTCACCTTGGTAGTGCTATTTATAGTTGGCTATGGATTTCTCGTAATGGGAGAGGGAGACGATGTGAAGTCAGAACTGACCCAGCCTGTGGTGCCGGAATTGAAGGAGGAACAAAAAGAGTATTCCTCGAAATTGGATGCCATCAATGACTTGAAAGAAGTACGGGAGTCCAATGCTCCAAGTATTTATGACGAATCACTATTGGATTCAACGGGACTTTATGACTCTATGTATCAAGAGAAAGAGCGTCAACGTATCGTGGACAGTATCTATGCCTCAGGAAGGATAAATTACGAATCTGGAGAATACAATAATACGGCGGACATTAGTTCATCAAAACCAATGGCCGGCACGCCTAAAAATCAAATCGAAGAAACGGTCATTGATTTTGCAAAGGCCCATCATGAGTTTTTTGCCTACGAACCTAAACCAGTTTCATTGGTTGATTTGGAAACAACAAAAGGAAGGACAGATGACTTTGTTATGGTGGAAGTCAACGGAGAACAAACGGTGAAAAGCGACGAGCGATTGGAATTACGACTGGCCGTAGATGCGCTCATCAACGGCGATTCTATCCCCAGAAATTCGTTGGTTTATGGTTTTGTCCGGTTTAATGCTAACCGGGTTTTTATCACTATTACGAACATCAACAACAAACTGGTGGATTTGAAAGCCTTCGATTTACTGGATGGCAATGAGGGTATTTACATACGAAACAGCTTTACGGGTGAGGCCACCACGGAGGTTATAGGGGACGTGGTAGAGGACATAAATATTCCCGGTGTGCCACAAGTAGGAGGTGTCAAGCAAGTCTTTCGAAGAAACAACCGTAATGTGAAGGTGACGGTTTATAATCAATATCAGCTTATTTTAAAACCTGCATTATGAAAATGATACTAATCTTTATATCGATTCTTATTTTAGGCCAAACAAGTGCACAAGAATTAAAAACAATCGGCACAAATGAAAGGGAGGTTGTTGCACTTTTCTTTCCAAATGAAATTCGTCAGGCGGTCGTTGGTTCACCCAACTTTACTTTTAGTTATAATAAAGAAAACCTTCAGCATGTAGGTTTGTTACAGGGGGTAAAGGGCCATGAAAGCAACCTATTGGTAATTACGTCCACCGATGAAGTTTACGCCTATAAATTGAAGTATCTGAAAAATTTGGATACGCTGAATTATTTTATTCCTAGAAATGAACGTATTGGTTTTGAAAGTCCTTTGTTTATTCCAACTAGTAAAAGTTCGGTATCCGTATTGAAGGATTCTGTGACGAGGAAGACCCCACAAACCGGTTCCCCGAATCGTTTTGAATACTTTAAAAAATTCAGCGAATTTCAACTGAAGCACAATCGAAACAGTCTAAAACGCAAAAGAAAAAAAGGTGTAGTACTACATCTGAGGGACCTGATTTACGACCGAACCGAGGTCTATGCACTTGTGGAGATAAAAAACAGATCTGGGATAGACTTTGAGATGGATTATCTGAAAATTTTCAAGGTAAATGGAAACAAGCGGAAAAAATCATCCTATCAAAAAATTGAAATTGAGCCTGTTTTCAGGTATTCTCTTCCAAAAATCATTAAAGATGGTGAGAGCCGTGAGTTTGTGCTGACCGTACCCAAATTTACCTTTGGTGATCAAGAGAAACTATTGCTGGAACTCAAAGAGCATAGGGGGAATAGAATACTACAATTGTTTTACGATTGACACCCTTTTTGCCGAATCATTATGAGCTATAAATTAACTGAACTATTATGATTTTTGGATATGCCAGAGTATCAACCCAAGATCAAAATTTAGAATCTCAGATAGACCTACTTAAAAATGCCGGTTGTGAAAAAATATACAAGGACGTTGCCAGCGGTGCCAGGAGTGACAGAAAAGGGCTAAATGAATTGATTAAATATATGCGCGAAGGGGACACTGTTATCGCATATAAAAATGACCGAGTGTTTCGTTCTTTAAAAAATATGGTTGAGCTTATAGATAAGTTTAATCAGGCAGGGGTTCACTTTAAAAGCTTAAGCGAACCGGAGTTCGATACCGCCTCGGCAAACGGTAAGTTCTTACTGCATATATTTGCTGCCGTTGCGGAATTCGAAAGAAACCTTATTAGTGAAAGAACTAAAGTCGGACTTGCCAACGCAAGGAAGCGAAACAAATTATTGGGCAGACCAACTGGTTCTAAAAAAGAAACCATTGAGAAATATCATTTTGCAAAATACCTGTACGATAAACAAGACCTACCCATAAAAACGGCATGTGAAAAAGCCGGTATAAGTAAGAGCTCCTTTTATCGTGTTGAAAAAGTCCTATAATTGGTTCCTTTCATGAAACTCAATTAGTTCATCTGAAATTAAATTAGCTTACAGACTTTTTATTTTAAGAGGTTGTCATGAATAATTAAGATATATTCCAAATAACGCAAAATACTCTAAAAATTTTGTTAAATAAGAATCATATTCTTATTTTCATTACTTTTAAAATAAATATCAAATGACTTATGGCAAATGTACTATGGTTACAAGGAGGTGCATGTAGTGGCAACACAATGTCCTTTTTGAACGCCGAAGAACCAACGGTGGTAGAACTTATTACCGATTTCGGGCTAAACATTTTATGGCACCCAACAACCGGTTTACAGATTGGGGACCAAGTTCAAGACCTATTAAAGGATATCCTCGCAGGAAAAGTGCAGATGGATATTCTTGTTTTTGAAGGCTCGATAATTCAAGGCCCGGATAACACAGGAACCATGAACTTATTCGCTGACCGTCCGATGAAGGACTGGATTAAGGAACTCTCAGAAGTTGCGGGCTATGTCGTCGCTATTGGCGATTGCGCAACATGGGGAGGCATACCTGCAGTTCCGCCAAACCCTAGTGAATCTACTGGAATGCAATTCCATAAAAAGAACAAGGGTGGGTTCTTGGGCCCTGACTATGTTTCAAAAGGTGGTTTGCCAGTAATAAATATACCAGGTTGCCCTGCGCACCCAGATTGGATTACTCAAATTCTTGTCGCGATTTCTGTGGGAAGGATAGGCGATGTGCTTATTGATGATTACCACAGGCCAAAAACGTTTTTTACCGACTTTGTTCAGACAGGTTGTACCAACGTAGTCAACTTTGCACAAAAAGTCGATGGTGGATTTGGCCAAAGGGGTAACGGATGCCTCTTTTACGAGGTTGGATGTAGAGGCCCAATGACAAGAGCGAGTTGTAACAATATATTGTGGAACAGACAATCTAGTAAAACCCGAGCTAATCATCCTTGTTTGGGCTGTACCGAACCTGGCTTTCCACATAACGACCTTATGAAAGGTAGTGTTTTTAAGACCATGAAGTACATGGGTACATTTCCTAAAGAAGTCCCAGAGGGTAGGAACAAATTGGCTTACTATTTAGAGGCCGGTTTCCAGAAAGTATTACCTACAAACCATAGGGTTAAGGAAGGTTCAAAATAATAGCAACGAAAAAGAATAAAAATGTCAGTAACAGAATTAAATATATCTCCCGTTGGTCGTGTTGAGGGCGATTTGGATGTGAAGGTCTATATTGACAACGGCAAAGTCACACGCGCCCATACGCAAGCAGCGATGTTCAGGGGTTTTGAGAAAATCATGGCAGGCAAGGATCCACAATCGGGACTCATTGTTACTCCTAGAATTTGTGGTATTTGTGGAGGGTCGCACCTATATTGTGCATCCTCGGCATTAGATACTGCTTGGGGAACAAAGCTAACCCCAAATGCTCTTTTGTTGAGAGCGATTGGTCAGGCTTCGGAAACCCTTCAAAGTATCCCAAGATGGTATTATGCGATTTTCGCCACGGATTTAGCTAATAAAAAGTATGCCGATAAACCTTTATATAAGGAAGTGGTAAAACGCTGGTCAGCCTACGTTGGGGAAACCTTTCAAATAGGATTGACCGCTAGTGGGCTTCCAGTTCAAATCTATGCCTTGTTCGGTGGTCAATGGCCACATTCGAGTTATATGGTGCCCGGTGGGGTGATGTGTGCTCCTACCTTAAAAGATATTACGCGAGCGCATGCAATATTGGCGCAATTCAAAAACGATTGGTTAGAGCCGGTCTGGTTGGGCTGCTCTATTGAGCGTTACATGGAAATTAAAACTTGGGACGATATGTTGGCCTGGGTAGAGGAGAATGAATCGCAAAAGAATAGTGATTTGGGATTATTGATTCGTGCCGGACTTGAATTCGGCTTGGATAAATTTGGTCAAGGTGTAGGGAAGTTTTTGGCAACAGGTACTTACCTCCATAAAGACCGTTATAATAATCCAACAATCGATGGTAGAAACGATGCCTTGATTCAGTCTAGTGGATTCTTTGATGGAGAAAACTATCACGAGTTCGACCATATGAAAGTAAGTGAGCATGTGAAGCATTCATGGTACAACGATCAAGAAGACGGATTACATCCTTGGGATGAGCCACTTCCCACTCCCGCTCCGTCACAAACATTGCATGATAGTAATTTTGACGGACAGTATAGCTGGGCGAAATCGCCTCGATATGATGGTCACGCAGCAGAGGCAGGGCCATTGGCAAGAGTAATCATGAATGCAAATCCTAATAACAAGGAACATCAAATTAGAGACCCGTTATTCGGCGATATAATCAAGAAGTTGGGTCCCAGCGTCTTCACAAGGGTTTTGGCCCGTGTACATGAAGCACCAAGAATCTATAAGTTCATCGAGCAATGGTTGTCAGAAATCGACCTGGATGGTGAATTCTACACTAAACCTGTTGAGAAAGACGGCAAAGGTTTTGGTGCTACTGAAGCAGCAAGGGGAGCTTTAGCTCATTGGATTGAAATTAAGGATGGTGTCATCAAAAACTATCAAGTTATGGCGCCGACAACATGGAATGTTGGCCCTCAAGATGGTAACGATAATCCTGGACCTATAGAAACTGCTCTTTTGGGGACGACTATCGAAGATCCATTAGATCCTGTTGAGGTAGGTATTGTCGCTCGCTCTTTTGACTCTTGCCTGGTTTGTACTGTACATGCCCATGATGCAAAAAGTGGTGTGGAGCTATCGCGATTTAAACTTTAACTTCTAGCACATAGTTTTAAAAAGACTTTCCTGTGGGTAACCTCGGGAAAGTTTTTACTTTAACCATAAATCTAACGAGATGAAGACTGCAATAATGGGATTTGGAAATCCGGTGCGGAGCGATGATGCAATTGGTATTTATGTCATTGAACAGTTGCGCAAAAAGCTTCCGGATTCTGAGGATATTACGATTTTTGATATGGGCACAGCAGCCTTTGAAGTGCTCTTTGGTTTAAAAGGGCATGATAGGATAATTTTGGTAGACGCAGTCTTGAATAGCAATGAACCTGTGGGAACTTTGTTTAAGGTCCCTGCGGAAGAGGTAATGAAAGCACCCCAAGATGACCCTCTGGTTTTTCTCCATGGGATGAAATGGGATCAAGCCTTATCCTATACCAAAAAGATTTTACAAGATGACTATCCAGAGGATATTCAAGTGTATTTGGTCGCTATCGAGAATACTAAACTCGAAGTTGATTTAAGTGATGTGGTAAGGGAAGCTGGCGATAAGGTCGTGCAGCACATTGTGGAAGATTTAAATCAATCGATACCCTCGTGAGTACAAAAATTGCTCTAAAATCTTCCCATATCTATTTAGATGCCGAGCTCGTTACAACAATATTCGGCGAAATCCATTTTGCTTATGTTACCTATGTGGAAGAACAGAAAAAGATTTTGATTACGCCGGTCTCCAGTCAATGGTTCGTAAAAATGTATAAATCGACCCAGTTTCTCTTGAAATCCCGTAACTTGAAGGGAGATAAAACCCTTGCGGTACGTGAGATTTTAATAGATAATGACTTAGATGCATCGGATAGGGAATTGGATTATGAAATCATCGAAAAAACGGACTTGATAAAAATCAGTGTCTAAATAGAACATGACGAAACCGAAAAACAATTGGCTTATGGATGCCGAGGTCCAATACAAGGTCACCCCGACAAAAGGGCGGTGGGAAGTTTTGCTTATATTTATCAATACCAAAGACCCTAGCCAAATTTTGATACAGCATATAGGGGATTACCGTTCAGAGCGACTTGCAGAAATTTATGGTAAACATATGCAGCAAACAGCGGCAAAAGACTCTAGGGGCACACAAAAAGTAAATAAAAATGCTTACAATATTAACAACAACTGATATCTATCAAAAAGTTCAGATGGCTATTGCTTCCGTAGACCGATTAGATGAATTGGTTTCGATAACTGAGCATGCCGACACAATCAAAGACCACAAATCCTTGGTGATAGATTCCGATGAAATTACCATTCCTTTAGATTGGTATGATTTGGAGCCACCATACGTGTTTCCGAAAACATCCCTTAGCCAAGAAAATTTACTTGCTTTGGTTTTCTATAAATTAGGAAACCATCAAAAGGCTTTTGAGTTTATTTCTGAAGAAAATCCGCTATACCATCACCTTTTGATTGCGACACATTTGCATTTCGGATACGAAATTTCCGCAGATATGGTAGATTTTTGTAGCAACACATCCCTTCATAATACCGCAATTCTCGGCTATTATGGTGTAGTTGAAAAACCTCGGGACTTCAACGAACTACAAAATGGATTTGCTAAAGCATTATCCAACGCTGAAAATGATGAGATCAAGGTATTTACCGCAAAGCACTATTTGAATTTACTCTTGGATGCAGGGGATTTAGATAAAGCTAAACAGTTAGCCGAAGAACAACTGGAAATTGCCATTTCCGATGATGCTAAAAATGCGATGTCTACCCTTTTAGCGGGAATTTTAATGGCACAATTACAGGTTCCTTATGTTCGCCAAGAATTGGATAAAATCCATAATTTACAGTTGCAGTCTATTGCTCAGTTTGAAGCTAAGGGCCTTAAAATACAGGCAGGAATGCTGTTGGTCGATGCAGCAGAAATTGCCAATTTTAAGGAAGACTTTATTGCATCCAAAGAACTTATTAATAGAGCGATTCAATATTTTAAAGAAGAAGATATTCCGGAGTTCTTAGGAGAGGCCGGATTCAAAAAAGCGATTCTATTATATACCTGGTCAAAGAATGGAAGTCCTCAATATTATAAGGCAGCCATTAATGCGTTTCAGGATGTATTGAAAGTGTTCAAGCGAGATACACATCCTCAGAAATTTGCAGATGTTCACCACAATCTGGCGTTAATTTACTCTGAAATTCCGGTAGCTGCTGATGAGAAACCAATGTGGACGGCCTTTTGTGCATCATCCTTCAAAGAAGTTCTGGCTTTTTATACAAAAGACAAGTATCCGTATGAGAATGCGATGGCAAGTCATAATTATGCGACCGCCTTAATGCATTTTCCTCCGGCAAAAATTCATGATAACCTGGATAAAGCGTCGGGACTGTTTGAGGAGGCACTTGAGGTAAGAACGGCAGAAGCATACCCCTTTGAACGTGCCCTAACCTTGTTGAATCAATTGGAATTGGGATGGCTTACACATAACGAAACTAATGAGGAGGAGTTGAAAAAATATGAAGAAATGAAGGAAAAAGCCGAGGAAGTAAAAACTTTGGTCACAGATTCAGGTATACTAGAACAAGCTGAGAAACATCTTCAAGAATTGGAAAAAGTTAAAAGTTTAATTTAGGAGCGTTATGCACGAAACATCTATCGTAAATAGCATTATTGCGACTTTAGAACAAGAGTTTGAGGCTGAGAAACTTCAAAAGATGAAAGCAATTCATCTGAAAGTTGGGATCCTTTCAAACATAGAGCCGCGTCTACTACATAATGCGTATGATGTTTATCATTTAAGGGATGGTAGATTTCAGAACGTTGCTCTGAAAATAGAGTCGACACAATTGAAAATTCAATGTGAAGTTTGCAATCATATTACAAATGTTAAAAACTATCGATTTCTTTGTGATAATTGCGGACGACCGAGTAAAAATGTGATTGAAGGCGAGGAAATGCTTATTCATAAAATAGAGTTTGAAGATTGACCTAGCCAGTTAGATATACTAAAAAGTAAGACCAAAAATGGTTAAAAATGAAAAAAGAAAATGGTAGATAAATCAACAAAGGCGGCACGAGGGACTGTGCAATGCGAGAACACCAATATCAATTTGCTTAAAGCAAATGATTTTGTAGCGGATATTATTAAAAAGGAAATGGCTAAAACCAATACTCTTTTAATCAACATAACCTCATCAGCAGGTAGTGGTAAGACCACTTTAATGCAGAAAACTGCAGAAAAACTAAAGGATAAAATAACGATGGCCGTGATGGTCGGAGATTTAGAAACGGAACGCGACGCAGAGCGTATTCGAGAGACCGGCATACATGCCCTGCAGATAGTAACGGGAGGTATTTGCCATCTGGAAGCTCAAATGGTGCATCAGGTTTTGGACCAATTCGACTTGGAAAACATCGATTTGCTCTTTATTGAAAATGTTGGCAACTTGGTTTGTCCGTCATCTTTCGATTTGGGTGAAGACTATCGCGTTACCTTAATGGCAACAACAGAAGGCGATGACAAGCCTAAAAAGTATCCTAAAATGTTTTTGACCAGCGATATGATGTTAGTTTCAAAAGCTGATTTATTGCCTTACGTTCCTTTCTCAGTAGAAGCAGTAATTAAAGATGCACGAGAGGTAAATCATGAAATTGAGGTCTTGCAAGTTTCATCAACAAACGGAGAGGGAATTGATGAATGGTGTAATTGGTTGCTGGATAAAATTGAGCGGAAGAAAGGATAATGGCTAAATGCAAAAAACCTTTGAAATTACAATTTCCGGACAAGTTCAAGGCGTGGGATTTCGACCTTTTGTGTTTAAACTTGCCAAAGAGTTTGCCGTAAAGGGTACCGTATGCAACAATCAGGATGGGGTATTAATTAACTGCAATTTATCTGCGAAAAAGGCGCAGAGGTTTTTAGAGCGTATCCTAAATGATGCTCCTGAAATTTCAGTTATTCAGTCCCATTCGATTTCTGAAATTAGCTTTCAGGAATTTAAGGATTTTAAGATAGTTCCTTCGGAGTCAAAACAGCAAGTCAATATCCCTTTAACGCCTGACTTTGCCATCTGCGAGTCATGCAGAGAAGAAATTAGGGATACAACCAATCGCCGTTATGCTTATGCTTTTACCACGTGTACCAACTGCGGACCTAGATTTTCGGTGACGACCCAATTTCCTTTTGAGAGAAAAAATACCACAGTGGATGCCTTTAAAATGTGTGTTTCTTGTCAAGAGGAATACACTAATCCCGATGACAGACGATTTCATTCACAAACCAATAGCTGTGGTGACTGTGGAATTAAACTGGAACTTCAAGATTACGACGGAAAGCAATTTTATGGAGACCAGAGAATGCTCATAGAAAAAGCATCTGATTTAATCCGAAAAGGAAGCATTCTAGCACTTAAAAACACTAATGGTTATCTGCTGTGTTGCGATGCCAATAATAAAACTACCATACAACGTTTACGTGAGAAAAAGCAGCGCCCAGCAAAACCTTTTGCGTTGCTTTACCCATCTCTGGACAAAATCAAGAAAGATTTTAATCTAAGCTCTATAGAGGAAAACGCGGTTACTTCTTCGGTTGCTCCAATCGTAATTTTAAACCCGAAGGAATCTATTGATAATTTGGAAAAGGAAAGTATTGCACCAGGATTGGATCATTTAGGAGTCATGTTGCCCTCGTCGGCTTTGCTTACACTTTTGATGGATGAATTGGACATTCCAATTATTGCCACTAGCGGAAACATGCATGGTTCTCCAATTATTTCAAAAAAAATCGACGCAATTCAAAAACTAGCTGGATTGACCGATTATTTCCTCCATCATGATTTGGGAATTTCTTTCCCGCAGGATGACTCTGTATTTAGGTTCGTCGGAGAACAACAACTAACACTTCGCCGCTCTCGCGGTCTTGCTCCAAACTATCTGAATGCAAGAAAGTCAGATGATAAAATACTGGCTATGGGTGCCCATTTAAAAAGTACATTCACATTTGTTCCCAATTTTCATACCTATGTGAGTCCGTATTTTGGAAATTTGGATAGTTATGATGTTTTGGAGAGGCTTCAAGATAATCTTAAGCAGTTTATAGAATTATTTCAAACACCACCGAATGTTGTTTTGGTTGATGAGCATCCACAGTATCAAAGCAGTATTTTAGGAAGGGAACTGGCAGAAACATGGAGTGCTGAGCTTGTCTCCGTACAACACCATAAAGCCCATTTGGCAAGTGTCTTAGGAGAGCATGGTTTATTCGCGTCTGAAGAAAAAATACTTGGTGTAGTTTGGGATGGAACAGGATTGGGAGAAGATGAAATGATATGGGGAGGCGAATTTTTCACCTATCAAAATCGTGCAATGGAACGGTTCCTTTATTTTGAGTATTATGACTGGTTGGCCGCAGATAAAATGGCAAAGGAACCTCGATTATCATTATTAAGTATGCTGCCTGATGGAGAAAAACAAATCGCCGAGAAGAAATTTTCTAAAACAGAATGGAAAGTCTACCTCAAAATGTTGGAGAACAATCCCTTGAAAACATCCTCTGTAGGACGTTTGTTTGATGGGGTCGCATCCTTGTTGGGTATAATAGATGTGACTAGTTATGAAGGTGAGGCTGCAATGCTATTAGAAAATCAAGCAAAAAAGTATGTTGGAAATAATGAAGTTGATTTTTTAGAAGGGGTAGTATTTGAAAACATTCCTACAAAAACAATCATTCAAAATATTCACCAGGCTATGGTCGATGGTTTCTCAATTCCTCGACTTGCACATAGTTTTATCCACACACTAGCGCTTGTAATTTTCAAAATAGCCGCACAACATAATTTTAGTATTATTGCTTGTAGTGGAGGGGTTTTTCAAAATTCAATTCTCGTCGAAAAGCTTATAAAACTAGGTGGAGATTCAAAAATTAATATAAAATTTAATCGTATATTGTCTAGTAACGATGAGAACATTTCGTTCGGTCAGTTCTCCTATTATCAGCATATTAAAAAGTAAATTATGTGTTTAGCGATTCCAGGTAAAATCAAGAGTATTGAAATGAAGTATGATGGCAAGGTGCGCATGGCTAAAGTCTTATTTGGTGGTATAACCAAAGAGGCCAGTTTAGAAATGTTGCCGGATGCCGATATTGACGATTATGTACTGGTACACGTTGGTGTTGCCATCAGCAAAGTAGATGAAGAAGAAGCTCAAAAAACGTTTAAGTATCTGGAAGAGATTGGCGAACTGGGAGATCTTACGGATGTAGATGAATATTTGCCAAAAACCAATTAAATCGGCTACTCATGAAGTATATGTCAGAATATCGCGACCCAGAGTTAGCAAAAAAGTATTTGCAAGAAATAAAAAATACCGTTTCCAGACCTTGGTCGATTATGGAAGTTTGCGGTGGGCAAACACATAGCCTTGTGAAAAATGGTATCATTGAGATGTTACCAGATTTGGTTACAATGATTCACGGGCCTGGTTGTCCGGTTTGTGTCACCCCTTTAAATTTGATTGATAAAGCGGTGTATCTCGCCTCAGAAAAGGGTGTGATTCTTTGTTCTTTTGGAGATATGCTACGCGTACCTGGTTCCCAAAAAAGTTTGCTTGAAGCAAAAGCAGAAGGAGCCGATGTACGGATTTTATATTCCCCCTTGGAGGCTGTGAAAATTGCTGAAGACAATCCTGATAAAGAGGTTGTTTTCTTTGCTGTGGGCTTTGAAACAACCGCTCCAGCAAATGCATTATCCGTCGTTCATGCGCATCGCAGAGGTGTAAAAAATTATTCGATTTTGGCTTCCCATGTATTGGTGCCACCGGCAATAAAGGCTGTGATCGATGATGAGGAAAGTAAAATTGATGGCTTTTTAGCGGCAGGTCATGTATGCACTATAATGGGCAATACGGAATATCATCCCATATCGGCAGAATATAAAGTGCCGATTGTGGTTACCGGTTTTGAGCCTTTAGATGTTTTGCAAGGTATTTTGATGGTTATCCGTCAATTAGAGCAAAGTAAGTCAGAGGTTGAAAATCAATATGCGAGAATTGTCCGGGAAGGGGGAAACCCAGAAGCTCAGAAAGTCATCGATGAAGTTTTTGAAGTACGAAATCAAATGTGGCGAGGTATAGGGGAAATTCCTGATAGCGGCTATGCCGTTCGTGAGAAATATGCCGCGTTTGATGCTACGAAAAAATTTAGTGTCACGATTGAAGAGGCACCTGAAAACCCAGATTGTATTTCAGGACAGATTATGAAGGGAATCAAAAAGCCTTTTGAGTGCTCTCAATTTGGCAAGACATGTAAACCTACAAATCCACTTGGCGCGCCTATGGTCAGTAGTGAAGGGGCCTGTGCGGCCTACTATCATTTTTCTGGAATGGTGGAAGCTTAATCAATAAAAACCTAGCTCTGGGCAAGTTCCCATGGCACTTAAAATTAAGAACCTTGTATTTCGGGGTAAAGCTCGAATTACTTTAATTTCGATTATCGAGTAAATGTCAGAAAATAATAAAATACGCATGCAGTTGCAATGCCCCATGCCTAAACTTGACTTTGATGTGATCACATTGGGTCATGGAAGTGGCGGAGTACTAACCAACAAACTTTTAGATAGTGGTGTTTTTGATTTGCTGAAAAACGATATCCTCGACGAACGCCATGATGGTGCTTTTTTGGAATTACATGGTAAAACTGCTTTTTCTACGGATAGCTTTTTAGTATCTCCCATATTTTTCCCCGGAGGAAATATTGGAGAGTTGGCGGTAAACGGAACTGTGAATGATTTGGCGGTTTGCGGTGCTACTCCGAAGTTTCTTTCGTTAAGCTTCATTATTGAAGAAGGACTTCCGGTAAAAGAGTTTTGGGATATTCTGGTAGCGATTAAATTTGCCTGTGAAAAAGCTGGTGTACAGATTGTTACAGGTGATACCAAAGTGGTTGAAAAGGGTAAAGGCGACAAAATTTTCGTGAATACCTCGGGTATCGGACCCATTCATCCAAAAGCAAATATCCGCGTAAAAAACATTTCCGTAGGAGATAAGATTATTGTCAGCGGTAACATTGCAAACCACGGGATGGCTATCATGTCGGTTAGGGAAGGTTTGGAATTCGATTCAGAAATCAAGAGTGATACAACTAATTTAAATTATACCATACTACGATTGATTGAGCAGTATGGAGAAAGCATTCATTTGTTGACCGATCCCACTCGGGGAGGTGTTGCGACTGTATTGAAAGAAATTGCACAATCTTCTGAACTTGGTATCGACCTGATTCAACGAGATTTGCCTATGGAAGAACAGGTGGCAAGCGCATGTGAGTTATTAGGTTTAGACCCCATGTATGTTGCTAATGAAGGACTTTTTATTGCTTTCGTGTCCGAGTCAGAGGCTGATGCTGTGTTGGCCGCTTTGCATAAAGATGAAAATGGACACAATGCCCGGATTATAGGAAGTGTTGTTGCAGAACATCCGAAACAAGTAATTATGGAAAGTGCGATAGGAGGAAAGCGCGTGATCAGTATGCTTCCAGGAGAACAGTTGCCTAGAATTTGTTAATATGGATTTTGAAACGCTAGGCAAAAACGTTACTAATTCATATGTTTTTAAGGGCTCTGAACAAATGCCATTTTTAGCTCCAAGAGGGGTTTTCACCGCGAAAAATAAACTCTTTGTTTCTGATACGGGGCGCAACCGTGTTTTCATTTGGAATGAAATTCCTAAGACAGAATATCAAGAACCTGATATTGTTTTAGGCCAGATTGATGCACTAGAAACAAGTCGCAATTCTGGTGGTCCGGTAACTGCGAGTACCTTGCAATATCCCTCGGGAATATGGAGTAATGGTACTGTTGTAATTGTTGCCGATGCCTGGAATCACCGCGTACTCATCTGGCATTCATTACCAACTGAAAATGGACAACCGGCTGATGTAGTTTTGGGTCAACCCGATTTTGAATCAAATCAAACTAATGTTGGTGGTATTGCAAATGCCCCTTCTGCTCAAACCCTAAACTGGCCCTATGGTGTTTTTTCTGATGGAAGAAGTTTATGGGTAGCTGATACCGGTAATCGTAGAATACTGTACTACAGTGAAATTCCTAAGACCAGCTTCGCTCCGGCCGACGAGGTAATTGGCAAGCCTGATTTTTCGACTAGAGATTATGAAAATCATGAGCCTATTTGGCCCTATTCCGTTAAGGTAAACGCCAAAAGACAAATGATAGTAGCTGATACTCAATTTTATAGAACCCTACTGTGGAATGATGTTGACAAAGCATTTTCAAAACCCGCAGATAGTATTATTGGACAAACCGATTTCAATGCTTGTGGACAAAATCAGTTTGGCTTGTTTCCCTCTTCAAAATCCTTAAATTGGACCTATGATGCCTGCTTTTACAAAGATGGGATACTGGTAAATGATACTGGGAATAGTAGAGTATTATGGTTTGATAAAATCCCTGCGAAAAACAATCCTGAAGCAACAGCGGTCATTGGGAAACGAGATTTTAAAACAGGCAGCGACAATAAAGAAACTTTGATGGGAACTTCAAGCTCCCTGTATTGGCCTTTTTCAATAACCACCCAAGAAAATAAACTAATCATTGCAGATACGGGAAATCATCGGGTAGTGATAACGGATTTAAAGCTCTAAAAACTAAGATACAGCCAGTAGACACCTATACCAATTGCGAAAACTCCTCCCGATAAGCGTATCATTTTAAAAAGGGATTTACTGTTTTGTTTTTTGGAGTACTTCGCTAATTGTCCAAGTAAGAATGTGTAAATCGTCATAGCCAATACTGTGCCCATTCCGAAGCCAATGATATACTGAATACTATCAAATTTATTTTCAAATCCCAATACGGGAAGGAGTAAAATAAAATGTGCTATTCCTGCGAGTCCATGTAAAACGCCTATCCCAAAAGATGACCATTGATTCTGTTTCATCTTTTTATTATGAGCGTGACTATGGTTTGGCTGATTTTTATCATGTTCATGCTCATGTATATGAATATAGGGCTCTTCCGCGTCATGCACATGCGGATGTTTGTGGTTTTTTCTTTTGCTGAAAACACTGTATAATGCCCAGAGTCCTACGATAATTAGAACGGCGCCAACTAGCTGTTCACTATGTTCCGATATTTTCTCTATTGGAATGTATTGCCGAAATAGAAGAAAAAGCAACCCGATCAAAAGCATTCCGGTCAGATGTCCAAAACCCCAAAATAAACCTATTTTCCAGACTTTTCGTCTCGTTTCAATCGCTAAAGGGGTAACCGCAGCCAAATGATCTGGCCCTGAAACCACATGCAATATTGAAGCCGCAATACCGGCAAGTAAAGGAAAGCTCATCATTCAATTTACAAAAGAACAATGTAGTGAAATTTCTTGTCAAAATTGTTTCTGATATGCGTTTCAATTCGCTTTACGTTGTTACAACATATACATTTCATTATTTAGCGCTGCATAGTGAAAATCCTAGGCCGTTATAAATTATAATTATGGTCCTATTAATCGGCCGAATAATAAGACAGTTTGCCTACACTTTAGAACCTGGTAATCAAAAGTCTCAATTGCGGTCTCATTTAGTAGTCCCCTTAATTTACCTTTTAAGGAACACTAAAAATCAACTAAAAGTTACTCTTAATTCCGAAGAACTTTGATTAATAGGTTCAGCATAAATTGATCTGCCCCATTCTTCAATACCAAAAAAAGCCAAGTCAGGATGGTCATATAAGGCATCAAATTCTTCTTCAATTTTCCAAACAGCTTCCGTATCCGTTACTCGAATTCTAGTTTCATAGTTGTATTTGGTACCGCTCTCCGTAAAGTTCAACGAACCCAAATATGCCGTATGGCCATCGATGATATAGATTTTACCATGGATAAACATATCGTTGATTTGATAAGAATCCGGGGCAACGAAAACCTTAAATGGAAAAAGCGATGAATAGGTGTACGAGTAAATTTTGATAAGCTTAGTTTTTCTCCTCGCATATCTGGAGCACAAAAAAAGGAGGAAAGCAAAGCCTAACCCATAGATATAAGTTGAATCGTACGATGTTAATATTAGTACAAGTAGGAGTAGGGCTAATGCAATACTGCCAGCCATCAATATCTTTTGAGTTAGGAACCATCTTTTTCTCACCTGGTTGGCCTCCTCATCCAAATGCCGGTTCTGAACCACCAACGGTTGAATACTCCTTTCCTGGCGATAGCTTCTACTGTCAAATTTATCGGAAGTTATCAAGGTGACCTTTATCCCTTTTTTATGTAACCAAACCAATTCGTCGACCATTTTTGGGGATAGGTAGGGTGAGGATATTTTCACGGAACGTTGGGCGTTTCCGATTTCCTTTAGCAACTTGGTACCGGCTCCGGTACCCATATAAATATCACATTTTGCCTGATTGAACCACACGATTTAGGGATTGGGATAACCATTAAATATACGAAATTTCAGCATCAAAATGAACCAAATTTCATCTTGATTGGATGTCGTTAGGTCCAATTCGCATCATGAAAATAGCCTTCGAACCTCAAGATGTATACGTTGAAAATTGGCGCGAATCTCAGGATGGTTTTGGGCAAAGACCGGCTTTGGGAGTTCTCGTTGTATGTCAGGCCTTTCAAACTTGACCCGCTTGTCCTTGCCATCGGTAAAGGCTATAAATTCCCCGCGTTTCAATCGGAAGAAAACATCTGCGCGAATCTTGCTTACATCCTTTTCCCCTTTGGTAATCCGTGCATCGAAATTCCAATTGCTGCTCTTACTGACACTTCGGGTGGGCTGTTTGATGATTTCAAAAAAGCGTTCATAGTATTTTGCCGTGTCGGGGTCGTTGGCCTTCCCGAAGAACTGGTAGGAGAGATTGCTCAATATGGCTTTACTGGCCTTGTCCCCGTACATAAGATCGTTTTGAATCTTATCCTGGAGTACGTAAACCGTTGCAATATCATAGCTCCTTAAGGTAGCCGGAATCCGTTGCATGTTCAACAATCGAAAAGTGGATGCTTCCTCCGCAAGGAAGAAGGAAGATAGCCGATTACGAATGCTCATTTGTTTGGTAATGGTATGAATAATTGTAGCGATAACAGGGGAATAGGCCGTATCGAACTTTGGATTGTTTACAACGGAGATTAAGGATGGATGCTTGGGATTATTTATATCCAAAGGAATTTCATCAGCCGAAAGGGTCATAAAGATACGCGGTGTACTGATTTTCTTGAGGGCGTTCGCCAAGGTACTCATTACCCCGGCCGTTTGCCGTTCGGAATCGATTCCGGAAATAAATGCATCCGCCATGGCTTTTGAAGTAAAGTCCGAACTAAGAAAGGAAACGAGCTGTTCTGTATCCAGATATTGGTAGGTCGCGATCAGATGGGGCAAGGTGCAATAATCGGGATGTGCCGTTTTAAGCTTCCATATCAATCCGCCCAAAAGTCCTTCAACCGCATCGTTGAAAAACTTGGAAGATCCCGAGGCTACCGATTCTTTTTGTTCCAATAGGTTCTCCAAGAGCACACGGGATATTTCATTGACGCTTTCCTCATCTTCCATGTAACGTGGCGCAATGGGATTGACCCGTTCATAGATATCATCAAAGGAAACTATGTGTAAAGGAACTTTTGGATTCTGGAAGAGGGGATACGCCATTTCGGTAATCTCAAAATGTTTATAGTCGTGAATTACCCCACAGAATCCATACTTGTTGAAATGTTTGAGAAAACTGAAGACAACGGATTCCGTTTTACCGCTTCCTGCTGATCCAATGATGGAAACACCCCTACGGATGTTTTTCATATTCAGCACCCCGTTTCTAAGCCGAAACTTGGCCTGATATTTTTTGGGCATGTTGGTCACATCACTTTCAATTAAGGCCGCATGACAAACCATACTGATGGCGTACAAAGGCAGAATCCATTTGAAGCAAAAAAACAGACAGTATTGAAAGCTACTTTCAAAACAACCCACAAAACCCAAGTACAAAAATATCACGGCAAGACTGATAAAGGCATGGCGGTAATAGCGATGCACAAGGAGTATCAATCCAGAAGCGGAAACGTAATATAGGAGAATGACCGAAAGCATTTGCATATTTTGTTAGATTCCTATAGAACTGGATGACCGGGCCAAGTCCATGGCCTTCTTGAACTGTTTGATTGTCTTAAGCGCCATTTGGACTTTATTCGTAGGAATGTTCACCTGGGGGACCCTTACCCCGGCTTTGCCCAAAATTTTAAATGCTGCGCTGCGTTCGTTCGTGGGAAGTCCAAGTAGGTAGGCAAAATAGTGATGGGGGTCTTTGAGATAGGATTTTCTGGCCTCGTAGGTTTCCACAAAATTGCGTTTGTAGTTGAATAGGGTATCAAAGGTCTTTTCGGCCCTTTTGTAAAATAGATCACGGTTGAAACCGCGCTTGACCATCTTACCGTTCAACTTGCTTTCCGACCCCATGTATTTGCTTCCTGGGGATAGGCTATACCGATTGCTGGCATCCTTTCGGCTTACGATAATATGCACGTGAGTTTGGAAACCTGGTTTTTTCATGCCCTGTTCAATGGGCTTTCCTTCCAATTTATGGGGAATTTCAGAATTCAGTTTTGCTATTTTTTTTTGCATGGCCGCAACATTGCCCGTGAGTTCGCCCCGCTCCACTTTACGAATGTCATTTTCAAGCCTAACGATTTGTGCCCGGTAGGGTTGATTTTCTCGGATTTCGCGGTCAAAACCTTTAAAGGTTCGCCCGTGTTCAATTTTCGCAAAGTATTTGATGTCGTCTACGGTAACAGGTTGGTCCCTGTGAAAGGAAGCCGCATAATCCTTCATGACTTCCCTTACATATTTTTTAAGTAGTTCAGGGTCGTTATCAATCGCCTTGAGTTCACTTTGACTCGGATTGATGGTCAGGGAATAAAATTTGGGTTCGACCTTCTTAAGCTTGGCGGTATTCCCATCGATTTCTTTGATGACCTGTTCCGGAGGAATTTCGTCAGTCGTCTGATTAAAAAAAGGTTCTTGCATTTCAGGTAAGACACCTTCATTTTCCTTTTCCAAATAATCCACGAAATCGGAAGAACTCTGTGAGAAATTGTTGTTCAAATGTTGTTTTGTAATACTGATGTACATGGCTCAGATTGTTTTAAGTGATTCTTTTAATTGAGTATAATCTTCCAGCTTCATATTCAAATACAATTTTGATTTGCCGAAACTTGATTTAGTTACTTCAATCTTCTCTAAGGTTTCCATAAACTGTTGCTGCAGCTGTTCGAGATTTTGCTTCATTACGGTATTCTCTTTCTGCAGTTCAATGGTCTCAAAAGCCGATTTAAAGAAAGCATCATCCTTAACGGGCGCATCTCGTTTGTTGGATGATGGGGATTTTTGCTGCTTGTTCTGTTGAGGAGCATGCTCGAAGAGTAGTTCCATCATGGCCTTGGTAGGCGTTATTCCTCGGTTGTCCATTTCCTTCATGATCGCTGCCATGGCGTTGAATCTTTTTTTAATGAGGTTCTCCAAGGTTCTGGCGGTGGGCCCAAAACGTTCCAAGGGTGAAATTTCATTGTAATGAAAAAAATCAAGCATGGTTTGTAGTGCTTCGGTATGGGTTTTAAAGAACTTTCTGGAAAACTCTTGAAACTTCAGTGCGGTCGCCTTTTTGAAACGTATGTTGCTAAATGTTTTCAATCCTATCGATACTTTTTATTTCAATTTGCCGCAAATTCTTGCCTGTTTATGGGCATTTCGAGACGATTTGACGCAAAAATCAGGAAGCCCAATCCCGATTCTCCTTCAGATTTTAGTATAACTAATTGATAGGCAAGCTATTGAAATGAATCAAACGCTTGTAACGCCGCGCCAGCGTGTTACCCTCTTGCTCTTCCCCCTTAGTTTAGCGAACACGCTTTATTTAGGGATTATTTATATGTTAGTGAGTTTCTGTAATTGTTAACTTTCTATCGGGGAATACTCCCCATAATAATAAACTGTGACCAAACTGATAGGGGCGAATTATACGCTATTCAAAGCTTCGGGCTTATACTTTATTTGATAAAAGCCCTTGTCAGTTATCTCCGGACCGGCATCAGATGGAAATTCAGGTTTTTAGACCTATTATCAGGGGTTCGATGGTTATCTGGATACTGGTCATTTATCTAAAATCTTATCTATTATGAACAGACAAAACTTTTGCTACTTTATCGGTATTGACATATCGAAAAAGTTCTTTGACGTCGCTATCATCGAAAATGACAGGACTGCCTCTTATGTGTTTGAAAATACCAAAAAGGGGACTAACGCCTTTATTAGACTTCTTAAAAATCAGAAAATTTCTTTGGACAACACGCTGATATGCATGGAACATACTGGGGTGTACGGAAAGCTTATTATTACCAAGCTCGTTGAAAAACAAGCACACTTTTGCGTTGAGATGCCTATAAAGATCACCAAGAGCATTGGTCTTCACCGAGGTAAAAACGATAGAGTTGATGCTAAAAGAATAGCCTTTTATGCATCCAAAAATTACCGAGAACTGGAACTTTATAAACCTATAGCTGAAGTTCTTGAAAAAATGAAAATTCTGCTTAAGATTAGAAAAAAGCTCGTCAACACTAGAGCTGACATCAATAAATATCCCAATGAACTTGAGCGTTTCTCTCCCGAAATTGGGAAACTTGCCAGGAAAAACCTGAAAAGGATCAACAAAAACCTTGAGGATGAAATCAAACGTATTGAAGCTGAAATTAAAAAACTGATTCTTTCTGACGACAAACTTAACAAAACGGTTGGCTTGGTGACTTCGGTAACTGGGATTGGTCAGATTACCGCACTTCACCTTACCGTATTCACAAACTTCTTTACGCGCTATGACAACCCGAAACAACTGGCTTGCTACAGCGGTGTAGTGCCTTTTGAATATACCTCTGGGTCGAGTATCCATAGAAAATCCAGAATACATCCTATGGCTAACAGAACGCTTAAAAAACACTTGCATATGAGTGCCTTGGCGGCTATCAATCATGATCCCGATATCAGAGCATATTTTCTCAGAAAAGTTGAAGAAGGAAAAAATAAAATGCTCATCGTTAACAACGTTAGGAACAAGCTTGTGCATAGGGTATGCGCCGTCATTAAAAGGCAGCAACCTTATGTCAAAAATATAGCTTGAAACTTTTGCCATTTTTTCTTGGTTTTAACATGGAAATCTTTTTACTCCGCAGGAGAAAAATCCAGCCTTCATCCCAAATTAGTTTGCAGTTCGTAAGGCGGATTTCATATTCAAAATTTTAAGAGTTTATGATGATGACTTTTAAGGAATTTTCAGGTTTGGGATATAAATGATGGGAATACTAAAATGAAAAAGGCAACCGAAAAGGCTGCCTTGTATTAATCTAAATGGTGTTATTTTAGATGGTAAACTTGAATTTGTGGTTATAGAGGTTTTTAATGGCTTCTTCTTCCAAAAGCGAATCGTAGTCCAGGTAGTTTTCGTCGGCATACTTTTTCAAGTCCTCACCGAATTTGTGTTCTACCTCGTGCTTGGATTGTTGCATGAGCTTTTCTTGTGTTTCAAGGTCTAGATTATTGAAATTTAGACGAAAAGGAATATCAATATGTATATCCATGGTCTTCTAATTTTTCATTAACCCATTATCCCTAAAACTAAAATAGTTGCCATCAGGAAGGATGATTAGATGGTCCAAAACCCGAATGTCAAAAAGTTCGGCAGCCTTTTCTATTTTTTTGGTCAATGCGATATCGGCACCACTTGCTTTGTTCGTTCCAGATGGATGATTGTGCGCCAAAATAATAGCCGTAGAAAGGGTTTTGAGTACGACCGCAAAGAGTATTCTCAAATCTACCAATGTGCCGGTCAATCCGCCGGTGGAGGCTTGAAAGGTGCCTTTGACCTTATTGGCATTATTAAGTAATAACACTTTAAAGGTTTCATGAAGTCCGATAGTGTTTTTATCCCATGTTTGATTTAATAATTCGGCAACCCTATCGGAGGAGTTCGCAGGTTCTGAATTGAGTACCCCTAATTTTTCGCAATAGCTTATTTGAATTTCATTAACTTCGTTTCTCATTGTTTTATTATTAAGATTAGACGATGAAAAAGAGGGCGTAACTTTCCACGGTGTCGCCCTCTTTGTTTTAAATTTTACTTATCGGTCTTACTACCCAATAGAAGAATTTCGTCGGCCACTACTTCCGTAACCCTTCTTTCGTTGCCTTCTTTGGGTTCGGTATAGGTTCTGCTTTTGAGTTTGCCGACTACGGCCACTTGCTTGCCTTTGTGTGCATATTTTTCTATGATTTCAGCGGTCTTGCCCCAAGCTACGACCGTATGCCAGTCCGTTAGCTGTTGCTTTTCTCCTTTTCGGTCTTTGTAGGTTTCATTGGTGGCCAATGAGAATCGAGCCACTTTTTTACCACCGTCTAGTTCGGTTACTTTAGGGTCATCCCCGATGTTCCCTAACAGATGCACATAATTTTTGATACTACTCATAATTGAAAAATTTAGAATTAATTATTACGCCTGTCCGAACCTTTCGAACAGCTTTTAAAGTCGATTTACTTATTACACCTAGAGCGTTTTCCTTTTTGTTGTTTTTTAACTTTTGTTCTGCTTCATATTTGAGGATTTGATATGATTTCATGGTTTCCGGTTTTGATTTACTTCCCACAGAGCCGTCGCTGTTACCTTTTTTGTTGCTTATTGGGTTACAATATTCAGGCTTGGTAAGACGTATAAATAAGTGGGGCAGGGGCCCCCTGGTTTATGCCGTCGTGCAAGAATGAATGTTGTTTTTTCGCCGTCAAAAAAGGGAAATGGTGGCGGTTCGGGCAGGGGGTCAAAACCCAAGATTGTGAAATTTCAATAGCCTGTTGATGCGGAATAAAACACTAAATATCAATTTGAGTTCAAGCGGACTTAATTCACGGTTTTGGCATATAATGAAGCGTTCCTTCCTAGTCCCGATAGCTATCGGGACGGGAAGGGTTAGCGGAATGGAAAGTCAAAAGCGGGGATTGTGTCCAAGAATTGTGGGACGAAGCGTATTGCCCAGAATGGAGAGCAACGGAATGGAGTGGGAATGGGCTGAGGATTAGTAGTTAAGAGCTTGTGATTTTTTTTAAAAACTAATATAATTTTAAACCTTTCCAAAAAATAAGAATTCTTATATTTGACAGAATCGTCCAAATAAAATATACAAAATGAATTCTTTTGGAGAGTATTTAAGAAAAAGAAGAGAAGAGCTTGGTCTTCCATTGCGGAAAATTGCAGCTGAACTTGATATCGACACTTCCATTCTAAGTAAGATAGAAAGAAACGAAAGGACTGCTTCGAAAGAAATGATTTCTATACTGGCGTCATCTCTTGAATTAGAAATAAAAGAAGTAGAAGTTGAATTTATTAAATCTACAATCTTAAGTGAATTGGGTGATTTGACATTTATTAAAGCTGGGTTAGAAAAAACCCTAAAATCACTCTAATAGCACTTGACTTTATGAGCGAAATAAAAAATAACATAGACCAAACAGACTTGACATTCTTCACAAATGAAGATGGCCACAGTTTATTAAGCCGTTTCAAATCGACTCTCAAGGACACTCAACTATTTGATGTACTCGTAGGCTACTTCCGTGCAAGTGGCTTTTACCAATTGTACGAATCACTTGAGCCAGTTGAAAAAATAAGAATTCTCGTTGGTTTAAGTGTAGACCGAGATTCGTACGACATTATGCAATATCATCAAGAAATTGGTGCTATTGATTTCGAATCTCACCAAAGGACAAAAAAGAAATATCGAGAAAATCTTAAGTCTGAAATAGAGACTACCCAGGAAAATGACAATAAATTAGAAATTGGGATTAGAAAGTTTATAGAGTTTCTACAGGCCGATTGTTTGGATCCAGAAATGGACAAAGCATATAACGGAAATGGAAAGAAACTTGAAATCAGGGCTTATCCGTCAAAGAATATTCATGCCAAGGTTTACATAGGTAAGTTTAAGCCAGAAGATAGGGACTATGGATTTGTAATTACTGGCTCCAGCAATTTCTCTGAGTCAGGATTCATTGCTAACCGGGAATTCAACGTTGAACTCAGATCCAAGAGAGATGTTCTTTTTGCCGAAGACCAATTCAATACATTATGGAAAGAATCTGTTGATATTTCGGAGGATTTTATTGATACTATCACCACCAAAACTTGGTTGAACGATCAAATTCTTCCCTATGAACTTTACCTTAAACTTATCTATGAATATTTAGAGGAAGATATTAATCTAGAAGATCAATTCGAACCATTCCTTCCGGAAGGATTTATGAAATTGAAATACCAGAACCAAGCAGCAATTCAAGCAAAAAAAATTCTAGAAACCTACAACGGAGTGTTTCTTGCTGATGTAGTAGGACTAGGTAAAACATTTATAACTGCACTTCTTTTACAGCAACTAAGAGGTAGAACTTTAGTAGTATGTCCTCCTGTTTTAAAAGAGTATTGGAAGGATTCTTTGTTTGATTTTGGAATTAGAAGTTTCGAAGTTGAATCTCTAGGTAAACTAGAATATATTATTAAAAAAGGTCTTGAAAAATACGATTATATTGTAGTGGATGAAGCGCATCGTTTTAGAAATGAAAATACGCAATCCTATGCCAATCTATTAGACATATGTAGAGGGAAAAAAGTCATTCTTGTGACAGCAACCCCTCTCAACAACAAAGTAGATGACATATTTGCTCAACTGAAACTATTTCAAGCTCCAAAAAACTCGACTATTCCTGGGGTACCAAATCTTGAAAAATTTTTTGCAAGTCTTAGAACCAAACTAGCAAAACTTGAAAAAGATGATCCAGAATATAAAAAGTTAATTAAAGAGGTTTCAGAGGATATTCGAAATGGCATCCTACGTTACGTAATGGTTAGAAGAACACGTTCTGATGTTATGACCTACTTTCAAGGGGATATGAAAAAACAAGGATTAACCTTTCCTGACTTGGATAATCCTCAAAAAATAGTATACGAATATGAAGGAGAATTAGAGGAAATTTTTAAAAAAACAATTCTTAAACTACATCAATTCACGTATTCTCGTTATACTCCTTTACTCTATTATATTGGTAATAAAACGTTGAGTGAATTTGAAAAGCAACAACAACGAAATGTTGGGGGCTTTATGAAAGGAATCTTAGTAAAAAGACTTGAAAGTAGTTTCTATGCATTCCGCCAAAGTGTTGACCGTTTCATTATATCCTATGAAAAGTTCATCGAGATGTATCATGCAGGCACCATTTATATTAGTAAAAAGGTAGATGTTTACGATTTAATTGAAAGTGATAATATTGAGAAATTGGAAGGTTTTGTGGATGACGAAAAGGCGCACAAATACGATTCTAAAGACTTCAAAAAAGAATTTGTTGCCAAACTTGAATTCGATTTAGAGATATTAAGAAGCGTTCAAAAACTATGGAAAAAAGTCGACTCGGATCCTAAGTTAGAGCAGTTTATTCACGATTTAAAAAACACAACGGCACTTAAAAGTAATAAGCTGGTGGTGTTTACGGAATCCAAAGAAACGGGAGATTATATTTATGAAGCACTAATAAAGGAATTCCCGAATCAGGTGATGTTTTATTCAAGTAAAGGTGGTCGTCATTCAAATGACACCCTTACTTCCAACCATGTCATTTCTAGAGATTTGATTACAGCAAATTATGACCCTAACAGGAAAGCTAAAGAGCAGTCCAAAGATCTAAAAATATTGATTGCGACAGATGTATTAGCGGAAGGTATTAACCTTCATCGTTCCAATGTTTTGGTTAATTATGATTTACCTTGGAACCCAACTCGTGTTTTACAAAGAGCAGGGCGTGTGAATCGTCTGGGCAGTAAATTTTCAAAAGTTCACATATTCAACTTCTTTCCTACTACGCAATCGGACGAGCACTTAGGTCTTGAAGTGAACATTACCAATAAAATTCAAATGTTCCATGATATTCTTGGTGAAGATGCCAAATATTTGAGTGACGGAGAAGAATTTGGAAGCCAAGAATTGTTCAACACTTTGAACAGCAAAAAGGCCTATACCGGAGAAGATGGAGAAGGCGATTCTGAATTGAAGTATTTAGAACTAATGCGAAAAATACGGGATGATAATCCTGATCTTTTCGAAAAGATTAAAAACTTGCCTAAAAAGGCTCGTTCAGGATTTAAAAAAGAAATCATAGAAACAGATCGTTTAGTGACTTTCTTTAGAATCGGTAAACTCAAAAAATTCTATTTAAACCAAGAAGGCAAAGCAAGTGAAGTTACCTTCTTTGATGCGGTGCATGAATTGGAGTGCGATCCAAAAACCAAACGTGCTCAAATCCCCAATGATTATTATCATTATCTGCAAACCAATAAAACTCGTTTTGAACTGGATACGACTATTGGTGATGAACCAACTAAAGGCTCAGGTGGTCGCTCAAATGCCAAATACATAGAAACTCGTTTGAAAGACCGCTCATTTAAAAACTTCAAAGGCTTTACAGATACTGATGATGAGTTCATCAATGGCGTAAAAGAAATGCTTTTGCAGGGCACGATTGCAAAAAAAACAGCTCAATTGATCAAGAAGGAATTGGAGAAAACATTAGACCCAATTGTTACACTTAACATTTTGAGAAAACATATTCGTTTAGTTGCCATTGAAGGCAATAACAACGCCAAGAAATTTCAGAAAAGAGAAGTCATTCTCTCTGGCTACATTATTAAATAGACATGGATAAAAAAGCAGCCATAAATCTAATAGAAGATACGTTCAATGCTCAGTTTAGTGAAGAGCAGTTTACGCTTTTTGCAAGAAACTTACTGAACGACCTTGAACCCAAAAGCAATGCCTATAGTGGTAATTACATTTGGGACGATTACAAAGACCACATTAACACCTACAAGCGCATTGGCAAATACGTTGACCCAGAAGGTGAAGCATTAGATGTGCTTATTGTAGAAGTTAAAAGTGTGCTTAAGTTAGAACGAGCTCGTACTGCTTTACGAAACTATGTAATTAAGCATTTGAGCAAGTTTGAAAAGGACTATGCCTTGGTCGCTTTTTATTCAAAAGAAGATGAAGGGGCTGACTGGCGTTTTTCATTCATAAAACTAGAGTACCGATCTGAACTAGATGAAACAAAAGGAAAAGTAAAAACCAAAAAAGAGTTTACCCCTGCCAAACGTTATTCATTTTTAGTAGGTGAATACGAAAAAGCCCATACCGCCAAAAATCAGTTACTTCCTCTATTACAGAATATAGCCAATAATCCTACAGTTGAAGAATTAGAAAGTGCTTTTAGTATTGAAAAGGTTACAGATGAATTCTTTAATCAATACAAAGACCTTTATGTAAAACTATTCGAGCATTTTGAAAATGATAAGCATATAAAATCCGAGTTGGTCAAAGCAAACATTGATAATGCACGATTTACCAAAAAGCTGTTAGGGCAGATTGTATTCTTGTATTTCTTGCAGAAAAAAGGTTGGTTAGGTGTACCAAAAGACCAAGTTTGGGGAAAAGGACAAAAACGCTTTATTCAGAATTTATTTGACCAAGCCCAAAGTGAAAATGTAAACTTTTTCAAAGACAAATTGCAATTCTTGTTTTATGAGGCTTTGGCCAAAGAACGAAACAGCGATAATTCGTTTTACAAAAAATTTAATTGCCGCATTCCCTTCTTAAATGGCGGTTTGTTTGAAGCTGAATACGATTGGCAAAACGCCAACATTTCCATTCCAACTGCCCTTTTTAGAAATGAAGAGAAAAACAAAGCTGGAGATATAGGCACGGGAGCTTTGGATGTGTTTGACCGTTACAACTTTACAATAAAGGAAGACGAACCACTTGATAAAGAAGTAGCTGTTGATCCTGAAATGCTGGGTAAGGTTTTCGAGAATATGCTCGAAATTACAGAACGTAAAAGCAAAGGTGCTTTCTATACCCCAAGAGAGATTGTGCACTATATGTGTCAGGAGAGTTTGATTCATTATTTAGATAATGCTTTGAATGATGCAACCTCAAGTTACCAAGCCATTGATAGTGACCAGACCAACATGTTTGGTGGCAGCAGCAACAAAAAAGGACAAGCTAAAATCGAGCTAGAACACAAAGGAAAAATTACAGTTCCCAAAGAAGATATTGAAACCTACATACGAGAAGGTCATTTTGCTTTGGAAAACGATCAACGAGTTGCCAATGCAGGTAAGGAAACCTCTTCCTATAAATACCAATTACCTGAAAGTATACGCCAACATGCGGAACTGATCAATACCAAATTGACCGAAATGCGCATTTGCGATCCTGCCATTGGTTCGGGTGCTTTTCCTGTAGGGTTATTGCACGAATTGGTAAATGCCATGTTGGTATTAAAACCACACTTTAATGATAAATACTTAAAAGAAAAGTTGGTAAAACTTGGTTTTGATACTGCTAAACAAGAAATCAACGAAAGCCGATACATCTATCGATTGAAACGCCACATTATACAGGAAAGCATTTATGGAGTGGATATCGATGCATCTGCCATAGACATTGCTCGTTTGCGTTTATGGCTCTCTTTAGTGGTAGATGAAGATGATTTAGATCCAATTGAAACACTACCAAACCTTGACTATAAAATTGTTTGTGGTAATTCTTTGATTGGTATGCCTGAAACTGCCATGCGTAATTTGGAGGTTGAAAAGCAATTAGAAGCATTAAAGGAAGATTTTTATAACCAAACCAACGAAACCAAGAAGAAAGCGCTACGCAAGGAAATCAATTCTAAAATTAGAGAACTCTTAGATTCTGCTGAACAATTTGCAGGATACAAAATTGACTTTGACTTTAAACTCTTTTTCTCAGAAGTATGGCGAGAAAAGGGTGGTTTTGATGTAGTAATTGGGAATCCACCTTACGTAGGTATATCAAAAGTTGATTATAAAGGGTTCTCCATCTTTTCTATTTGCTCGGTATTGTTTCCAGATTTCTCTTCCTTCTTTTCTCCGCATGAAATAAATATTACCCCGCAAAAAAGGAGTAAAGCCAAAAGAGATAAGATTCTGGTTTTTAGAATGGATAGTTTCATAGTATTACTGGTGTTTTATCCAATTAAGTAAAAAATATTCTTTATTCCTGTATTTGAAGTCCTTTTGAAACGGTATGTGTATTTTAGAAGCATGAAAAGTTATATTCTCGCAATTTCAAGAACGGTATTAGTTTCAGGACTTTTGGCCCTAACCTTTTGTAATCCCAAGGAGGAAGATACAGTAACTGAAAGTCCTTCAAGTCCTGCTGTTTCCATACCTGAAATAGAACAAGGAATAAAAGACTTCATTGCAGTCAAAACAGGTGAAAATGATGGAGTTTTTCCGGTAAAAGATGAAAATCATGATCTCAAAATGAAGTTGGTTCGGGTACATACCGAATACCTATCCAACCTAGGCCCCGATAGTCATTTTGCCTGTGTTGACTTGGTGGATGAAAGTGGAGATGTATACGATGTAGATTTCTTCATGGAAGGGAAGCCTGGGGCAATGAATGTCACTCAGACCACGGTGCATAAGTTGAATGGGAAACCTTTTTACAGTTGGAAGCAAAATAAGGAAGATAAAACTTGGTATAGAGTGGCTTTGGAACAATCAAACAATAACCTGTTAGGAGTAGTCGAAGGGACTGATCATTTTGAATTCTATTATACTGTTCAAATTCCTAGTTTGGAAGGTCCTGCGCGGATGTGGATTCCTGTTCCTGAGTCAGACCCTTTTCAGGATGTGAAACTGTTAGAGACGAAATCTGATATAGAGTCCAGAAAAATTGAAGAGAAGGTTTTTGGCAATACTTTGCTTTATTATGAATTAAAGCCAGAAGATTCCGGTAAAGAAATCCAAATCAGCTACGAGGTAAAAAGGAAAGAAAAAGGTCCTTATGAGGCTTCTGCTCCAGACCCCAAGGTGTATTTAGCTTCGAACAGACTCATGCCAAAAGGAGGGAGGTTTGAAGAGATCGCTAAGGAGGTTTTGGGAGAAAAGCTGAAAGAGTCTCATTTAATTCAAGCCAGAGCTTTATATGATTATATCATAGACAATATGCGCTATATGAAATTTGGCGATTATGGCAATGGAGACTCAAATTACGCCTGTGATTCAAAAACCGGGAATTGCTCTGAATTCCACTCCTTCTTCATCTCCTTGGCCAGATCAGTAGATATACCAGCAAGATTTGCTATTGGAGCATCTATTCCTTCGGATAGGAATGAAGGTGGAATTGATGGTTATCACTGCTGGGCAGAGTTTTATGCAGATGGGAAATGGTGGCCAGTTGATATTTCGGAAGCTAATAAATATACTGCTTTAGCTACTTATTATTTCGGAAGGCACCCTGCCAATAGAATTGAGTTAAGCAGAGGTAGGGATTTGGAAGTTAATCCAGGACCTAATGCTGGGCCAATTAATTTCATTGCATTTCCCTATTTAGAGATCAATGGAAAAGAGGTAAAGGCACCATCCAAATTCACCTTTCAAAGAAAAGTAAATTCCTAAAAAATAAAGGCTATCGAATTCGATAGCCTTTTTTGATTTTTAGCTTTCAGAAGTTGAGTCACTACTTGGATGCTCACCTCCTGCTGGATGTTCTGTGCTGTCTCCTGCTGGATGCTCACCTCCATCTGGGTGCTCACTTTCTACCTGTTCAGTTTCTGTTTCACTTCTTTCCTCTTTCTTGCCACCGCAAGAAGTAAATGTTACTGCTGCTAAAAAGCTGAACGCTAAGGCTAGGGTGAAAATTGATTTCAGTTTTTTCATTTTGTTTAAGGTTTGGTGTGATGTCACTAATTAAAGCATAAAATCACTATGAATGAAAATTTCCTGGAATGACTTAATTATTCATCTCAATTTTTCTGAAAAATGCCTCTCGAGTCATTCTTAATTGAGTGATTATTCCAGATGCTATTGTCAACATACCTACGGAGACAATTGCTAATTCAAGTCCAAAATTATCAGCGATCCATCCAGATAAAATTGCTCCAAAAGCATAGCCCAAATCTCTCCAAAGTCGAAATACCCCAACACTTTCCGCTCTGACTTCCGGATGGGTTTCGTCTGAAATCGCAGCTAGAAAAGTAGGATATACTATGGCAGTTCCAATTCCCAATACAATAGAGATAAATGAAAATTGACTAAAGGAATTTGAATATGCTAAAATTATTATTGCAAACCCTTGAATAATCATCCCAAAAACAATCAAGAATTTTTTTGAAATAATGTCAGCTATTTTCCCTGAAAATAATTGGCCCATTCCCCAAACCAAAGGATAAATAGCAATCAGTTTTCCAATTTCATTTAAAGAAAATTCCTTTTGAATCAATAATAATGGTAACAAGCCCCAGATCATTCCGTCATTGAGATTGTTGACTAATCCAGCCTGCGTTATTGAAGATAAATTTGGACTACGGAAGGTGGTATTCCAAAAAACGTTATTCTTCTCTTCCTTTTTGGAATCGGTTTTCTCTACACTGATAAAACGAGTAGTGTCTTTTAAAAAAAAGAAAGAAAGGTATAGCCCTAGGAGAGCTATTCCAAAACCTATTAAGAATGGAATAGGTCTCACTCCAAAGTTTGATGCCAAATTAGCTGTGAAATAGGCCGTAATACCAATTGCAAGATATCCCGCAAATTCATTCAAACCCATCGCTAAGCCCCTATTTTTTGGCCCAACTAAGTCGATTTTCATAATGACTGTACTACTCCAGGTTAAACCCTGACTCACACCAAGTAATAGGTTTGCTAACAAGACTATTAGCCATGAATCTGTAAAAGCTAAAATCAAAGGTACGGGTAGGACGATTATCCATCCAAGGACTAATAAATTCTTACGCCCTAATCGATTGGCATATTTTCCCGCATAATAATTGGAAATAGCTTTACTGATTCCGAACACTATGATAAATGTCAGAAAAGCTGAGTTTGACTCAATTCCAAAAATGGTGGATGCATATTCAGGAAAAATTGAGCGTTCCAAGCCAATCATACTTCCCACCAAAGCATTTATGACTACTAAAAGACTGAATTGTTTCCAATTTTCCTTTAGTCCTTGAACAGCTTGATAATGAATTGAATTCATGTTTCAAAACTGGGGTTTTCAAGGAAGTATTCTTTTTACAAATGTTAAAAAATCAGGAAATTCCCGCTCTTATTCGACTGAGACTTACCTGGGTAATTCCTAAGTATGAAGCAATGTGTTTTAAGGGTATCTTTTGAATGAATTCAGGATGGTTTTCTAAAAGGCCTTTATATCTTTCTTCTGCAGTTTGAAATTGAATGGATTCAAGTCGTTTTATAGTTTCGAGATAGACTGTTTGAATTAGTATCCTAAAAAGTCTTTCAATATCATGGAACTCGTCAAATAATGAGAAAAGTGCATTTGAAGGAATTCCCACAAATAGGGTCTCTTCTATCGATACAATCCCCTTGTTACTTGGTAAAGATTTAAACAAACTTTCTGCTCTGACTATTAAATCATTTTTAAAAGCGAAATACTCCGTAATCTCAAGCCCGTCTTTTAGGTAAAAGATTCTGGCAGAGCCTTCCATTACAAAATATATGGTTTTACAAGTTTTTCCTATTTCTTGAAGGACCTCATTTTTCCCTACTTTTTGGATAAAACAAATATTTGCTAGAGCTTTCTCAGAATGGTCTTCCAAAGGAGAGTAGGATTGAATTTCCTTTAAGAATTTCAAAATTGTTTCCTGCTCATTTGATGTTCTGTTTAAGTTCATTTCAAAAATTTCTTCAAGAACTCTCTTTTCACAAATACTATCAAAAACCAGCTGATAAAGGCTGCTGCTGTTCCAATACTTGCTCCAATCAGAATGTCTACTGGATAGTGAACTCCCAAATAAATCCGGGTGTAACTGACTAAAATTGCATATAAAAATAACCAGCCCAGTCCTTTAATGGATTTTCCTAATTTTTTATTGAGAAAAACTGCTAAGCCAAAAGTATTCGCGGCGTGTGAAGATGCGAATCCATACAAGCCTCCGCATCTCCCATAATTGTGAATGACATCAGTCCATCTTTCGTCATGACAGGGTCTTAATCTTTCAAAAAATGGTTTCATAAATCCAGAAGTAAATTGGTCAGAAATCAAAATAGTCAGCGCCACACCTCCAAATACCCACCAACTATTTGAGGGGTTGGATTTATAAATCTTATAGATCAAAAATGCATATAATGGAATCCAGGTAATTGTTTCTGTGGCTTGGTACATGACCGGATCCAACCAGTCTGTGTGGAAAGAATTGAGCCAGAGGAATAAATCCTCATCCCATTTTTTGATTTGCTCTATCATGGGTGAAAATTAAGCCAGTCTATCCCTTTTTTAAGATGCTTGAGCGTAAATTCTTCCCGACTCCCAGATTTTGGCTCGTGCATATAGGTCCATTCTGCCTGAGGAGGCATGCTCATCAGGATGCTTTCAGTTCTGCCATTTGTGTCCAGACCAAACTTAGTGCCTGCATCCCATACCAAGTTGAATTCCACATACCTCCCTCTTCTCAAATTTTGCCAAGCTTTCTCTTCCACAGTTACTGGATTTTCGACATTTTTCCTCATGAAGTGCCCGTAAATTTTCGGAAAGAGTCTTCCTAATGCTAAACTAAATTCAAGTATGCTTGAAAATTGCTCATCATTTTTACCGGCTAAGCGGTCATAAAATATTCCTCCAACTCCTCTTGTCTCATCTCTGTGTTTGAGGTAAAAATAATCGTCCGCCCAGTTTTTAAATTTTGGATAATAAGTATCGTCAAATTGATCACAAACCGACTTTAATTGCTGATGAAAATACCGAGCATCGTCAGGTACTATATAGTGAGGGGTTAAATCAATACCGCCTCCAAACCAATAAACGCCATTCTCCATTTCAAAATATCGAATATTCATATGGATGATGGGTACATGAGGGTTAATAGGATGCAGTACAATCGAAACACCTGTGGCGTAGAAATCTGCTTCATCTAAACCCAGTTTATTTAGGATTTTTTCAGGTGTTGGACCATGAACAGCTGAAAAAGCAACTCCACCTTTTTCTATCACTTGGCCATTTTCAAATATCCGGGTTCTCCCACCGCCGCCTGCAGCTCTTTCCCATTTGTCTTCTTTGAATTTTCCCGTCCCATCATACTGCTCTAATTCTGAGCATATATGATCCTGGATTTTTTGATATAATTCTGCTATTTCCTCTTTACTCGCTCTAGCCATTTGTTTAGAAGGGATATCCAATCCCAAAGTTAAGTACAGTTTGACCTCTTAGGCCAAATGGTCTTCTGAAATTAATATTGTCCAACACCCATCTTTCTCCTTCGGGTTGAGATGGGTCAATTGCTTTCGTAGCCAAGTCTAGTCTAATAATCAAAAAGTCAAAATCCATTCTCAAACCTATGCCAGAACCTACAGCAAACTCTTTGTAGAATCGATCAAACCTAAAATCCGCTCCGGGTCTACTGGCATCTACGCCTATCATCCATGAATTTCCCACATCTATGAACAAGGCCATGTCAAAGTAGCCATAAAGCTTTCTTCTATATTCCAGCATGGATTCTATGATCATTTCCGAAGGTTGCTCGAAATTATAATCATAGCGCCCTCCATCACCTATGGTTGGTACAGAGCTTCCAGGTCCCAATCGTCTTGCTTGCCATGCTCTAATACTCGTACCTCCACCCGCAAAGAAATATTTTTCGTAAGGAAGAATTCCAGCACTCACTCCATAAGGTTGGGCGATTCCGAAATTTAAACGATAGGCAAAAGTCTGTTTTTGATCGACTGGATAATATCTCCTAAAATCTGCCTGAAATTTAAGCCACTGGAAATTGGCAAACTGAAGGTTTTCATTGTTGTTGCTCGGCACATTGAATAAGTTGAGCGAAGTACCGCCACTTTCTACAAACAATCGAAGAAGGGAAGATGGTCTTCTTTTCCAATCTCCATAACGATTAAAGTTGATGACGGATTGGCCGGAAACGCTACTTACAAAAGAAGGAAGGAAGGACCAGATCAAATTATTTCCCTGATTGGCCAAATTCTGCAAAACATCCAAAAAGTCATCTGTGATATTTGGAGTCCTGATATAGTTGATGTCAGCAAGGTTAATAGTGAATTGCTGTCTTTGATTCGTGGTGGCCCAAGTATATGCTAGCAAACCGTTCAAACCCTTTCGGGTATATTCTGGTCGGTTAGTATAGTTATAACCGATTTGGGTTCGTGTATTGGGATTGTATTTCCCGTATTTTTTCAGCGTATTTGGAACGAATGGAATCAAAAATCTCGGGTAAATAATAGAAGCTGAAACTCCTAATTCCTGACTTTGATACACCCCCTGATTTGTCGCAGAGGCCACACCTTCCAGACCTGCTCTGAAGTTGAATTCCAAGATTTCTCCAGCTCTGAAAAAGTTTCTATTTCTTAATGAGGTACTGAAAAAAGGTCCAGGCAACTGCTCTGTTACACTCAAACCCAGCTGATTTGTCAATTGGTATTTTTGAGCTGGCTGTGTAAAAATATTTGCTGTTAGTGAGGTGCCTAAGGTGTCAAAGGAAATATTGACAAACCTAAAAAGGTCTAGATTGCTTAGTTGCCTTTGGCTTTCAATTACTTTATTTCGGCTGTATCGATCATTTTTATCAAATAGAATTCTCGAAGCAAGAATTTTCTCTGAATATCTATCTCTATAAAAATTGAAATTTATACCGTCATATTGACCTGAAACTCTGCCGTCGCTGAATCCATCTGAGGGAGGATTAATTCTAAAATTAATATTTTCAATCGTATAGATTTCATGCTGTTCAGCAAATGTGGGTTTCCTTATAATTTGCTCAATTTGAACATTTTTCTTAGCAGTATCCTGATACACATTGTACTCCAAGTAGGATTTGGAAAACATGTAAAACCCATTGTTTTTCAATAATTCTTCTACTTGATTTCTTTCAGCTATGATATCATTTTGGGCATAGATTTTCCCTTTGGCTAAGTTGGATTTTGATTTGTTCTGATTGAGAATAATCTGGATATCCTCGTTGTCTGTTCTGGTATAAACAGAGTCGACTCTGTAAGGCGTATTTTCTACAATACTATAAGTTACATATGCCTTTTTTCCTTTTGTTTCAACTTCAAAAGAGCTCCTTGAATCAAAAAAACCATTATTCTGAAGGTAAGCAGAAATATTCCTGTTTGTTGATTCCAAAAGGCTGCTATCCAGAACTGTTACCGGATTGCCAGTGCGCATAAACCCATTTCCATACTCTTCTTTCTCTTTGAGGTTCTCGATTTTGGTATTGAGCTTATCGGATTTTTTCTGAAGTTTTCTGTCCCCTGGAATAGAGTCAAGCTGTTGTTCTATTTGCTTTAGCTCTTTTTCAATTTCAACCCTTTTTTCACTGACTGCGACACTGTCAAAGAATGATTTCCCAAATCTGTAAATAGTGACTCCTGGAGAAAAATTAAAAACAGGAATTCTAAAATTGGGTTCCTGCTGGATTAAACCAGCTATTTCTTCTTCGTTTGCTTTTTCCACCCCTTCTATATCAGATTCATAGACCACATATTCTCCTTCTTGGAGATTTTTAGTCAAGGAACAAGCTGAAGCAAGCCCTAGCAGAGAAAGAAAAAGTATATATTTGGAGAATTTCAAATCGAAAGATTCAATCACAATGCTTAGCAAAAATACGGTTAAGTTTATAAAATCCTTACATCAGAAGAAATACCGTGCCGAACATCAAAAGTTCTTTGTAGAAGGTGAAAAAAGTGTTGTGGAGGTGATCAACTCAGACTTCATCATTGATTTTTTGGTGGCTACTCCTGATTTTATCGAAAGGCATAATGTTCTTTTAAAAAAATGCAGTTTCGAAATTATCCAAGCAACAAAAAATCAATTGGAAAGCCTAGGTCAATATCAAAGCAATGATTCGGCTTTAGCAGTGGTAAAGCAAAAAGTCAATGAAGCTTTTAGACCTGATCAAAATGAACTTGTTGTTGCGCTGGATGATGTCAGAGATCCTGGAAACCTAGGGACTATCATCCGGATTGCAGATTGGTACGGAATCAAAAAACTTCTTTTTTCCTCTCAAACAGCTGATTTCTATAACCCCAAGGTTATTCAAGCTAGCATGGGGTCATTTACCAGGATTCAATTTTTTTACGAAGACTTACCCGCAGTGCTCTCTTCCTGGAATTTACCGGTTTATGGAGCATTTTTGGACGGGGAAAATCTGCATAGTTTGTCGAAGGTAGAGCCGGGGGTAATTTTGATGGGGAATGAATCTAAAGGAATTTCTCCCGAGGTAGAGCCTTTTGTTTCAAGGAAAATAACTATTCCTGCCTTTGGCTCTGCTGAGTCATTGAATGTTGCGATAGCGACTGCTGTCCTCTGTGATAATTTTAAAAGATTGATTGGCTAAGTGAAAAAAATCTGGAGTCTTCTGAAGAGAGTTGGTCTCAATGGTTTTCTTTTAGGACTATTTGGAGCCATTGCTTTGGGCTATCTATTTCCAGAATGGGGGGCAGCATCCAGCCCAGTCCCTTGGAAACCGATCATTAATGTAGGAATTGCATTGGTTTTCTTCTTTTATGGAGTGAAGCTCGATCCGAATCAGCTACGTCAAGGTCTTTCCAACTGGAAATTGCACCTATTGATTCAATTAACTACGTTTCTGCTTTTTCCATTGCTGGTATTCTTGGGACTTCAATTGATTCCTTCAATCAAACAGGATTTTGTTTTGGGAATTAGTTATTTATCGGCTTTGCCTTCAACCGTTAGTGCATCGGTAGTAATGGTTTCAATCGCAAGGGGGAATATTCCTGCTGCTATATTTAACGCAAGTATTTCCAGCTTGATCGGAGTGGTAGTCACTCCTCTCTGGATGGATGTTCTAGGAGAAGCTAGTCTGGGAGTAGAGGTGGACTTTCTGCCAACTCTTTTGGAATTAACTTATAAGGTCATACTCCCGGTTTGCTTAGGAATATTTCTTCATAAATGGCTTTTTCCTAAAATCCACAAACATCTTCAACGATTAAAATATGTGGATCAAACCGTAATCATGATAATTGTATTTACGGCATTTTCTGAGTCATTCGCTCAAAAAATCTTTGCACCATATTCCTTATCTACTCTTTTTCAGTTAGCTGCTATCATGTTAGGGCTCTTCGCCTTGATATGCATGATTACATACTACCTTTCAAATGTACTTTCCTTTTCAGTAGAAGATAGGATCACAGCTCTTTTCTGTGGTTCCAAAAAATCCTTGGTGCATGGAGTTGTGATTGGAAAAGTGATATTCCCCGATCCTGCCATTCTGGGATTAGTACTACTTCCAGTGATGCTTTATCACATTCAGCAATTGATTGTCGGATCTATTTTAGCCCAACGCTTTTCAAGACAAGAGCAATAGGCTTTTGTAAAAAAATTGTTAAAGAATATGTCAAAAAAAGGATAGATCTCCCTGCTGAATTCTATCCTCTTTCTATTTAGATGTACTTCTCGGATAAATTACCGACAAAATCGATGTATTCTTGGGTAGCCTCTTCCTGACTTTTTCCCTTTAAACTCAACCAGCTATTGTATTTAGCAGCAGCTTTGAAGTCAAATCCCCCCGGTCTTTCTCCTGTATTATCTCCCTCAGTGGCTTGTTTGTAAAGGCCATAAAGTTTCAATAATTCTTCATTGCTGGGTCTTTCTGTAAATTTTTTGGTTAGGGCCATTGCCTCATCCAGTGTGGTAGGTTTCATGTAAACTCTAATTGGTGTTTTCAGTTTCCAAATATCCGTTAAAAATTCGGTTTGGATAAGATATGTCAATAAAAAAGCCAACCTTAGGAAGGCTGGCTTTCATATTTTAGCATAAATCAAAATTATCTTCTATTCATAGAAACATAATCTCTTTCATTTGCACCAGTATATACTTGTCTTGGTCTACCGATTGGTTCACCGTTTTCACGCATTTCTTTCCATTGTGCGATCCAACCTGGGAGACGACCCAAAGCAAACATTACCGTGAACATATCAGTAGGTATACCCAATGCACGGTAGATAATTCCAGAGTAGAAATCCACATTTGGATATAGCTTTCTGTCTACGAAATATTGATCATTCAATGCAGCGTATTCCAATTCTTTGGCGATTTCTAATACTGGATCATTTACTCCTAGTTTTTCCAATACATCGTCAGCTGCTTTCTTGATGATTTTCGCTCTTGGATCAAAGTTTTTATACACTCTGTGTCCAAAGCCCATCAATCTGAAAGGATCATTCTTGTCTTTTGCTTTGTCTAGGTATTTCTTAGCATCTCCACCATCAGCTTTGATAGCTTCTAGCATTTCGATCACTGATTGGTTTGCTCCTCCATGAAGTGGTCCCCATAGCGCATTGATACCTGCAGAAATAGAAGCATAGATACTTGCTTGTGAAGAACCAACAATTCTCACTGTAGAAGTAGAACAGTTTTGTTCGTGATCGGCATGAAGGATCAACAATTTATCTAAAGCTTTAGATACAACAGGATCTACATCATACTTTTCTGCCGGAAGGGCAAACATCATTTTTAGGAAATTGGAGCAATAATCCAGAGTATTATCCGGATAATTCACAGGATGTCCCATTTCGTTCTTATAAGCCCATGCAGCAAAAGTTGGCATTTTGGCAATAAGACGGATGATGCTCATGTTCACCTCTTCTTTGCTTCTATTTGGATTTAATGAATCAGGGTAGAAAGCAGATAGAGAACAAATCAAAGAAGATAGCACGCCCATTGGGTGCGCGTTGGAAGGGAAGCCATCTAGAATCTTCTTGATGTCTTCGTGAACCAAAGTGTGATGAGTGATTTCTTTGGAGAAGTTTTCAAATTCAGCCTGGGTAGGAAGTTCACCGTAGATAAGAAGGTAAGCTACCTCCAAGAAAGTTGACTTCTCTGCCAAATCTTCAATTCTGTATCCTCTGTAACGAAGAATTCCTTCTTCTCCATCTAAAAATGTGATTGCACTAGTGGTCGATCCGGTATTTTTATAACCTGGATCTAAGGTGATTAGACCAGTAGCTCCTCTTAGTTTTGCAATATCGATTGCAGGTTCTTGTTCGGTTCCGACTATAATCGGAAACTCAAAATCTTGTCCGTTGTAGGACAACTTGGCGGAATCAGACATATAACTTGTTTTTGGATTGCGTTTTTATAAAAACCGTAAAAGATGGCCTTAAGTTACTAAAATCCCATATTTTTTAAGGTTTTATTATGCGATGGGTAATATAATTTTGCAAAAATGCTCTTTTTACCGTTTGAAAAGCAAGGGAATTTTAAATTGGATATTGGAAATTCAATAAATCCTTAAAATTTCTTTTCGAAAAAGATTGCTCTTACAAAATTTTCATGAAAAAAGCCCCGAAGGGCTTTTTTTAATCACAAAAATGTTCAAAAACCTCTACTAAGTGGTCACCGATCATTTTAGCATTTCTTCCTTCAATGTGATGACGCTCTATGAAATGAACAAGCTCTCCATCTTTGAATAAAGCCATAGCAGGAGAGGATGGAGGATAAGGTAATACGATTTCTCTAATCTTATCCACAGCTTCACGATCGTTTCCGGCAAATACTGTTGCAAGTGTAGTCGGTTTTTTCGAAGCATTCTCCAATGCATATCTTACACCTGGTCTTGCAGCACCTGCAGCACAGCCACAGACAGAGTTCACCACTACGAAAGTGGTCCCTTTATGGTCTGGTCCTAGGTGGGTAGCAACTTGTTCTGCTGTTCTAAACTCTTCAAATCCCACATCTGAGAGTTCAGCTCTCATAGGAGCAATTAATTCTTCAGGGTACATATTATCTTATTATTTAAAGTTCTTTATAGAAATCCTAATTCAAGTTTTGCAGCTTCAGACATCATATCCTGGGAGTAGGGAGGATCAAATGTTACTTCTACTTCCACATTATTTATTCCTTGAATCTGCTGTATTTTATCTTTTACCTCAGAAGGTATAAATTCCGCTGATGGACAGTTCGGTGAGGTTAAGGTCATTAAAACATAGACGTTATTGACGGGATAAACAGTAATCTCATAGATCAATCCTAATTCATAAACATCCACTGGAATTTCAGGATCATAAACCAGTTTTATGGCCTGAACCACTTTTTCCTTCAAATTAGTAACCTGTCCCACTGTGTTATTTTCAGTTTCCATAATTAGGCATTTAGCTTGGTTTGGAAGGCAATGGCATACAACTTCATCTGCTTAATCATTGAAGCCAATCCATTGGATCTTTGACTCCCAATAATACTCCCCATGCCAATTCTGTTAATAAAATTGAGATCAGCATGGATAATTTCCTCTGGAGTTCTGTCATTCAATACGCGGATTAAAAGAGAAATCAATCCTTTGGTAATATCTGTATTAGAATCAGCTTTGAAGTGTACTTTACCATCAATTTCATCTGCAATCAACCAAACTTTAGATTGACAACCTTTAATGATATTTTCTTCTTTTTGCTCCTCAACGGGAAAACCTTCCAAGTTTCCTCCAAGTTCCATTATGTAGAAAATGGTGGATTCTCTATCATCTCCTAGGATCTCAAATTCTGATACGATTTCGTCTTGAATTTCGTTGATGCTGCTCATTTATTTTTGATTTTGGCTATTCTGGCAATTCCTTCTGCCATTTGCTCAATTTCAGATTTGGTATTGTAAACAGCAAAGCTAGCCCTAACAGTTCCTTCTATTCCAAATCGTTTCATCAAAGGCTGAGTACAATGGTGACCTGTTCTCACAGCGATACCTCTAGCGTCCAGCATTTGACCTACATCGAATGGGTGCATGCCGTTGATATTGAAAGATAGAACAGATACTTTTTGTTTTGCCGTACCTATCGGTTGAAAGCCTTTGATATCAGCTGTCAATTCATTGGCATAGCTCAAAAGCTCATCTTCGTGCTCCTTAATTGCCTTTTTACCTAAGGAGTCAATAAACTCTATTGCAGCGTCGAATGCAATTACGTCAGCTATATTGGGAGTTCCTGCTTCGAATTTGAAAGGGATGTCGTTGTAGGTTGTTTTTTCGAAGGTAACCTCCTTGATCATTTCTCCACCACCCAAAAATGGTGGCATGGCTTCAAGGATTTCCCTATTTCCATACAACACTCCCAATCCGGTAGGACCATATAATTTGTGAGCAGAAAACACCATAAAATCGCAATCCAAGTCCACAACATCTATTTCCAAATGACTAGTGGATTGCGCTCCGTCCAATAATACTTTGGCTCCAACAGCATGCGCTGCATCAATCATTTTCTTGACTGGATTGATCGTGCCCAGTGCATTAGATGCATGAACTACGCTTAGAAGTTTTGTTTTGGAAGTAAGAAGTTTCTCGAATTCCTGATAGTCTAGCTCTCCATTTTCGTGAATGGGGATGATTTTCAGGACTGCTCCCGTTGCTTCGCAGAGCATTTGCCAAGGAACAATATTGGAATGGTGCTCCATGGTCGAGATGATGATTTCATCACCTTTACCGATAAATTTCCTCCCAAAGGTTTGCGCTATCAAGTTAATTGATTCGGTAGTTCCTTTTGTAAATATTATTTCAGCACTCTCTTTGGCATTGATAAATTTTCTGACAGACTCGCGGGTATTTTCAAAATACTGAGTAGCTCTATCAGCTAAAGCATGAGCACCTCTATGAATATTTGAATTATCCTTTTCATAGTAGGAGGTTAAAGCCTCAAGAACCTGCTTCGGTTTTTGTGTTGTAGCTGCATTATCAAAATAAATCAAGGGCTTGCCGTGTACTTCTTGGTGAAGCACAGGAAACAAGCCCCTGATTTGGTTCACATCAAAATTCATGAATGGATTTTAGAATTTACTTCCAAGTCTCTCCTGCACCAAATTAGTACAGTATGCTTGGAAGCTTTCGGTTTCTATGTGTTCTAATACTTCTCCTGCAAATGCATACAAAAGCAAACCTTTTGCCTGCATTTTATCTATTCCTCTCGCCTGCAAATAGAACAAAGCCTCTTCATCCAACTGGCCTGTCGTACATCCATGAGAACATTTCACATCATCTGCCCAAATTTCTAATTGTGGCTTGGTATTGATTACCGCATCTTCAGAAAGCAAGATGTTATTGTTCTGCTGAAAAGCATTGGTCTTCTGGGCATCTTGTCTTACAAAGATTTTCCCATTGAAAACCCCTCTTGAATGGTCAGCCAAGATCCCTTTGTACAATTCATTAGATTCTGCATGAGGCACAGTGTGATCTACGTTCGTGTGATTATCCACGTGTGCTTTACCGTTCAATAGGTAAATGCCGTACATGTTCCCAACGGAATTACTTCCTAGAATATTCAGGTTGAGGTTATTTCTAACCATATTTCCTGAAAGTGATATGGTAACTGCTGAAAACTGAGAGTCTTGATGAATATCAGTTTCAATATTGCTTACTTCGATAAATTGCTTGCCTTCATTCTGAAGTCTGTAGTAATTGATCTTAGTGTTCAAGCCTCCCTTGATCTCTACCACTTTATTGGCAAAGACAGTTTTTTCTCCTAGAAGGACAGACTGCTCGATGAAAGTTATTTCAGCAAAATCACCGGATTCAATCCATATTCTAGGTTGTACAACCTGTCCAGAATTTGCTTTGAAAAAGGAAAGTAAGAGAATTGGTGCAGTTATTTGAGTTTTCTTTGGAACAGATATAAATGCACCGTCTTGAAATGAAGCTAAATTTAAAGCAGCAAAAGCATCCTTTTCAGGCTTGGCAATGCTTCCTAGATTCAAGTCTTCTTTTTTTGTAATAGAAGAAATCTCTATACCCTCAGGCAAGTCAGAAAGTTCTGGAATAAAGGATCCATTGTTGAATACAAGGACATTTCCCTCAAAACCTTCATAAATAGATTGGTCGACAAGTTCTTTGGTCAACTCAATTGGTTTTGCAGATTGAAAGTCTGAAATTTCTTTTTCCAGTTTTCTGGATATCTGAGTGAATTTATATTCCTCTTCCTTTACCGCTGGCAGACCTTGAGAAAGAAAACTCTCTTTACCCAGAGTTCTCTGCTCAATAAAATTGTCAGTTGCTGCTTCCAATAAAGGAGAGAAGGTATCTTGTTTTGTCAAGGTACTCATGGTAGTTTTTTTATAAATCAGACAGTGGCTGCCGAATCAATTTCTTCTTTGATCCAGTCGTAACCTTTTTCTTCCAGTTCCAAGGCCAATTCCTTGGTTCCTGATTTCACTATTCTTCCTTTATATAACACATGTACATAATCTGGTACGATGTAATCTAAAAGTCGCTGATAGTGAGTCACCACTATGGTAGCATTATCTGCTGATTTCAATTGATTAACTCCGTTGGATACAACTTTAAGTGCGTCAATATCTAATCCGGAGTCAGTTTCGTCCAAAATAGATAATGTTGGCTCCAACATTGCCATCTGGAAGATTTCATTTCTCTTTTTCTCCCCTCCAGAAAAACCTTCGTTCAAAGCTCTGCTCAAAAGCTTTTGGTCAATCTCAACCAATTTCATTTTCTCCTTCATCAAAGAAAGAAACTTCACCGCATCCAAAGGCTCCAAACCTCTATATTCTCTTACCTGATTCACGGCAGTTCTGAGGAAGTTGGTGGAAGATACACCAGGAATTTCTACAGGATATTGAAATGCAAGGAATACGCCCTCTCTAGCTCTGTCTTCTGGTGCAAGATCCAAAAGGTCTTTGCCTTTGAAAGTTACTTCTCCTTCAGTTACTTCATATTCTTCTCTGCCAGCCAAAACTGAGGCAAGAGTAGATTTTCCGGACCCATTAGGTCCCATGATAGCGTGCACTTCACCTGCTTTTACTTCCAAATTGATGCCTCTCAAGATAGAAGTGCCCTCAATTGATGCGTGTAGGTTTTTTATTGATAACATGGTTCTAGATTTTCAATTTCAAATTTTAACTCAGGCGCTTAACCTACAGATCCTTCTAGGGTTAAGGCTAATAGTTTTTGCGCTTCCACTGCAAATTCCATTGGAAGTTGGTTCAGAACTTCTTTTGCATACCCATTGACAATCAAAGCAACAGCATCTTCCGTTGCTATACCTCTCTGGTTGCAATAGAAAATCTGATCTTCACCAATTTTCGATGTAGTCGCTTCATGCTCTACTTTGGCGCTTGAATTATTGATATCGATATATGGGAAAGTGTGAGCTCCACATCGATCCCCCATTAATAAGGAGTCGCACTGGGAGAAGTTTCTGGCATTATCTGCTCTCTTCATCACCTGAACCTGACCTCTGTAGGAGTTTTGGGATTTACCAGCTGAGATACCTTTGGATACGATTCTTGATTTGGTGTTTTTACCAATGTGAATCATTTTGGTCCCGGTATCAGCTTGTTGGTAATTGTTGGTTACGGCTACTGAATAGAATTCACCTATAGAATAATCACCTTTTAATATACAAGAAGGATATTTCCATGTAACAGCAGAACCTGTTTCCACCTGAGTCCAAGAAATCTTGGAATGATCACCAGCGCAGATTCCTCTCTTCGTAACAAAGTTGTAAATACCTCCTTTACCGTTTTTGTCTCCTGGGAACCAGTTTTGAACGGTAGAGTACTTCACCTCTGCATGAGCTGCTGCGTAAATTTCCACTACAGCCGCATGAAGTTGATTTTCATCTCTTTGAGGTGCTGTACAGCCTTCCAAATAAGACACATATGACTCTTCTTCCGCAACGATCAAGGTTCTTTCGAATTGACCTGTGTTTGCGGCATTGATTCGGAAGTAGGTGGAAAGCTCCATAGGACATCTTACACCTTTTGGAATGTAGCAGAATGATCCATCAGAGAAGACAGCCGAGTTAAGAGCTGCATAATAATTATCTGTCATTGGGACCACTGACCCCAAATATTTTTTAACTAATTCAGGGTGCTCTTTCACCGCTTCACTGAAGGAGCAGAAAATGATTCCGAGTTTGCTAAGTGTACCTTTAAAGGTAGTAGCAACAGAAACTGAATCAAGGACTGCATCTACAGCAATACCTTGAAGTCTTTTTTGCTCATTTAAAGAAATACCGAGTCTCTCGTAGATCGCTAATAACTCCGGATCAACCTCGTTTAAGTTTTTTGGCTTATTAGATTGCTTAGGTGCAGAGTAATATCTCAACTTATCAAAATCAATTTTTGGATAAGTCACGTTGGCCCAATCGGGCTCAGCCATTTCCTGCCAAGTTCTAAAAGCTTTGAGTCTCCACTCCAATAGCCAAGAAGGCTCTTCTTTCTTTGCAGAGATCCACTTTATGATTTCCTCATTTAAGCCTACGGGAGCCTCATCAGCCTCATAATTGACTGACCAACCATGTTCGTATTCTTTTGAGGTGAATTCTTCTAAAATTTCGTTGTCTTTGCTCATTATTGGTGAGTTATTTAGACTAATTACATTTTGACTGCGAAGGTACAACATATAATCAAAATATTATGTTCAATCACATTCGAAAAATCTATTGGAGATACAATTCTTCGATTAAAAATGCCCTTCAGGTTCAAATTTGGGAATATTTTCTCGGAAATAAAAAAAGCCTGACAATGCCAGGCTTTTTGCGATAATATCGTTTTTCATTTATTTAGATTTGATCTAAATAGATGTTTTTATCCTTTTTCTTTATCAAAAAATTGAATTGGTCTGTTTATACTTTCTTCCAAAACAATTAAAGTCTCTGTTCTATCAATGCCCTCTACCTTTTGAATTTTATCCAATACGAGTCTAAGGTGATTGGTGTCTCTGCAGATGATTTTTGCAAAAATTGAATAATTACCTGTCGTGTAGTAAGCACTTACTACTTCAGAGATTGCCTTTAATTTTTCAATAACTGTATCGTATAGAGAGCTTTTTTCCAAATAAATACCTAAAAATGCTGAGATGTCGTAACCAAGTTTTGAGAAATCGATATTCAGAGTTGCACTTTTAACAATGCCCATATCTTCCAATTTCTTCATTCTCACGTGGACAGTCCCCGAAGACACAAATACCTTTTTGGCAATTTCGGTATAAGGTGTTTTGGCATCTTCGTTCAGCAAGGAGATAATCTTGAGGTCTATGTTATCGATATCTAAAATTTTATCCATTTTTTTTGATTGGATTTAGATGATTGTTAATGAAATCGCATGTAAATTAAAGATTGTTCAAAATATTGCAAAATTATTTTTTCAATTTGTAATTATATTCAAAATGCATTTACTTTGGAATCGAAATGAATGTCTTTCAGTTTATTTTGTTTTTAGAATAAAGGCAAAATTTTAAATTTGAAAAATGGAGAAAACTCCAAACATTCAGTTGAAAAAGAAAAACTTTTAATCTCTAAAGTTATATTTGGGTTTATATTCTGAAAAGGGTCTTGCTGCTGGCAAGACTTTTTTATTGTTTTTTTTAAAATTTAAAATACAATTTTTTGCATTTGATAAAATTTAAAGTGTATTTTTGTTACAAATACTTTGAATATGATGAATTCATTCAAAATAAAGACTCTTGGCCCTATTGCGACGGTTATGATTTTTCTAGCTGTTCAGCTTTCTGTTTCTGCTGCCGCGCAAATGAATGGGGACGAATCAAATGATGATAAACTTGAAAGTTCAATTGTTAGATATAATAGATTGAGCCTAAAGTCTGTTCCAAATAAATCTGTGAAGGCTGAGGAGATTACAATTTCTAAGGATTTGGAATTAAAGCCCTTGACTAACACAGAAGAAAGCATGGCTTCAAATTTAGATTCCCACTGGGCTTGGCCAGAATATACGCTAGACATGATTGATTCCTATTCACCTTTTCTTTTTAGAACAAAAAAGTCAAGAGACGTGGAGGAAGTGAAAGTCTTATTGATGGTGGATTCTAAAGGAAAACTTTCAGGCTATGAATTATTGACTGATACTGATAAAGGCCTGCGAGAAAGAATTGATTATTTAGTAAGGCAGCTCCCAAAATGCAAGCCTGTTCCTGGGTTTGTGAATTATACTCCAGAAACATTCGAATTGACAATTAGAAAATAGAAGCCGGAAAATTCCGGCTTTTTTTTGTAAACGGTGATACAGAGATGTATCACCTTTTTTACTTTTAGCCATTCTAAAAACCACCGAATCATGAAGAAAATAGCAAGCTTATCAAGTTTGATGTTACTTTCTGTGATGAGTTACGGCCAAATTGATACTTTTCAAAAAGCCAAAGTCTTTACTGAAAGTGATACCAGTGCCAAATTTCATACAGTATCGGGCGAGCGTCATGGCCCCTCTTTTTTTAAAAAACATAAATTTCCTGAAGTCGAATATGTGCCGGGAGAAAAGCTGACTTTCGACAAGTATCATACGGTCAATGTTATGTATCATTGGTATGAGAAATGGGCAGAACTCTATCCTGAAATTGTTGACCTATATATAATAGGAGAGTCATTTGAAGGAAGACCGATCTATCAGATGACGCTTACCAATAAAAAGACTGGAAAAGACACCGAAAAACCAGCAGCATATTTCGAAGGAGGAAGACATTCAGGCGAGATCACTGCCAGTGAGTCAGTACTTTGGTTGACTCAACATCTGCTGGAGAATTATGGCAAGGACAAAGAGATTACCCATCTGATTGACACCAAGGCCATCTACTTAAGGCCTCAAAACAATCCGGATGGCTCCAATCTTTATTTATATACCGAGCAAAGAAATAGAAGTACGGTAAAACCCCACGACAATGATAGAGATGGACTAATAGATGAAGACCCTGAGGAGGATTTGGACGGCGATGGAGTAATCTATCAAATGAGAAAAAAGGCAGTCACCGAGGAAGAAAAGAAAAAGGCCAATTATATCGTAGATCCAGATCATCCATCTGGGAAATTGATGAAAAGAGTTTTCCCTGGTAAAGGTGATTATCTCCTTTACACAGAAGGGATCGATAATGATGGGGATGGAGATTATAATGAAGACGGCGTAGGTGGTCTAGACCTTCATAGAAATTACCCTGAAAACTGGAGACCTGATATAGGCGGTGACTTGACGGGAAGAGGTTATACACAATATGGTGCTGGTGAGTACCCTTTGAGTGAGCCAGAAACTCGGTCTACTGTCCTTTGGATGTTAAGTCATGCCAATATTTCTGTGGTCAATTCAATGGATACCAGAGTTCCCATGCATTTAAGACCGCCATCAACTTCTAAAAGCGAAGAGCGAATGTATCCAGAAGATTTGGCTATATACAAAGAGATGGATGAGTTGGGACTTTCTTACACAGCTTATCCATGGGCTGGGGATGTATATGAAACCTATTCTACTCGATATAAAGTCAATAGAATGACAGGTGATCCCCTAAAGCCTTCTCCACTATTTGGGCATGGGCCTGATTTTGGCTACTTCTATTTTGGGAGTATTTGGTATGGTGATGAGTTGTGGAACAACGGAGCCATGAAGGATTATAATAATGATGGCATTTATGATGATTACGATGCTTTGGTTTGGGATGAAGAAGAAAATGGAGGAAAAGGCTTTAAGTCTTGGACACCGTTTGATCACCCTGAGTTAGGCGAAGTAGAAATTGGAGGATTTCATCCGAAATTTTTTGGACAAAACGGTCCGCCTTGGCAATTGGAAAATTGGGCCAAGAAACAGGCTTTATTTAATCTAGCTATGGCAAAAAGGCTTCCTGAGATCAAAATAGAAAAGCCAGTAATTAAAAAAATCAAAGATGGAGAATATGAGATTTTCCTCACTTGGGAAAATGTTGGGGGGCTTCCTGTAGCACTGGAGCAAGCCAAGCTAGTAAAGATTGTTCAGGAAGACAGAGTATCCCTGGAATTTGCAAAAGCATTGACGGAAGGATACGAGAACGCGAAAGTTCAAATAACCAGTCCTGACTTGTATGACAAAACTATTTATGCTGGCTACACCGGAAAAGGTGAGAAGAAAACGGTCAGCTTCAAAGTAAAAGTAAATAGTGCCGAAGAGGTAAAAGGAAAAATTAAGCTCTCTTCTACAAGAGGAGGGTTATTTGTACAGGAATTTACATTGAAATAATACATTCTAAACCAATCAATTATGCTGAGAAGAATAAGCGGAATACTGATGCTTTCTGTGATGTTGACCATTTCAGGTTTACAGGCACAGCAAAAGCGTTCCCTTACACATGATGATTATGATGGCTGGGAGAACCTATCATCAGATCGAATTACAAAAAATGGAATTTGGGTAGGGTATATAATTTCTCCACAGGATGGAGATGGAAGATTAGAGATTTTACCTTTTAAAGATGTCAGTAAAAAGTTTGTGATCCCTAGAGCTCAGGGTTGGAACTTTACACCTGACGATACTTACGCGGTCGGAAAGATTGTTCCACAAGAAGACTCTATTCGCTTTTTGAAGTTGAAAAAGACTAAAAAAGACGACATGCCTAAGGATAGTTTGTTCATCTATGAAATGAAAACTGGCAAACTGGAAAAAATGGCAGAAGTTAAGTCTTTTGCTATTCCTGAAAAAGGAGGAAGTTGGATTGCTATTCAGTTTGAAAAGGAAAAGCCAGCGAAAAAAGATCCTGCTGATTCCACCGCAAAAGCAGAAAAGCCTAAAAAAACAGATGGTACTAAATTGCTGGTAAGATCCCTAGATGGATCCAAATCCTATGAATTTGCCAGAGTTAAATCTTATGGGTTCTCCAGAAATGGTGATTTCCTTCATTATGTATTAGCTGAAGAGGATACGTTGGATAATGCTGCAATTCATTTACTCAACCTAAGTTCCGGACAATCTACAGTCTTACATGAAGGGAATACAGCTTACGAGCGAGTGACTTTTTCTCCAAAATCCAGATATCTGGCATTTTTGAGTACAAATGATTCAGCCAAATCTAAAAAGCCATATTATAACCTGTTCCTCACAACCACCTCTAATCCCAAGGTAGAGGAGATTGCTACAAGAAATAGTCAGGGCATATTGGAAAATGGAAGAATCAGTAATGATGGCTCTATTCGTTTTTCTGAAAATGAAAACAGGTTGTTTTTCGGTGTTTCTGAAGACTATGTGGATTATGCTTACGAATCCGATACTACTATTTTGGACGATGAGAGAGTAAGTTTGGATATCTGGGGCTGGCAAGATGCTGAAATTCAGCCAATGCAATTGAGAAATAAGTCCAGAGAGGAAAAGCGGTCTTACACAGCTGCAATGGACCTAATTGATAGAAGCATTGCACAGTTGGAGGACAGGGAAGTCAACAATGTCATTCTCGAAAACAAAATAGAAAGAGATTTTGGAATAGCTTGGACAGATGCTCCATATAGAAGAGCTTATAGCTGGGATATTCAGATTGGAAGAGATTTATACTTGGTAGACTTTGAAAGCGGCGAAAGAACTTTGATCGAAAAAAATGCGCCGGGATACCCAAGCGTTTCACCTGAAGGAAATTATGTAACCTGGTATGCAAGTACCGATAGTGCCTGGGTCGCCTACGATATTGTTGCCCGAAAGAAAATTAACCTAACTTCTGGAATTGAAAACGTTGTCTTTTATGAAGAATTGCATGATTCTCCCTCGCTTCCTGGTTCCTATGGAGTAGCAGGTTGGTTGGCTGGAGACGAAGCAATTTTGATCAATGATAGATATGATATCTGGAAAATTGATCCTAGAAATCCAAATGCTGCTGTTAATGTCACAGCCGGAGAAGGAAGAAAAAATAAAATCGAGTACAGAAGAATTACTCTGGATAGGGAAGAGAAAAGCATTGATCCAAAAGAAAAACTTTACTTGACAGCCTTCAATGAAATGTCAAAAGAAAGTGGCATAGCTGAAGGTTCAATGAATGGCTCTGCTCCAAAATCAATTCTGATGACGGCTCATAGATATTATGGATTGACGAAAGCTGAAGATTCAGATGAAATTCTGGTTCAGAGAAGTACCTATAAAGAATCTCCGGATTTGTACTTAGGTGATTTGAAGTTCAAAAATCTAAGAAAAGCTTCTAATCTTAATCCGCAGCAGGCAAATGTTAAATGGGGTTCTGTGGAATTGGTAAGTTATTTGGCTAATGACGGAACTCCACTTCAAGGACTTCTTTTCAAACCAGAATATTTTGATCCCAGTAAGAAGTATCCTATGATGGTTTACTTCTATGAGAGGAATAGTGACGGATTGCATAATTACAGAAGCCCTGCACCTTCGGCTTCTACGATTAATATTCCGTTTTTTGTCAGCAATGATTATTTGGTATTCGTGCCGGATATTAAATATGATTTGGGATTACCAGGACCAAGTGCCTACAACTGTATCATCCCGGGTGTTCAATCTATCGTAGCCAAAGGCTATGTGGATGCCGATAATATGGCAATTCAGGGGCAAAGTTGGGGTGGATATCAAGTGGCGTATTTGATCACACAAACCAATATGTTTAAAGCAGCTGGAGCTGGAGCTCCTGTGGTAAATATGACTTCTGCTTATGGAGGAATCAGATGGGGTACAGGAATGAGCCGTATGTTCCAATACGAGCAAACCCAATCTAGAATAGGTGGAACTCTTTGGGAGAAGCCTCTTTATTACATAGAAAACTCACCTTTGTTTTTCATGGATAGAGTAAATACCCCAGTATTGATCATGCATAATGATGAAGACGGAGCAGTTCCGTGGTATCAAGGTATTGAGATGTTTATGGCTCTGAAGCGTTTGAACAAGCCAGCTTGGTTGCTTCAATACAATGGTGAAGATCATAACTTGCGTCAGCGAAAAAATAGAAAGGACTTGTCAATTAGACTCAGTCAATTCTTTGATCATTATTTGAAAGGTGCTCCGGCTCCGCTATGGATGACTGAAGGTCTTCCAGCAGTCGAGAAAGGAAGAACCTTAAAATATGAATTAGGTCAATAATAAAATAGCCCCGGATTTTCTGAAATTCGGGGCTAATTTTTTATACAGCAACTGGGGCTTTGATATGTGGGTGGGGATCATAATTGACCAATTCAAAATCCTCGTATTTGAAACTGAAAATATCTTTTACTGCCGGATTAATTTTCATAGTAGGCAAAGGTCTACACTCTCTACTTAGCTGCAATTCTGTTTGTTCTAAATGATTTAAATACAAGTGAGCATCCCCAAAAGTGTGTACAAATTCACCTGGCTGGAGATCACAAACCTGAGCCACCATCATTGTAAATAGGGCATAGGACGCAATATTAAAAGGAACACCCAAAAATACATCCGCACTTCTTTGGTACAGTTGACAGGATAATTTTCCGTCTGCTACATAAAACTGAAAAATCGTATGGCAAGGAGGAAGAGCCATGTGATCTACATCGGCGACATTCCAAGCGCTAACGATGTGGCGCCTGCTATCAGGTTTGGTTTTAATTTGATGGATCAAGTTCTTAATCTGGTCAATCTCGCCACCTTTACCATCAGGCCAGTGTCTCCATTGATATCCATATACAGGTCCAAGGTCTCCATTTTCATCTGCCCATTCATCCCAAATGGAAACACCATTTTCCTTCAGCCATTTGATATTGCTATCACCGTTCAAAAACCAGAGAAGTTCTATTATGATACTCCTTAAATGAAGTTTTTTGGTAGTCACAACCGGAAATCCCTCTGACAAATCAAATCTCATCTGATGTCCAAAAATACTGATCGTTCCAGTACCTGTTCTGTCAGATTTTTTCACCCCCTCTTTTAATATTTTCCTCATCAGGTCATGATATTGCTCCATGGTTGTTTTGGTTTTTTTCTAGTCAACAAGATAATAGCTTCAGACAAATATCGGAATTGCTATCAAACAAAGAAGACACAAACTGATTATAATTGTGTGACATTTGGAGTCGGAGATATATTTAAACTGCTATTGGATGTTTACTAAATCAGGTGCTAATTTTTCATTTTCCATTGCAGTGATTTTTTGTCTGATCTTGGGTTTTCTTCAGCCAAAGCCGGTTTTTGATTATGATTTCGAACAGTTTTTCCCTCAAGATGATGAGAATTTAGCCTTTTACAGGGAGTATGAGGAGATTTTTGGCAGCGATAATGATTATCTGCTACTAGCTTTTGAAAATTCACAAGGGCGGTTGTTTGATGCTTCTTTTTTATCGGAGCTAGATCAGTTTCAGGAATCCGTTACAAGTTTGGAAAAAGTGGATTCGGTCTTTTCGATATTAACAGTTAAGGAACCTATCATTAGTCCATTTGGTGTAAGAGAACGTGCTGCCTTGTCTTGGGATTTGGAGAAAGATGAAGTAAACTTTCAAGGGGACGAGAAGAAATATCAAGGCAACCTTATTGCCAAGGATGGGGAAAGTCTCTTGGTTTTGATTAAAAATGAGGATAATCTTTCCAAAGAGGATGGAGACCTTCTTTATGGAGAGATTCAAGAATTATGGAAGTCTCAAGGCCTAGCCCCCAAGGCAGTGGCAGGCAAAATACAGACACAAGGTGATTTTGTGGATTTGATGCAAAATGAATTTGGTTTGTTTTTCGGGGCTTCTCTCATTTTGATGCTACTTATTTTAGTATTGATTTTTCGGAGCTGGTGGGGAGTGGTGATACCGATTTTAGTATTGTTGGTTGGAGTACTTTGGGCTTTTGCATTTATTCTATTGATCGGGAAAAAATTGGCATTGATGTCTGTAATGCAGCCCACAATTTTTCTAATCGTAGGACTGAGTGCTTTAATCCATTTTTTCACACATCTTATCAAAGCTTTAAAAGTAGCCCAGTCAAAAGATGAAGCCATTTCAAAGGTTTTTAAAGAGTTATGGGTTCCTGTGACATTGACAATTTTGACCACCTCTTTAGGGTTCTTTTCTCTTTATTTCACAAGTATTCCAGCGTTGAAGGACTTTGGGTTGACCACTGGTTTAGGGATTCTGATGATGTTTTTTTCAGTGAGTTTAATTACTCCATTTCTATTATATCGCTGGAAAAAGTTGAGCGTAAGTAGTGATTCTGAAAAAATAGCTCCTGATTTTTATCACGCGGCTCTCAGGCAAATATTTATAAAAAGCAAAGAGATTTTAGTTCTCTTTTTTTTCATCAGCATGTTATCTGTTTATCTAGGCAGTAAAATAGATATCAATGGATATCTTCTCGATAATCTACCTTCAGACCATCCTATCCAAAATGACTTTAATTTTTTTAATGAGCAATTTGGAGGGTCCAATCCTTTAGAAATCTATTTGAAATCAAGTAATGGATCTAAAAATCTTCTCGATTATGAGGCTTTGAAAGAAATAGATAAGCTAGAAATGAAATTGAAAAAGGAGTTTGGAGAGATCAGTGTATTATCTCCTTTAACCTTGGTGAAAACGCTAAATCAAGCACAAAATCAAGGTGATCATGCTGCCTTTATGTTTCCCAGTCCAGGGCAATTTAGAAGAATGGAAAGGTTTTTAGGCCGAGTTTCGAAAAATCAAGGGTCTTTGGTTCTTTCCGAGGATCTGATGGAAGGTAGGATTTCAGCTAGAATTCCAGATTTGGGCAGTTTGCAAATGAGCCAAATAAGAGAGAAAGTGAGGGAATATATTGAAGAGGAGATAAACGAGGATGTTATTCAAGTAAGATGGACAGGGACTTCCTATTTAATTGATAAAGGACATGAGTCGGTTACCATTCAAATGGCAAGAGGACTTGGAGTTGCTTTCTTGTTGGTTGGTATAATAGCAGGATTTTTATTCAAGTCTTGGCGTATTTCTTTCATTCTACTGATTCCAAATATTATCCCGTTGCTTTGGATGTTAGGACTGATGTATTTTTTGGGAGTAGAATTTAAACTAACAACGGCTATCCTATTTACAGTGGCATTTGGTATTGCTGTTGACGATAGTATACACTTTATGACCCGGTTGAAAATGGAATTGAGTCTTGGCAAAAATCTATTATATGCACTCAAAAGGACTTTTTTGGAAACAGGAAAGGCTATAGTTCTTACTACTCTTATCTTGGTTTCCGGTTTTGCAGTCTTGATTTTTAGCAGGTTTGGTGTGACTCATTACACGGGATTATTGATTTCTTCTGCCTTGGTCTTTGCTTTGTTAGCGGACCTTTTTTTGCTACCCGTGATCCTTCTTCCTATGAAAAAGGTCTGGGAAAAGAAGAATGGACAGGATTAATCTGAGATTTCCTTTTCCAAAATAAAGGTTGCAGAGACAGGATAATGATCTGAATAATCTACCTCTCTATGAGTATCAAAATCTACAGCCTTGAGTTCTTTGGAGCTAAAAATGTGATCAATTCTCAAGAAGAATAATACCTTATTGTAGGTAAAACCAAACCCCCTGCCGGCACTTTCAAAGGCATTGGTTAATATTTTATTTAGCCTAAAATAAGTGTTTGAATAAGGAACTTCATTGAAATCCCCCATCAAAATGACTGGGTGAGGGCTATTCAGAATATGTTCTTCCAAAACATTTAACTGCTTATTTCTGGCCAAACTTCCTCTATTAAGTTTACCCAAAGTTTGACGGTAATTCTCTCTTACACCATCTATGTTATCCAATGCTTCAGAATTTATTTTCATCGATTCCAGATGACAATTATAAATTCTTAGGGTGTCCGAATTATACAAGATATCGGCAAATATGGCTCCATTAGTTCTGTTATTATCGAATACTTTTCCCTCATTAATGATTGGGTATTTGGAAAAAATAGCTAAACCGTAGGATCTTTTTTGCGGGTTTCCTTCTATAATCTGATAAGATATTTCCATCCCCGAATCTTTTCCCAATAGCTGAACAGCATTTCTTGAGGGAGTAGTGTAATCCTGATAAAACTCCTGAAAAACTTTGACCTCTGCGGGATGATCCTGAAGCCAAGCAAAAACATTCGGGTCAAACTCTCCTCCGCTTCGTCTTTTGTAATCAAAAAGGTGAGCATTGTAGGTGAGTACATGAAGGCCTTCAGACTCTTTATTTTGGTCATTTAACTGGAAAGTAATTTCAGCAAACCTATATCCAATTAATAAGGCGCTAAGAGGAACAAATGATAATTTTCTCCATGAAAGCGCAAGAATTATGAATAAAAAAAGATTAAAAAGCCAAGCAACAGGGATGAAAAAAGGAAGCAACCCAACGTAAGGAAAGTTTTCAGGCGAAATATAAACACTGCCAAAAACCAGGAGGGTCAAAATAAATGTAAGCCAGGTAATAAATTTCATTCGCTGATGCTCAGGTGATTGTAGCTTGTAGTATTGATTTTTTGTTTTGCTTTAAACCTTTCAAGCCTATCGTTGCGTAAAGAAGCAAAAGAGAAGCCTAAAAACGAAGCTACTGAAGAATAAGTATTTTCTTGGAAAAGAAATTATCAGAATAGTACGGGCAGGGATTTTGCAGGTTCGTTATTATGCATTTATTTCGAAATAAAATTTCCACTATATGACAACTTTCAAAAGGTTATGGGTAATTGCCATGTTTGCAGGCATCCTAATTTCTTGTTCATCCAAAACAGAGAGTGATTCAAATTCTTCTGATCTTGGTTCCAGTGTAGAAGAATCGTCTGAGGAATCCTCCAGACCAAGTCCATTGGAAGTAAAAGATGGAGAAATAGCAGGGAAAGCATTTAAGGTTTATTATGGCTCTCCTGCTGTAAAAGGAAGGGAGATTTGGGGAGATTTGGTTCCTTACAATGTTGTATGGAGAACTGGTGCCAATGAGGCTACTTATGTTGAATTGAGTCAAGATATGACTGTAGAAGGCAAAAGCTTACCTGCTGGGAAATATTCTCTTTTTACTATTCCTAAAGAATCAGGAAAATGGACTGTGATTTTTAATTCCGAATGGGATCTTGAACATGGGCATTTCCAGTACGATGAAAAAAATGATGTGCTTCGGGTGGAGGTTACTCCAGTTTGGGGAGAAAGTCTACAGGAAAGGCTGTCTATTGATATTGAAAATCCTGGTTTAGTAATAAGATGGGAAAAGCTACAACTCCCGATAATTATTCAATAAATCAATTAGTTCAAATGAAAAGGTTCTGGAATTTATTTCAGGACCTTTTTTTATGGGTAATTACCTAAGCTTTTGAAGAAAAATTCAAAGTTTAATTTAAATTCGCTCATCATCAAGAAAAGCCCGAATGAAATACTTCAGTTTTATTTTTGTTCTTCTAATTACTCTTGCTTTAGGCTATTTTGCTTCTGTTCCAATTGGTCCTGCACCCCCAATGGGCCCCTTGATGGATCCTAACCACGGATTTTGGCAAAACATGTACAGTGAGGATGAAATAGCCGAGGATGAAATAGCTATTCCTGGCCTGCAGGGAACAGTTTCAGTCACATATGATGAGAATCTGATTCCCCATATTTTTGCTCAAAATGAAGAGGACTTGTATCGAGTTCAGGGATATGTGACAGCTCAGCATAGGTTATGGCAGATGGAATTCCAAACTATGGCGGCAGCTGGGAGAATTTCGGAAATTGTTGGCCCTGTTGCATTGGAACTTGATAGAATGACCAGGAGGAAAGGCTTGGCTTATGGAGCAGAATTAGGACTAGCCTATTTGAAAGAAAAAGACCCCGAAACTTTAAAGCTTGTAGAGGCATACGCTGAAGGTGTAAATGCTTACATTGATCAAATTTCTTCCGCGCAATTACCTGTCGAATATAAAATTTTGAACTACAGACCTGAAAAGTGGTCTGGATACAAATCCCTTCTTCTCTTAAAATATATGTCCGATATGTTAGTGGGAGACCGTGATTTGGAATATTCAAACCTGCGAAAGATTCTCGGAAAAGAGTTATTGAATAAGCTTTTTCCTGAGTTTCCTGTAGATAATGATCCAGTCATAGAGGCAGATAGAGTGTGGGATTTTGAACCTATTCAAGTTTCCAAGCCCGATAGTCTTAACTTCCCAAATGATGAATTGGTGATTGATCCGCTTCCACAGCCGGAAGAAGGAACAGGTTCTAACAACTGGGCAGTTTCAGGCAAAAAAACTAGGAACGGCTATCCAATTCTTGCAAATGATCCGCATTTAAGCCTCAACCTGCCATCACTTTGGTACAGTATGCAATTAAGCACTCCCGGTCATTCAGTAAAAGGAGCTACTTTGCCCGGAGCTTTAGGGGTGATCTCCGGCTTTAATGAGAATATAGCTTGGGGTGTGACAAATGCCACCAAGGATGCTAGAGATTGGTATAAAATCACTTTCAAGGATGAAACTAGGGGATCCTATAAATATGGGGAATCTTGGCGCGACTCAGAGTATCGAATTGAAGAGATTCAAATAAAAGGTCAGGAAAGTTATATAGATACGGTCGTTTACACTCATTATGGTCCTGTAGTGTATGATAAGACTTTTAAATCAGAAAGACAGGATATCAATTTTGCATTGAAATGGACAGTGCATGAAGGTTCCAATGAGCAAAAAACCTTTCTGATGATGAATAAGGCTAAGAATCATGCGGATTACAATGCTGCCTTAGATAATTATACTGCCCCCGCACAGAATTTTGTTTTTGCCTCCAAATCGGGAGATATAGCAATGAGGATTCAGGGAAAGTTTGCAGTAAAGTGGAAAGAGCAAGGCAAATTTTTCATGGACGGCTCGGATCCACGAATGGAGTGGAAAGAATACATACCGAATGCACATAATCCAAGTACATTAAATCCCGAAAGAGGTTTTGTTTCATCTGCGAACCAACACCCAGTAGACCCTTCTTACCCATATTATGTGTTTGACAATAGTTACGAGCATTATAGAAATAGGAGGCTTAATAACAGGTTAAGGGAAATGGAAAATATCACAATTGAAGATATGAAGGCTCTGCAATTTGATGATTATTATCTACACGCTGCAGAAGCACTTCCTGTGATGATCAATTTATTGGGTTCCTATTTACCTAATGATGAATCCGCGAAAAAATATATGCAAGAGCTGAAGTCTTGGGATTTTTATGCAGATCCAAATCAAAAAGGGCCAACGCTATTTTCTTCATGGTGGTCTAAAACTTATAGTGAGATTTGGAAAGAATGGGCTGAATTTGGAGTTCCTGTTGTAAGGCCTTCTAATTATCAAACAGTCAAATTATTAAAGGAGGAGCCAGCCTCCCAAATTTTTGACTGGGGAAATTCAGCCAGTGAAGAAACTGCCTCTGATCATGTTAAGAAAGGGTTTGAGCTGATGGTGGAGGAGATGAAAAAATGGGAGGAAGATGAAGGAGATTATACTTGGGCAAATTTCAAACGTACTAAAATTCAACATCTTGTACCTCAATTCAACTCGTTTTCTGTAGAAAATGTATATACTGGTGGAGGCTCTGGGATTTTGAATGCAACAGGAAGCCGTCATGGAGCAAGCTGGAGAATGGTTGTGGAATTAGGTCCCGACATCCAAGCATTTGGAATTTATCCTGGAGGGCAGTCAGGGAATCCTGGTAGTAAGTTTTACGCTAATTTTATTTCAAAATGGGCCAATGGAGAATATTTAAATTTCAATTTGAGAAAACCTGACGATTCAGATGCCTCATTATTTATTACCACATTTGTACCTAAGCCATGAAATTCTTCGGATTCTTAATTTTAACAATTTTAATAGTAGTTTTTGCAAATCCCTTTATCCCTTATTGGGGAGTCATGGTGGCATTGGCATTTTTAGCTATTTTATTAAACCCAGGAAATGCTATTGCATTTTGGGGTGGAGGTCTTGGAATGGGTTTATCCTGGTTGGGACTGAGTCTTTATCTTTCGATACAAACTGGAAGTCCACTTCCTGAGAAAATTGCTTCAATTTTCGGGGTAGGATCAGGACCTATATTAATTGGTTTTACTGGATTTTTAGGTTTTCTTTTTGGAGCATTTTCTTCTTTAACTGGAAGTTTATTTCGAAAAATAACTAAAAAACGTCCTGATAATTTGTATAGGGGTGGATAAGCTATATGCCTTATTATTGGGTTTTTAACCTGAAAAATAAGGTTTTAAATTTTTACAGTTCGTTCTAATGAGTACCTTTGTTACTCATTTTGATAATGATTTTTTATGCTTGAATCTTTAATAACATCTAAGACTCGTCTGAGGCTTCTGGTTAAGTTTTTTGTGAATGACCGAAATCAAAGTCATTTAAGAGGATTGGCTGATGAATTCGGCGAATCTACGAATGCTATTCGTAAGGAATTGAATAACCTTACTCAGGCAGGCATCCTTTTGAAGCACTCTGATAAAAATAAGATTTCCTACCACGCAAATACAAAGCATCCTTTCTTTACGAATATCAGGGACATTATCAGAAAATATCTCGGGCTTGACATGCTTTTGGAACAGATTCTGGAAAGAATGGGGGAAGTTGGTCAGGTCGTGCTTGTTGGAGATGTTTCCAGAGGAATAGATTCAGGAAAAATTGATGTGTTGATTACAGGAGATAATTTGAATCAGGATTACATCCAGGGTCTAAAGAAAAGAATTGAAAAAATGATTGACCGAAAAGTAGTTTTTACGCTTAAAAATGAGCGTCATGAAGGCTATGGATTGGTTTTGTTTGATAATAAAATAGGGGTTTAGCTCCGAGAGATTAACAAAAAAGTAAAATAATAGCTAGGCACAAATTGTGACTGAAAGGGCGAAGCTGTGCCAATCTTAGAAAAATTTGCATATTTATTCTTTCCTAAATTCTTCAACTTGAAAAACATACTGATTTCTAAGCTAATCGAAAACTGGAAGGTTTGTTGTCTTTTCATCTTTTCTATGATGTTGAGTATCCTTTTACAGGCTCAAAGCCTGTCAGATATTCAAAATCTTAAAGTAGATAATTTATCAGACGCTCAGATAGAGCAACTTATTAAAAGGGCTGAAGCAAATGGATTGACTACTAACCAATTGGTAGCCTTGGCGAGAGAGAGGGGTATGCCTGCATTAGAAGCTAATAAATTAGGTCAAAGAATCAATGACTTGAGGATGTCAGGTCAAACTAACAGTACTTCTGGAAAAATGGAGGGAGGAAGGAATTTGATGGACCAAGAAACAGATCTTTTTGATTCATTGAGAAAATCAGATCCATATTATGACCTTACTCCAACTCAAAAAAAGATATTCGGATTTAAGTTGTTTCACAATAGGCAACTAAATTTTAGCCCCAGTTTAAATCTACCAACTCCACTTTCATACATAGTTGGGTCTGGAGATCAATTATTAATTGATGTCTATGGAGCAAGTCAGCAGTCCTATGATTTGACAGTTTCTCCTGAAGGGAGAATATTCGTTCCTAATGTTGGGCCCGTTCAGGTTGGCGGGGCTTCAATTGAGGCAGCAACAGTCAGGATAAAGAATAGTCTAGGGAGAATTTATTCCGGTCTCAATGGAGCAAATCCTAACACGTTTTTACAAGTTCGGTTAGGGAATATTCGATCCATTAAAGTATCCATGGTAGGAGAATTGACAAAACCGGGGACTTATACTTTGCCTTCCTTTGCCACTGTTTTTAATGCCCTGTATGCTGCGGGAGGCCCTAATGAAAATGGAGCATTTAGAAATATTCAAGTATATAGGAATTCGAAGTTAGTGGCTGCTGTCGATATTTATGAGTTTTTATCTAAAGGAGACCAGAGTGCAAATATTTTGCTTCAAGATAATGATGTGATTATAGTACCGCCTTTACAGGCAAGAGTTGAGATCACGGGCCCAGTGAGAAGAGAAGGTTTTTTTGAAGTAAAGCCAAATGAAGCCTTAGTGGATTTGTTTGTTTACACGGGAGGTTTCACAGCTCAAGCCTATAAAGACAGGGTCACTGTCAGAAGAATAGAAAATAATCAGAGAAAAGTTTTAGATGTTTCTGAAACTGACTTCAATACTTTTACTCCCAAAGATGGGGATGAAATTTTAGTTGGTGAAGCCTTAGACAGATTTTCTAATAGAGTTCAGGTAACAGGAAGTGTAAATAGACCGGGAGAATTTGCTCTCGGTGAGTCGGGTTTAACAATCAAGCAGCTAATTGAAAAGGCAGAAGGTTTAAGACCTGAAGCTTTTACGAATCGAGCTACTTTGTATAGAACCAGCGATGATCTGACTTTAGCTGCTGTTCCATTGAACCTAAAAGGAATCATAGAAGGAACTGCTGAGGATATAATACTCAAGAACGAAGATCTATTATTCGTCCCAAGTAGATATGATATTCAGGAAGAGTATTATGTGAAAATTTCAGGAGAGGTTAATTTGCCAGGAACATATCCATATGCATCATCTATGACTGTGGGAGACCTTATTCTTCGCGCTGGTGGATTACTTGAGTCAGCTACCAATTCCTCCATAGAAATTGCAAGGAGAGTTCGGGATCAACAAAGCGGTAAAATCGCTGAAATAACCAACCTGACTATAGATCCCAACTTACAACTTTCGGCAGAGGAGTCAAACATGCCTTTGAGTCCATTTGATCATGTGTTTATCCGTAGAAGTCCAGGTTTCGAAAAGGAGCAATTAGTGACATTGAGGGGTGAAGTTAGATATCCAGGTCAGTTTGCTATTTCTTCATCCAATGAACGCATTTCCGATGTCGTAAAGAGAGCTGGAGGATTATCAGATTTTGCTTATCCCAAAGGAGCGAGTTTAATTAGGAGAACCATTTATTTTGAAGAGAAATCTGAAGAAGAAATTAGAGAAGAAAGGTTAAGAGAAATTAAGGATAATTTGGATCCTGAGAAAAACAGAAACACTAATGAGGCTGAGCAAATTTTATTTGAAAGAATAGAAAAAAAACTGGCTCAGATAGAAGAAGAAAAGCAAAAGGAGGAACAACAAAGACTAAGGAGTCAATTATTCAAAGTTTCGGTTCCAACTGATAGTATTTCTATTGACTCTGCTCTAAATGCCTCTAGGTACAAGGAACAAGATCTAGTGGGTATAGATTTAGAGTATATTATGCAAAACCCTGGATCAGAAGCAGATTTGATTTTGTTTGAAGGGGATATTCTTCAGATTCCTAAACAATTACAGACTGTCAGAATGGTTGGGGAAGTGTTACTCCCAACTACTACACGATTTATAAGTGGAAAATCCTTAAAAGATTATATTTCAAAGGCTGGGGGATTTACAGAAAATGCGAGAAAAACTAAGGCGTATGTCATATATGCCAACGGAGATGCCGCTCAAACCAGAAGCTTTTTAGGATTGAAAAATTATCCTTCAATTGAGCCAGGAGCAGAAATTGTGGTGCCACGAAAACCAATAAGAGAAAGGATGAGTGCAGCAAGTTGGATAGGAATCGCTTCAAGTCTTGCTACTCTGGGGATCCTTGTAGAGAGATTAATTAACTAACTAATAATAAATTATTATATGAAGATTGCAGTAGTGGGTACTGGCTACGTAGGCCTAGTATCTGGAGCTTGTTTTGCTGATGTAGGTATAGAAGTAACCTGCGTGGATATTGATCAAAAGAAAATTGAGAAATTGAAGAATGGCATCATGCCCATCTATGAGCCAGGTCTAGAGGAAATTGTGGTCAGAAATTATAAAAGTGGCAGATTACATTTCAGTACTGATTTGGGAGAAGCGATTCAAGGCGCTGAAGTTGCTTTCATAGCTGTTGGAACCCCCCCAGGTGAAGATGGATCTGCTGATCTGAAATATGTCTTGGCAGTTGCAGATGAGATCGGTCAGAAAATGAGTGATTATATCGTAGTGGCTACCAAAAGTACAGTACCAGTTACAACAGGAGAAAAGGTAAGGGCTACGCTTCAGGCAGCTTTGGATAAAAGAGGTTCAGATCTTCCATTTGCTGTTGCCTCTAATCCTGAGTTCTTAAAAGAAGGTGCTGCAGTAGAGGATTTTTTAAGACCAGATAGAATTGTGATTGGAGTGGATGATGAGCGGGCTGAAAAGATCATGCAGCGTTTGTATAAGCCATTCCAACTGAGTGGAGAGCGTATTATTTACATGGATATTCCATCTGCGGAAATGACGAAATATGCTGCCAATGCTATGCTTGCAACCAAGATTTCATTTATGAATGATATTGCCAACTTATGTGAGTTGGTAGGAGCTAATGCCAATATGGTTCGTAAAGGAATTGGATCGGACCCAAGAATTGGCAATAAATTTATTTATCCAGGGGTAGGATATGGAGGTTCATGTTTTCCAAAAGACGTCAAAGCTATCATTAGAACAGCCAGAGAATATGGCTATAATTTGAGAGTTCTTCAGTCTGTGGAAGATGTGAATGATGATCAAAAGTATGTGCTTTCGAAAAAAGTAAAAGCTCATTTTGGAGAGGATCTTTCTGGAATGACCTTCGCGATGTGGGGATTAAGCTTCAAGCCTAATACCGATGATATGCGTGAATCTCCCGCGGCTGTGATTATTGATGAGCTTCGTGCTGCTGGTGCCACAGTGAAAGCCTATGATCCTAAAGCTATGGAAGAGGCGAAAGAACATTACATTTTCGATAAAGTAACTTATTGCAAAGATGCCTATGATGCTTTGGTTGATGCTGATGCGTTGTTGCTGGTAACAGAATGGTCAGAATTTAGAATACCAAGCTGGGAAGTCGTAGGTAAGTTGTTGAAAAATAAAGTCGTTTTTGATGGAAGAAATATTTACGATAAAAAATATTTAGACAGCTTGGGCTATGTACATTATGGGATTGGCGCAAAGTAAAAATCAATTAATCCCTTCTATAATTGAGCCTTAAGAAAAAAGCTTATGCAGGACTATTTTGGAGTCTTTTTCAGCTTTTTGGAATCCAAGGCTTAAACTTTATTCTATCTATAATTATGGCCAGAATACTCATGCCCGAAGATTACGGGATTTTGGGTATGCTGGCCATTTTTATGGCAGTTGGAAATACACTCATCAATAGTGGATTGACTGCAAGCTTGATCAGATCAGTACAGCCAAATGATGAAGACTATTCTACTGTTTTCTGGCTAAATCTAATTATCAGTGGTTTTATATATCTGCTATTATTTTTCACTGCTCCTCTTATTGCTGAATTTTTTAATCAACCGATTTTAATTTCTGTAGTAAGAGTTTATTGTCTTTCTTTCATTTTTGGTGGGCTTTCCTTAGTTCAAAGAACTAGGTTAACCAAAAAAATGGATTTTAAGACCCAAATGAAGGTTTCTATTCCTTCTTTGCTCATAGCTGGTGGTTTGGGAATTTTTCTCGCTTTTCAAAATTGGGGAGTATGGGCTTTGGTATATATGAACTTAATTCAAATATTCTTGAATTCTGTTTTCTTTTGGGTTCAATCAGGTTGGAAACCATTATTTATATTTAAGAAAGAGATTATTAAAAATCATTTGGGTTTTGGCTATAAACTTACTTTTGCCAATCTTCTTGAATCATTATTCCGAAATAGTTACCAAGTATTAATTGGTAAATACTTTCCTGTGGCTCAATTAGGTTTTTATGCTAAAGCTGATAGCCTAAAGCAGCTTCCAGTTCAAAATATTTCATCTGCAATAGATTCTGTAACCTTCCCACTTTTTGCCAATATTCAAAATGAAGACGAAAGACTTAAGTATGCATATCGGGTGGTGATGCAGCAAATATTGTTTTGGCTTGCTCCAGTACTCACTTTCGCTGGAATTCTCGCTGTTCCAATATTTGAATTCCTTCTCACAGAAAAATGGGTGCCAGCTGCGCCTTTTTTTCAAATTCTTTGCGTTATAGGAATCATGTACCCTCTTCATTCCTATAATATAAATATCCTAAAAGTAAAAGGCAGATCAGACTTGATATTAGGTTTAGAAATAGTTAAGAAAATTCCCTTGATCATTGGTCTCTATATTGCGATAAGTCAAAATATTTTTTTCTTATTATATCTTCAGGTCGGTTTGAATATCTTTTATTACTTATTGAATTCGTCGTATTCAGGGAAAATGATTGGATATTCTATTAAGGATCAACTCAAGGATCTTCTTCCGATTTTTATTCCAATTTTGGTTTCTGGTTTAGGAGTTTATCTTTTGCTGAAAACCTTTTCTTCATGGCCAAACTTTCTATTGATATCAGGAGGGTTCATTATTGGCTTTGGTTTATATTTGTCGTTTTCATGGCTAATTAAGTTGGAACCTTTGTTGTTTTTAAAGAAAGAATTTGCAAAAAAATGATTCCTGTAACTAAACCTTTTATACCTCCCATTCAAGATTATCAAAAAATTCTTAAGGGTATTTGGAATCGAAATTGGCTGACTAATAATGGTCCTTTGGTAAATGAACTAGAGATGAACCTTAAGGAGTATTTACAGGTATGTAATATCTTCTATGTCACGAATGGTACAATTGCACTTCAGATGGCCATTAAAGCTTTATCCCTGAAGGGAGAAGTTATTACAACACCTTTTTCATATGTAGCTACAACAAGTAGTTTGGTATGGGAAGGCTGTACTCCGGTATATGTAGATATTCATCCCGAGACTCTGAATATTGATCCTCGAAAAATAGAAAGTGCAATCACTTCTAAAACAACAGCCATTTTAGCTACTCATTGCTTCGGCAACCCATGTGATATTGATGCTATCCAAGCTATTGCTTCAAAACATGGTTTAAAGATTATTTATGACGCCGCCCACTGCTTTGCGACTCAGTACAAAGGAAAATCGGTTTTCGAGTATGGTGATATTAGTGTTACTAGCTTTCATGCCACTAAACTATTCCACACAGTAGAAGGGGGGGCAGTATTCACGAAGGATAAAAACGTTGCCGATCAAATGGTTTTTCTGAGAAATTTCGGACATGATGGCCCTGAAAACTTTAACGGAATAGGGATTAACGGGAAAAATTCTGAATTCCACGCCGCAATGGGATTGGTCAATTTGAAATTTATTAAACAGATTTTAGACAGGAGAAAACAACAAACTCAATATTACCATAAAGCTTTGCATTCGCTTCCGTTGAAATATGTAAAGCTTCAAGATGCTGAAGGCTTTAATTATGCCTATTTTCCAGTGATACTCGAGTCAAAAGAACTAACCTTGCATGTAAAGAAAATCTTGGAAAACCATCAGATTTTTCCTCGTAGATATTTTTATCCAAGCCTTTCCAAACTAGATTATGTCTCTGGAAATACTCCCATATCTGATGATATTTCTTCTCGAATCCTATGTCTTCCTCTTTATCACGAATTAACAAAAGAAGAACAAGACTTGATTTCTAGAATTATGATTAAAGCATTTAAATCTTTTTAATGTTAATCGCTGGTGCAGGAGGGCATGCTCTCGAAATATTAGATGAGTGGGAAAAACTTCTTCCCAATGAAGAATTTGTCTTTTTAGATGAGTTGAACTTTAATTTATCGATGGTAAATGAAACGCATCGAGTTATCCATGACCATAAAGAAGTAAAACTTTTTTTTGAAAAATCCTGTAATTTTTCATTAGGTGTTGGCTCACCGAATACCAGATTTCATTTTTTTGAAATGTTTCAGAAACTTGGTGGATATTTTAAACCATTACATGCTGAAAGTAGTCAAATAAGCAAAACCGCTGTTGGTAAATTTGATGCGATGGCATTTTCTTTCGTAGGTCCAAAAACCAGGATAGGTCTTGGCACTTTAGTCAACACCAGAGCACATATTCATCATGACTCCGTGATAGGGGATTTTGTTGAAATTGGCCCCGGAGCAATGATTTTAGGCCAAGTTACTGTAGGAGATTTTGTAAGGATTGGTGCAGGTGCAGTTATTCTTCCTAACATTAAAATTGGGAAGAAGGCTGTAATCGGAGCAGGTTCTGTTGTTAGTCGGGATGTCCCACCCGGCGTAGTAGTTAAAGGTGTTCCAGCCAAATAATATACCATGGCAAAAATCCTTCATATCTCTAGAGATAACAAATTTTTAGATTTTGCGATAAAGTGTTTTGAAGAAGTAATTCCAGGTGAAAATGTATATTTGGTACTTTCCGAGAGTTCTGATCTAAGATTTATTTCCAGCGAATTGGTTCAAACAGGTACCTTAGATCAAATCACTGAATTAGTCCAAAATCAAGCTTTTATTTCCAAATTTAAAGCAGCAATTTTTCATGGAATTTCTGATACTGAGGAGAAGGTTCTAGAAGTTTTACCTGAGGATTTAAAGGTAATCTGGTTTGGATGGGGATATGATTACTATCCTTTACTTGATTTTTTTATGCTCAGCTTTCTAGGGCAAAAGACAAAAGAGTTTTGGTACTCTACCCAGCCTTTAATTACCAGGTCAAAGCTTAAGTTTCACGAAATTCTTCCAGTTTGGAATTACTGGAAATCTAGAAAGAAAATCAAAGTTTTTTCAAGAGTAGATTATTTTGCTCCAGTTCTCGAATATGAATACAAGAGAATTAAAAAAATGCATCCACGCTTTAGAGCAAAATATATTGATTGGAATTACGAACTAGGAGATTCTATTTTTTCCAATTTAGGAAAGGATTTCGTTAGAGGAAATAATTTTTTGGTAGGAAACTCAGCTGCAATTACCAATAATCATTTAGATCTTTTTGAATTGATTCAGGAAAAATCTTTAGATGATCAAAAGATATATGTTCCTCTTAGTTATGGTTTTCCAAAAAAATATAAAAGCTCTATTAAGGTAAAAGGGAAAGAGATTTTTGGAGAACAATTCGTTCCTATGGAGGACTTTATTCCTTTTGGTGATTATTTGGATACTATGAAAAGCTGTGGGTTTGCCTTAATAGGAAGTATCCGTCAGCAGGCATTGGGCAATATATACATGTGCCTTGCATTAGGTCTGAAAGTTTATCTTCACCCAAAGAATCCATTATTATTCGAATTAAGACAAATGGGATTTGTTTTATTTGATTTGGAGGATTTCAGATTAGAAACTGATTTTTCAAATATTCTTCCACGTGACATTCAAGTTCATAATCGAGAATTAATGAGAAGGAAGTCTAAAAAAGAAAACTATCTAGTTAAAACTCAAAATCTGGTCAAATTAATTCAAGCATTTTAAGTAATTGATAGTCTCTATAATTATTCCAACTTTTAGAGAATGGCAAGTACTTGTCAGTTGTCTAAGAGCCCTAAATCAGCAGACGTTTCCCGTAGGAAGTTTTGAAATCATTGTAGTCAATAATGATCCGAATTCAGTAATTCCAGAGAACTTTCCAATTGAATCCAATGTGAAAATTTTCACAGAGGGAAAACCAGGTTCTTATGCTGCCAGAAATTTAGGTCTCAGCAAAGCAAAAGGTAAATTCATAGCTTTTACGGATTCTGACTGCATTCCAGATAAAAATTGGTTGAATGAGGGAATAGCTCTTCTGGAAAATGGGTATGATTTGGTTGGTGGGAAAATGAAGTTTTTTAAGCCGGTGGGAGGAGATCACAAGGCTTTTTTGTTTGAAAGTAGGTTTTCATTTCGTCAAGACAGAAATGTATTAGTAAATAAGCAAAGTATCACGGCTAATCTTTTTGTTAAGAGGTCAGTTTTTGACCAAGTAGGAAATTTTGACGAAAACCTAATGTCAGGCGGTGATTATGAATGGACAAAAAGGGCGACTGATGCAGGCCATAGCATAGCTTATGGAGAAAAAGCTCTTGTATTACACCCATCAAGAAGAGATTTTCAGGCTTTAATCAATAAAAAAAAGAGAACAGCCGGAGGGATGTATTATAGTTTCTTCGAAGGTTTTTCCTTAGTGAGAAAACTGGGTTTTACCATATGGATATTAAGACCTCCAATCACGATTTTTAAATTTTCCGGTTTATCTTTTACGGAAAAAGTAAGTCTTTTTCAGGCTAGATGGTACTTGGAGTGGGTGGGTGTAAAGGAAATGATCAGCCTTCATTTAGGGAAAAAATCTGCTCGCCGAGAATAAATGTTTAGTGTAATCTGTCCTGTTTTCAACAAAGAAAAGGAGCTTAAAGAAACAATAGAATCGGTTTTGTCCCAGGACTATCAGGATTTCGAGTTAATTCTGATAGAAAATGGTTCTACGGATAATTCTCTTTCTGTTATTCATTCCTTCAATGACCCTAGAATCAAGCTAATACAAACCAATCAAATTGGCCCTGGAGCTGCCAGGAATGTTGGTGTTGCCCAGGCAAAAAATGACTGGCTTGCTTTTTTGGATGCGGATGATCTTTGGGAAAAATTTCACCTGCAGAATATTTTGGAGGTAATTTCAAAACAACCGAATATAAATTTTTTTTCAAGTTCTTGGAAAGTTTTAAAAAGCAATACTTTTAGTTCATCTACCTTAGCCACCTCTATAAATGAAAAGAGAATTTTCTTCTCTGAAAAGAGAGTTTTGGAATTAACTCTTCAAAATTCTCCTCCATTTTGGACTTCAGCAATCGTGGTTCATAAAAAGTTATTTAACCAAGTAGGTGGCTTTCCGGAATCACTGCCGGCGCATGGGGAGGATGTTGCTCTATGGATTCAGTTAATTAGGCTTCAAAAGGGGATTCATTTTATCAATGATCTTTCTGCTTCCTATAGGGCTGATAGTTCAAACATGATATCTAAAGAATTTAAAGTTAGTTTTCCGGGGCATATTTTTTCAACAGTAAATTTGATTTTAGAAAAAGTGCAAGACCCAGAATTAACTATTCTTTGGAAAAAGTTTGCCAATAAATATCAGTTTTCATCTCTTTCTAAATCAATTATTAGTGGGAGGTTTGAAAAAAGGAATTTGAAATACCTTTTTCCGGAAACCGACTTGAAAACCAAAATTGTGCAAATACTTCTTAGAAATAATTTAATTAGAGGTATTTTTAAATCATATTTAATGAAAAACCAAAGATTCCATGGCTAATGAGTCTGTAGATATCGGTGAATTATTCCGATTTTTCGCAAAGCAGAAAAAGAGGTTGCTTACATCCTTATTGATCATGCTTGGGTTTGGTTTGGTAGTCATTCTTTTGACTAGAAATCATTATAGTTCCACCTTGAAATTTGTAGCTCAAAATAATTCTTCTTCAGGTGGCATCATGAGACAATTGGGAGGGTTGTCTGGCTTAAACTTGGGAGATTTTAATAGTCAGGAAACTGGCAATATATCTCCACAGCTGTATCAGGAAATTATTTACAGTTATCCTTTTTTGTGGAGATTGAGTAAGAAATCAATCGAAATTGAAGGGCAAAAACAGAAATTAGGTTTGTTTGTGGAGGAAAATAGAAGGCCTTCTATACCTTCTTTAATCAAAAAATACACCATCGGTTTACCAAATGTTTTGTTTGGAGAAGAGCCTCCACAAATAAATTTGGACTCTGAAATTAAAGATTCTCTTGTTTTTGCTCAAAGAGAATTGATTCCAATGTTTAATGAATATAGAAAGTTGATACTACTCACTGAGGATCCTAAAAACGGATCCATTTCTATAGAAACCCAAACGGTTTCTCCTGAAGTTTCAGCACAGGTATCTGCGCATGTTTTTGAACTATTGTCAGAATATGTTACGGAATATAAAACAGAAAAGGCAAAGCAAAATCTGGAATTTATTCAAGAGAGATTCTTAGAAGCACAATCAAAATTTTACGATACCCAAAAAAGCCTCTCAAATTTTAGGGATAGAAATCAAAATTTGAATTTCTCTTCAGCAAGAGCTCAGGAAGAGAGATTATTGGCGGAATATAATCTAGCCAGTAATCTTTATAATAATTTGGCAATTCAACTGGACCAGGCTAAAATAAAAGTTCAAGAGGATATTCCACAACTTACCATCATTAATCCGCCAGTTGTTTCCTATCAAGTATCCAAACCAAATATCCCATTAATATTAGCATTATCAGTTTTCTTGGGAGTTATAATTGCTTTCGTGAGAATTCTCCTCGCGTATTTCAAAAGTCAATTTGACAGCGCTAAATAAAAGTCAGAGCTTTCGGACAGTATTTGCCCTACTTCAGGGAATTCTTCTTTTTATGACCTTCACCTACTTGTTGGTAGACTGTTTCAATGGTTTGCTAATGAGGATAGGAATTGGGATTAGTATTTCCCAATTATACAAAATGGGGCTTTTGGCAGGAATGCTTCTATTTTTATTAGGAACGAGGCCCCTTGCATTTTTGGCAGCATTTGGCTTAATCCTATTTTTTTTAATGCCGCTATTATTTAAGTCTTTGCTTTCAGGCGACACATCAACATTCGTTGGGAATTTTGGATATAACCTCAAACTGATTCTATTTCCTGTTTCATTTTTATTCTTTTCAAATCTTGAACTCAGCCAAGAAAATTTAAAAGCTTATTGGAAGAGTTTCGTTTGGTTTAATTTTATTTTAATTGCCTTTAATATCTTTTTAGGTGTTTTAGGTGTAGGTTACAGTCAATATGACAGTCCCGAAGGGCAAGGTATAGGAGGGAGAGGCTTCTTTTTTGCAGGGAATGAAGTGGCAGGTATTTTCCTGCTTTTTTCAGGTGTTAGCTGGTATTTAACCAAGAATTTAAACGGAATATCCAGATTTTTATTTTTCCTTTTATTGTTGGTTTTAGGTGTTTTAAATACCTCAAAGACGGCAATTTTGGGGATTATTTTAATTGTTGGACTCATTGAAGTTCCAAAGTTTTTCAAAAAAAGAATGTCATTAGGGAGATTTTTTGGTTTGCTCTCTCTTCCACTTTTAGTAATTGTTTTAGTTGGAATTATCTATTGGGGGATTCAAGCTACAGGCCTGATAGACAGGATTACATTTTTTTATGATAAACTAGACCTCTTGACTTTTATCTTATCAGGTAGAAATCAAATGGTTCAAGGGGCAATGACTTTTTATCCCTCGATGTATTCTTTTTGGGACTATTTATTTGGCGTAGGGAATCAGGAGTTTTTAAAGTTGATGGGCATTTACCATGGAAATCCGCATACGATTGAAATTGATTTTTTTGATTTGCTATTCATGAATGGATTCCTTGGTCTTTCTCTTGTTTTGGGAATATTTGTTTGGGCAACTTTTAGAAGTCTCAATCAAAAACAGAGTAAATCACCTATTTGGGCTATCAATCTCGTTTTGCTTTTTGTTTCTTTTATGGCAGGGCATATTTTCAACTCTGCTATGTTGGGAATTAGTCTAGGAATGTTGAATGGCCTTGGATTCAAATATTGGAAAAATTGAAAATCTATTTGATTTCCAATATGTACCCTTCTGAAAAAAGTCCCAATTTTGGGGTATTTGTGAAAAATTTTGAAGAAGGAATCCAAAGCGAGGATGTTCAAATAATTGATAAAACAATTATCCAGGGCAAGAAAAAAGGTATATTATTACTCTTGGCCTACGTTAAATTCTTTATTGAATGTGTTTATAAATTAAATAAAGGTGAATTTGACTTAGTCTATGTTCACTTTCTACAGCATTCCTTAGTTCCGCTTCATTTTTGGTTAAATTCATCTTCCAAAAAAATGGTTTTGAACGCTCATGGTACTGATATTACTGCTTCGTCTCCATTTTATAGAATACTCAGAAAATGGAATTTATCGTTGATTCGACATGCTGATCTTATAATTATTCCTTCGGATTTTTTTAGACAGAAGATTGAAGGACTGGGAGTAAAAAGAGAGAGAATCAAAATTTCTCCTTCAGGCGGGGTGAAAAAAGAACTTTTTTATCCAATTAATTTTCAAGAGATAAACAGAGGTACTTTGGGATATGTAGGGAGGTTGGATCCCGGTAAAGGAGTAGACACTTTAATTCATGCATTTTCTGAATTGCCCACAGATAAATTAAATCTTGAAATTTGTGGACCAGGCATTTTGAAAAATGATTTATCAGCGATCTGTGTGAACTTAGGGATTCAAGATCGAGTTAAGTTCCTTGGAAATGTACCTCAAACTCAATTAAGAGCCATTTTTGAAAACTGGGACGCATTGGTTTTTCCTTCCCAGCTAGAAGAAAGCCTTGGTTTAGTTGGAATTGAAGCCATGGCCTGCGGTTTACCTGTGATAGGAACTGCAATGGGAGGTATGGAATCTTATTTAAAAAATGGGGCGAACGGTATCATCTTTGAGTCAGGAAACGTTAAGGACTTAAAGGAGAAAATTTTAGAGTTTTATGGTTTGGAAAATGAATCCCGAGAAGAATTATCCAGAAACGCAACTGTTACAGCCAAGCAATACTATTCAGAGCAAGTTAATGAAAGACTCAGACAATGGCTCAGAGAACTCTTTTATGCCTGAATTTAGATACGTAAATGGCATTAGGATATTTGGCTTCCCTGATAAAACTTCCTTGATTAATTATGTTCAAGGTAAGAATGAGATTCTGGTAGCTGTAAATGCAGAAAAAATTAAGAATGCTGACCAAGAACTTAAAGATGTTATCAATAAAAACATTGGGTATCCCGATGGAGTAGGGGCAGTTTGGGCTTTAGGCCAAAAAGGGATCAAAAATGTCGCTAAAATACCGGGAGTCGAGCTTTGGTTAGAATTTGTAGAAAAGCATTACCTGAAAAAATCATTTTACTTTATTGGAGCCAGAGAAGAAATAATTCAATCTACAGTTGATAAATTGAAAGAAGAATTTTCTGGGATTAATTTAGCCGGTTATCGAAATGGGTATATAAAGCCACATGAAATGGATGGCCTAATCCATGATATTCAAATAAAGAAGCCAGACTATGTTTTTGTGGCTATGGGCTCACCAGCTCAAGAAAGGTTGATGATGAGACTTTCTGAAATTCATCCGGCTATCTATATAGGTTTAGGCGGGAGTTTTGACATTTATTCGGGAAAGACGAAAAGGGCACCTCAATTTTTAATTGACCTGAAACTGGAATGGTTTTACAGGTTAGTGACAGAGCCTAAAAGGTTGAAGAGACAATTAAAGCTAGTCGGTTTTGTGAAAAACATGATTCTCAAAAAATATTAAAGAGATTCCCCAGTTTTCAGGGCTAAATTTTTATTGAGATAGAGGATTAAAAGAATTAAAATTATTGAATGATATCAATTCCTGACTTGGATTGATGTTTGATTTTAATGTTTTTGGCCTTTTTATCCTCTGATTTAATCAGGTCAACAGAATAATTATAGAGTCCGAATATTTGGGTAGTTTTCAATTGGTTATCAAAACACAAGTTTCCCCTGAACCGACTATCTGAGACGTATTCTTTAATGGCAATAGCTCCTCGAGTGGAGAGAGTTACTCCCCTTTGATTGCCATTAATAGCTGAGTTATTCAGTACTCTAGCATTCTTCATTTGCCTGAATAGAAAACCATGAAGTCCACTATTTCTAGCAATGTTCTTTTGAAATAATAAATTTTCTGAGATTTCAGGGTATGGATGTGATGCAGTTTCAATCCCAAACCCATTACCACATCCTACAGCTTGGTTATTGATCAATTTAGTATTGGATTGAGGAACATGAATCCTGAAGCCATAATTACTACAATTTTCAGCGAGGCAATTTTCTATCAAAGCTCCTTGTTTGTAGGCGATTGCAAAACCACTTCCAAAACCTGTATTAGGCGAATCACCTCCTAATGCTCTGCAGTCTATGACTTTCAGGTTATTTACTATTAAGTAATACCCATTATCCTCAAACCAATACTCTGCATAATTTTTAAGTAGCGTTATATTTTCACCTTCTGCATAAAACCCTGTTCCAGACTGCGAGCTTTTAGAGTTTTTTACCAATATGCCAGAACCTATTACCAAAATCCCCCTTGGTCTTCCTGCATTATCTTTTGAGGTAAATCCTTGGGCTCGGAAAACGCTCACATTTTCAATACTGTTTTCAGTGTTTTGTTCTTTAGAATCATAAAATGCGACACCATGCCAGGTATTTTCTGTGGTTACATCATTAATATTTGATTTGGTGCAATTACGAAGGCAGATACCTCCTTTGGCAGAAAGCTGACCTTTTTCAAAATTGCCATTAATGCTGATTTTCTCCACAGAAATCTCCTCATTTTTCACTGAAGGATTGGTTGTAATTAGTGCTTGGATTTTTGGGTCTGTCCAGTTTTTGGAGTCTTTTTTTCTAAAAAATATAGTTTCACTTTCTGAAACTCCTTTGAGATGAATGAAAGATTGAAGGATAATGGCATTTTCTAAAAGAAACTTACCTGATGGAATTAAAATTGTACCTCCTCCAGCTGATGAGAGACTGTCAATAATATTATTAAGAGTAGAGCTCACATCTGATTTTCCTGTAGTATCCAATCCTAAGTTTCTTGTGTCAACTATTCTTTGACTGTAGAGATGAGAGTTGAAAAAGATGTTGGTTAAAAAAAGAAGAGTAAAGATTTTTTTCATGTGTAGTATAGAAATGAAATTTATTAAAAATACTTATTTAAATCTGAACCTACTTTTTAAAGGCCTAGGCTTATTCTTCTTCTTCTTCTTCTATTTTTTTTGGATTGAAGGGTACTCTCAAACCATTGTTGCCTCAAATCCAGTAATTGAAGAATACTTTAGAAGGAGTCAACTCTTAGAAGAAAATGCGCATAATTTCTCTATGAACCTGCGACCGGTAGATCTAGGCAGAAAGCAGTTTCTGGAAGTATGGAAAGGGGGAAATACTAGTTTTTCCAATACTGAATCAAGAAAGTCTCAAAATTATTTTTCCTTACTTCCTTTACGTCAATCTATATCATTTAATTCTAAGCGGACTTACGGTTGGGGAAACGGTCCATTACTTCCTAACGTGGGCATTTCAAGCTATACCAGTACTGGTCTATCGGCCAAGTGGTTTATTTTCAGACTTCAGCTTGCACCAGAGTTCGTTTACTTGCAGAATAGGGCTTTTCAAGGATATTCTGGAGATTTTTCTGATGCGGTTAACAGAGCACGTTTTTTTTACTGGAGCTTTGGAGATTATCCTGAAAGATTTGGTGACCAGGCTATCAGCTTTCTTTGGTGGGGACAGTCTAAGTTTACAATTCAATTGGGTTTTTTAGAAACGGGGATCTCCACAGAAAATATTTTTTGGGGACCGGGACAATTCTCTTCTTTGACATTTAGCAATAATGCCAGAAGTTTTCCTCACCTGACATTGAGAAGTAGAAGGCCAGCTAAAACGTTCTTGGGTGAGTTCGAAGGGGAGTTATTAATTGGTAGACTGGAGGATTCCGGTTATTTCCCATCCCAATTGCCAAATTTAAATCAAAGGTATTTTAATCGATTTACGGGAGATTATAAATATTTGAATGCTCTATTAATTAGTTACCAACCTAAATGGTTGAAAGGTATTTCAGTTGGTTTTGCCAGAACTCATCAACAATATTCAAGACAAATGGGCAATAGCTTTATGGACTATATGCCTGTAATTGAGCCATTTCAAAAGACGGTTTATGGATTTGATAGAGACAGCGAAGGAAGAGATCAACAAGTTACTTTTTTCGGGAGGTTTAAGTCTTTCAAGGCTTCTGCAGAGATGTATTTTGAGTATGGACGCAGGGACCACGCTTTCAACTGGCGAGAAGCCATTTTAAATCCAGAACATGCAAGAGCCTTTTTATTAGGTTTCCAAAAGCTTTTTCCGATTCCAGGAACAGAGGAATTTATTTCCATAAGATCTGAAATCCTTCATCAGCAAGAGTCCATTAATAGAACAATAAGGTACGCTGGATTTGGTGGAGGGTATACTTGGCATACTCACGGACAGGCTAGGGGTTTTTCTAACTATGGTGAGGCCCTGGGAACCGGCCCAGGGGTAGGCTCCAATGTTCAATCTTTTGAGATAGCTAAAGTTAAAGGTTTAAGTAAGAAGGGGATTCTTTTAGAAAGACTGGTCAATCATCAAGATTTTTATAGCAGAGCATTTAGGACAACCCCAGAAGTAAGACCATGGATAGATTACAGTGTTGCATTACTTTGGGATCAACAGTGGAATAACTTAACCTTTAGCGGGAAAGCTCAATTGATTAATGCGTACAATTACCAATGGAAAAGCGGGGAGAATAGCAGAAGAGATTTCCCTGAAAGTTCTAACCAATTAGGTGCTTTTCTTCAATTTCATTTTCAATACCAATTCTAAAACGAATAAAGTGCTGAAAAATCTTCAAATATTTTTATCTAATAACAATGTGAGTAATTTTGGTACTCATTTTAGAAGAGTATTTCCTCTCCTGTAAAAAAAATAATGCTAAGTCTTTGTGACTGAGAGGGCGAAGCTATATACAACCATTTGAATAAATTCTTTTTCGATGATAAAATCTATTAATGATTCAAAAATTGCCATTATAGGGCTAGGGTATGTGGGGCTACCACTTGCTGTTGAATTTGCAAAAAAATTCCCGGTTATTGGTTTTGATATTGATAATCAGCGGATTAATTCACTTAATTCTGGTGTTGATTCCACTTTGGAAGTTGAGGATGATCTTTTAAAATCAGTTTTACTCAGCAATAATCCTCTAAACGGAGAAATAGGACTTTTTAATACTTCAGATAGCAGCTCTCTTTCTGATTGCAATATTTATATAGTTACTGTTCCAACTCCTACAGACAGGCATAATCGTCCGGTTCTCACTCCTATGCTAAAAGCATCAGAGAATATCGGAAAGTATCTTAAAAAAGGAGATGTGGTAGTTTATGAATCAACCGTATACCCAGGCGTAACTGAGGACGAGTGTGTTCCTGTTCTAGAGTCTATTTCTGGTTTAAAGTTCAACCAAGACTTTTTTGCGGGTTATTCTCCGGAAAGAATTAACCCCGGGGATAAAGAACATACCGTTTCGAAAATTTTGAAAGTTACATCCGGAAGTACACCGGAAGTAGCTGAGTATGTAGACCAGCTTTATAAACAAGTAATTACAGCAGGCACTCACAAAGCCTCATCTATTAAAGTAGCTGAGGCTGCGAAAGTGATTGAAAACTCTCAGAGAGATATCAATATTGCATTTGTAAATGAACTCTCGAAAATATTTAATTTACTGGGAATTGATACTCAGGAAGTTCTGGAAGCAGCTGGCACAAAATGGAATTTCCTTAATTTCAGACCGGGATTAGTTGGGGGACATTGTATTGGAGTCGATCCTTTTTATTTAGCACAGAAAGCGCAGGAAGTGGGCTATCATCCTGAAATTATTCTTGCGGGAAGACGACTCAATGATAGCATGGGTAAGCACGTAGCCACGGAGGTTATTAAATTGATGATGAGAAAGGATTTAAAAGTCATCGATTCAAAGGTTTTGATTCTCGGATTTACTTTCAAAGAAAATTGTCCTGATGTAAGAAATACCAGAGTTATTGATATTTATAAAGAATTGCGTTCCTTTGATATGGAAGTGGATGTTTATGATCCATGGGCAGATCCCTTAGAAGTGAAACATGAATACGATGTGGACATTTTATCTGGAGAAAATGCTCCCGATTTTCATAAATATTCGGCCTTGATTTTAGCAGTCTCTCATGATCAGTTTAAACAATTGAATATCAAAAGATCACCCAACCAAGTTGTTTTTGATGTGAAAGGCGTTTTGCAAAAAGATCATGTGGACGGAAGGTTGTAGCATTCGAATAACTTCTATAATTTTCAAAGTAAATCTTTAAACACAAAATGAGCTTTAAAAGAAATCAACTGTTTTTTTCGCTTTTATTACTTTTCCTCCTAGGGTCTTGTATTTCAAATAAGCGAATCATTTACATGCAAGATCTTGGAAAGGATTCCGAAGCCCACATGTCTTCTGATGAAAGGATGGGGTATAAATTTGAAGAATACTTGCTTCAATCCTTTGATATAGTAGAAATCAATATAAAGACAACGAGTCCTGAGTTGAATGAATTACTTTCTGTTGTCAATATTGATAATAACGCGGGCGCTGCCATGATGGGCGGGGGTGGAGGCCAAGGAGGAGATGTTTTTTTTATGAATGGATATACACTTGACGAGAATGGAAAGGTGGAGTTGCCTTTGATCGGAGAGGTAGAATTGGTGGGAAAAACAACTGCAGAGGCTAAATCAATCATAGAAGATAAAGTCCGAAAATATGTTAATGAGGACGAATTTTTTGTCCGAGTTCGGTTAGGAGGTATTCGTTTTAGTGCTTTGGGAGAATTTAATTCATCCGGGAAAATGACGATTCTTCAAAATCGGGTTACGATTTTTGAAGCTATAGCTGCAGCTGGTGACTTGACGATACTTGCCAAAAGAAATAACCTGGTTTTGCTTAGACAATACCCAGATGGTTCTCAAATTCACAGGATTAATTTGAATGATAAAAATCTTTTGAGTTCTGAGTTTTATTTTATTAGACCTAATGATGTTTTATATGCAGAGCCTCTTAAAGTTAGAGAGGTTGGAACTGCAACCAATTTTATTCAGACTTTGACTCTTGTGACTTCAATGATCACTGCATTTGCCCTAATTACAACGTTTGTTAGAAACTAATTATCATGAATGAATTCGAAGATGTAGATTTTTCTGAAAAGCCAGATAAATCCATTGATTTCAAGTCAATTCTTCCTAAGATCTTAAGAATTTGGCCTTGGATTATTTTATCAGTAGGAATTTCCTTAGCGATTGGTTTCTATCTAACCAAAACCACTGTTCCACTATTTAGTGTATCGAGTAAGTTTTTTATCAAAGAAAAAGAGTCCGCTTTTGCACTTTTTGAAAAGCCAAGCATCACTGAGGTAGGAAATGTAGGGCTTCAAAATGAAATCATTATATTAAAATCCAGACCAATCGCTGAAGCTACATTGAAAACGCTGGACTTTGATGTAGAATACTTTACCAAAGGAACATTTATATATAACAGACTTTATAAAAATACTCCAATACTTGTTCAGGTAGATTGGTTAGCTCCACAGGTTACTAATGGACTTTTAAAGATCTCATGGGAGAATAATGAATCATTTACGGTGTCTTTCGAAGACGATTATTATACTAAATATTTGCCTGACGGGACATCCATTACCTTAAATAACATTCCAAAACCAGAAAGCTTCAAATTCGGCGATTGGGTTGAAACCATAAATTTCAGACTAAAAATATCAAAAGTTGACCCTGAGAAATCTGGAGAAATCTATGTAAAAGTAAGAGATATTAACTCACTGGTTAATCAATTTTCAAATTCGTTAAGAGTTTCCCCAGTTGAACGTGGCGCTTCAATAATGAATTTAAGTATAAATACTACCAACGTTGCAGTTGGGGAAGTATACTTGAACTCATTAATGGACACTTATTTAACGAATGAGCTAGAGGAAAAGAATGAAGTTTATTCCAATACAATTAAGTTTATTGACGATCAAGTTTCAGGTATTGAAGATTCGTTAAGATTTTTTGAACGTCAATTAGAAAGCTTCAGATCTCAAAATCGGTTTTTTGATTTAAGTGCGGAAGGGTCTGCAGTTTTTAGTCAATTATCAGAGCTTGGGACACAACTGAATGAAGAGAAATTCAAAAGGACTTATTATCAGAGTCTTAAGGATTATTTAGTAAGAGAGAATTATAGAGACCTAGTTGTGCCTTCCGGAATAGGAATAGATGATCCGATTTTGAACGCGCAAATTGAAAATCTCTTATCTCTTCAGGTGGATAAGTCTAGACTACTTGCAACACAGACAGAAATTTCGCCGGCTGTGAAAGAAGTAAATCGAAAAATAGCCGACTTGAATGAAACGATTCGTGAAGTTCTGACAAATGTTGATGATAATGCAAGAAGGCTTATTGCGGATCTAGAAAGGAGAATTTCTGAGACTGAGAAATCTTTCAGAAACCTTCCTCAGACAGAGCAAAATTTAATCAGGATTGAGAGACAATTTAAGTTATACGAAAACCTCTATACCTTTTTGATGGAGCGGAGGTCCGAGTCAGCGATTACGAAAGCTTCAAATAAAGCCGCAAATAAAATTATTGAAAGGGCGTCAGGAGGTTATCAATTATCTCCAAGACCAATTAGAAATTATTTAGGTTTTGCTCTAGCAGGTGTTTTTATACCAATTTTTGTTGTTGTACTTAGGGAGTTTTTCAGGACGAAAATTGAAGATGCTAAATACTTGGAGACTCATTTGAAAACTTCCTTGGTAGCAACAATACTACATAATAAATCAGATGACAACCTTGTCGTATTTAAACAGGGTAAATCCGGTATAGCAGAAGGGTTTAGATCATTAAGGGCGAATTTGAGATTTCTTCAGCCAAACGAAGAAAAAATAGCGCTCATGTTAACATCAACCATTTCAGGAGAGGGTAAAACTTTTTGTGCAATCAACCTCGCATCGGTTTATTCCCTTACAGGAAAAAAGACCATCCTTGTAGGATGTGATATGAGAAAGCCTAAAATTTTCGATGACTTTAACTTAACAAATGACAAGGGCCTTTCTACGTTATTGAGCGGTCAAGAGAAAGACTGGAAAAAGGTGATTAAGCCTACAGAGTTTGAAAATTTGGATATCCTGGTATCTGGTCCAACTCCTCCTAATCCAGCCGAACTTTTGTTTACTGAGCGATTTGATGTATTAATGAATGAGTTAAAGGCATATTATGATGTTGTCATTCTCGATACTCCACCTATTGGTCTGGTAAGTGAAACATTGGATCTACTAAATTATGTGGATTTCACTCTATTCTTATTTAGACAGAATTACAGCCAAAGATCCTTTGTTGATGCTCTGAATGGTTTAAAATCCAGCAAAGGGTTAAAGAATATCTATGCCGTATTCAATGGTGTTGAGTCAAGTAATGTAACTTATGGCTATGGATATACTTATGGTTATGGCTACGGATATTACGATGACGATAAAAAAGGCAAAAAGAAGCTCAATAAGAAAAATAATTAAGGTCAATTAGGGGAGAACATTGTTTCTCTCCTAATTATTTTTTTGTCTTCCACTCACTGTGCACTACAAGTTTCATTTTACCAGCAATTAATAATCATATCTGGAATTTCTCATAAATAAGTAAGCAAGAGCCGTTTTAGATTGATTCAAACTTTATATGTTGAATAAATTAATTCAAAAATACTTTAGACACTTTTCATTCTTTTATTCCTTTTTAGGATATAGGATATTCTTCCTTCTTTTTTTAAGTCTATTGGTTGGATTATTGGATGGATTTGGTCTTGCTTTATTTATTCCAATATTTCAGATAGCTGCTGACAGTTCAGACCTAACGTCTACAAATCCAGAAACAATGGGGGAACTTCAATTCCTGCTTAACTGGATTCAAAACCTGGGTTTTGAATTGAATCTGAACGTGGTAATTACCTTCATGGTATTCCTTTTCCTATTGAAAGCCATCATGAGGTTTATTGACGGCTATTTCAAAATCAAACTCCAAAATCAATTTGTCAAAAAACTCAGATATCAACTGGTTAATGGACTAAGTGATTTAGACTACAAGGAGTTTCTTAATTTTGACTCTGGAAAAATCCAAAATACTTTATCATCGGAAGGAATTAAATTAACCTACGGCTTTTTGGCTTATTTTAATTCTTTGCAGCATGCTATACTTTTGTTGGTTTATATTGGCTTGGCAATGCTTTCCAACTTCCAATTCGCCATTTTGGTGAGTATAGGCGGGTATTTATCTAATCTTGTCTTTAAGTTTTTATTTACAAATACTGAAAAAGCTTCAATTGGTCTCTCAAAGCTTGGTAACTCCTTCCAGTCATTTTTAGTACAGGCTGTTTCTAACTTTAAATATTTAAAGGCAACAGATTACTTTTCTTCTTATCGACTTAAACTCATGGAGGTAATAGATAAGATTGAAAATAACCAAAAGAAAATTGGCATTTATTCTGCCATTATGTCTAGTACCAGAGAGCCGATTATTTTGGCAGTAGTAGTGCTTATTATTTTGATTCAGGTCAATGTTCTGGGAGGTAAGATGTCATCAATTCTATTAAGTTTAATGTTTTTGTATCGAGCACTAAACTATATAGTTACTCTTCAAGGAAGTTGGCAAGGATTTATTTCAAATATTGGTGGTCTACTGGCTTCAGTTGAGCTTATCGATGAATTTAAAAAAGGGAAGGAGAAAATTGATAGGACACATCCAGTGGAAAAAGTCACAACTTTGGAATTAGCAGATTTATCCTTTGCCTACCCATCAGGATTCAAAGTTCTGGATAAAATCAATATTTCCTTAGACCCATTAAAGACTTATGCATTTGTAGGAGAAAGTGGGAGTGGGAAAACAACTCTGGTAAACTTGGTCATTGGTTTGTTAAGTCCAAGTGAGGGGCATATCATAGTGAATGGTATGGAGAGGAATAAAGTAGATATCTCTACTTATCGCAGAAAATTTGGGTACATCACTCAGGAATCTGTAATTTTCAACGATACTCTTTTCAATAACATTACCCTATGGTCTGAGAAGACACCTGAGAATATTCAACTGTTTCAAAACGCCATTAAACTTGCCAACCTTCAAGAATTTCTTGAAGATCTTCCAGAAAAGGAAGAAACGTTCTTGGGAGACAATGGAATATTGATAAGCGGTGGACAAAAACAGAGGGTCTCTATTGCAAGAGAATTATATAAAAATGTAGATGTTTTAATTTTCGATGAAGCGACATCTGCATTAGACTCAGAGACAGAAAGAGCAATTCAAGCAAATATTGATAATTTGATGGGGAAATTCACCATCATTATCATAGCTCACCGACTAAGCACTATTAAAAAGGCGGATTGCATCTATTTAATGGAAAAAGGAAAAATCAAGGATTCAGGCTCTTTCCAAACATTACTCGGAAAGAGTTTGAAGTTTAAAAAAATGGTAGAACTTCAAGAGTTTTGATGAGAAAAATTAAAAAACTTCTTGTTTCAAATATTGAAGTTCCATCAGGCTTAATTGGAAGTTGGGTTAATAGAATTAGCTTTTTGATTGAAAATGACCCTGACTTTTTTGATTTTATCTTATCTCCCTCTAAAATACTAGGAGAAAAGAGTTTGCACTGCTCAAAAAAAAAATGGATATCCTATCATCCTCAATTATATAAATGGCAATTAAAAAACTGGGTTGCACAGGATTATCTTAAAGCTATTGAAAAAACTTTAAAAAGTTCTGATGATTTTTTGAAAGTTGTGGTAATGGATGACTTTGTTCTTTGCGAAGCTATTGCTCTTCTGAAAGAAAAATACCCTGATAGAATTGAATTAATATATTCCTACCACGGTCACTATTTAAATCTTCCGGAAAATTTTGGGCACTCAATTGATAAAATTTTTTTTCTAACTAATCTTGGTTATTTGGAGTCTTTGTCAAAAAATAAAATTTTTAGTCCTGAAGTTTTTATTGTCGGAAACGGCGTTCGTTCTGACAAGTTCTTTCCGCTAGACAAGCAAGATAAACTTAAGGCAAGGAGAGAAATGGGGTTTTCTGAAGATGATGAAATAATCGTATGGATGGCTAATTCAAGACCAGCCAAAGGAATACATCTTTTTAAAAAAATAATTCCGCTTTTACTGGCTGAAGATCCCAATCTCAAATTTTTAATAATTGGTAACAAAACTGAACTGAATATTGAGTCAAATAAAGTACTTCAATTAGGCAGACTCAGTCATGATTTGCTCCCAAAGTATCTTCAAATATCAGATTATTATTTCTTCACTTCGCTTTGGAAAGAGGGATTTGGGCTTTCATTAGTTGAGGCCATTAAAAGTGGGCTGTTTGTAATTTCTTCGGCCAATGGAGGTATTCCTGAGGTAATCAAGGATTGTGATCAAGTTGCCCTGATATCAGAACCCAATAAGACCGAAAATTGGGTAAAGAAGTTTTTGGAAATTAGGTCACGAAAAAAGTTGGACTTTGATCAAACTCGCCTTGCTGGTTTTCATTCTTATGAAGATTGGGAGCATAAATTTAAAAAGGCAATCGTAGAATAAAGATGTGTGGGATAGCTGCAATATTTTCTCCTAAAGGGAATTTAAACAAAAATGATTTTGCCAGGATGGATGCATCCTTACCACTGCAAGCACATAGAGGTCCTGATTCCCATGGTGTTTTTTCAAATGATTTCATTTCCTTAGGCCATAATAGACTATCAATTATTGATCTTTCGGATTCAGCTAATCAGCCTTTCAGTAGAGTTGATCTGGGTTTAAAAATTATTTTTAACGGCGAGATCTATAACTATCAGGAAATAAAGAAAGATCTATTACGGAAAGGTCACAAATTTTATACAGACTCTGATACAGAAGTAATTCTCGTAGCTTTTCAAGAATATGGCGAAAAGTTTTTAGAAAGGCTTGTAGGGATGTTTGCTTTTGTGATTTACAAAGAACAAGACAACTCAATATTTGCTGCCAGAGATAGATTCGGAGAAAAACCCATATTCTATATTTTCGAAGATGGGGTTTTATACCTTGCCTCCGAATTGAGAACATTGATATCTCTTTACCCGAAAGAGTGTCAGATAAATCAGGAAGCGGTAGTAGATTTAATAGAAAATCTTTATATATCCGATTCACATACCATCTACAAAGAGGTAAAGAAATTTCCAAAGGGGTCGTATTTAAGTTTTTCAGAGGAGCCCAATTTTTCTACTTATTATTCTCTTCCCTCAGATCTAGTTCAACCCATTCCATTTGAGCAATTAAAAAGGCTTACAAAAGAGAAGTTATATGAAATTATCGCGCGGGAGCTTCATGCAGATGTGCCAGTAGCCTCTTTTTTAAGTGCTGGCATTGATTCTTCCCTAATTACGGCCATTGCAAATGATATCAAACCCGGTATTCAAGCCATAACTATGAGCACCCAAGATGCTCAAATGGATGAATCATCGGCAGCAAGCAAATTTGCCAAGCTACTCAATATTAATCATGAAATAGTACCTGTGGATGTAGATTCATTGCAACATCTTTCCTATATACTCAAGGATATAGAACCATTAGCAGATGCTTCTTTGATACCATCCTATATGGTGACGGATCAAATAAAATCCAGATTTAAAGTAATGCTCTCTGGAGATGGAGGAGATGAATTATTTGGCTCTTACAATAGGACTAATGTATATGACAGTCTAAAATTCAAAGGTATCCCTGGAGGTAAAAAAATTGTTAAGAGTATTTTAAATAATACCTCTCCTTGGGTCGAGAAGCATTTAGGAATTAGACTTGATGACAGGACAAGGATAAAATTGGGTGGTTGGAACGGCTATTATCAAAAGAATAATTTAAATAACTCTTTGATAGAAAAGGTTTTTAATAATCAGACTAATAAAGGTTTGGCTTTTAAAAAATTTTTGGAGATTGAAGAAAAATTAGGAACAGACCACCAAAAAATTAGCTTTCATTTCGATTATGAAACTAGACTTCCAGGAGCATTTTTGCAGAAAATTGATTCTGCCTCTATGCACAGTAGTGTAGAAGTCCGAGCTCCTTTTCTGGATCATACCTTGGTGGATTTAATTATGAAAATCCCAAACTCTTCATTAATGCCAAATAAGATCGATAAGGAACTGACAAAGTCCATTTTAGTTGATTTTACTAAAAAACCCATACAGGGTCCTAAAAAAGGATTTTCAATTCCATATTCAAAATTCATGCAAGGAGAATGGGGAGATGTCTTACTCGATTATATCAATGAAGGAAAATCAGCTTCACTTTTAGATATAAATCGAGAGGGTGTGAAAGAATTAATAATTCAACATCAAAGCAATCCAAGTCCAACTTTAGCTAGAGTTCTTTTTGCATTATTGGTTTTGGAAATTTGGATAAGAGTTTTTCACCTTAATGTGTATAAGGCAGATTCAGTTTATACACCATAGACATTTTTCTTTTTTGCTCATTGTAATAGGCTTTAAAAGCAAACTGTATGATTCTCATAAATTTTTAGATGATCCAGAAAATCCAGTTTTAATGCCTGTTTCAGCATAAACAATGTACTTTTTCAAGTTGAACCATTTAATCAATAAATTAAATAAATGAAATTTTGCTTTTTAATACCGGACGGTGTAGGAATAAGAAATTATCTATATAGTGATATCATTAAGGATCTTACTTCAGGGAGTAACGAAGTAATTATTTGGCATAGTTTAGGAAAAGCTCAAATCTCTCAGGTTAAGGAAATTGTAGGTTTGGACTTTTTGGACTATGATTTTATTCACAGGCCTGAACTCCCTCTTGTAAAGTTTATTCGAGAGACTACTACTTATGCTAGGTTAAAGCAAAATGTAAAATTGAAGGAAAACCCAACTATTTTGGATAATTGGATGCCAAGAAAAATTGGATGGAAGAATAAACTATTTTATAAATTAGTTGAGAAATCGGCCTTATTTTTAAATAATTACCGTGAGATTCATTCTTTTGAAAAAATTGGATTCTTGCAAGTAAGAAAGAGCCAAGCATATAAAGAATCCTTGCAATTTTTGCGAAAAACTAAGCCAGATGTCCTATTCTGCACCCATCAAAGAGTGCCCTCAATTACTCCGGCAGTATTGGCTGCTCAGGATCTTCAAATAAAAACTTTTACAGCTGTCTTTTCTTGGGATAATCTACCTAAAGCTAGGCTTGCATTTCGAACAGACAGGTACCTGGTCTGGTCGGATTATATGAAAGATGAATTGTTGACTTATTATCCGGAAATAGATGAGAATCAAATTGATGTTACCAGTACTACACAATTTGATTTTTACAGAAAGGAGGAATTGATTGACGAGAGGGCAGATTTTGCCGAAAAATATGGTTTGGATCAAGAAAAGAAATGGATTTGCTTTTCAGGGTCTGACAGTATTTCTTCTCCAAATGATCATGAATATTTAGAAGATGTGGCGGAAGCTCTCAAGAATCAAAATAATGTCCAGTTGATTTTTAGAGAAGTTCCAGTAGAGTCCATTGATAGGTTTAAGGAGGTTTTGTCAAAATTCCCAGAAATAAAAAATATCTCCCCAGAGTGGGTAAAAAGCTCACAGTGGGGCAGTTTTTTTCCTTTACCAAGTGATATCAAACTTTTAGTAAATCTGGCATATCATTGTGATGTCGTTATCAATTTAGGGTCTACAATGGCTCTTGATTTTGCTGTCTTTGGAAGTACGGCATTTTATTTGGCCTATGATCAACCTCATGAAAGAAAAAGGTTTGTGAAAGATGTTTACGGGTTTGAACATTTTAAAACGATGAATGGACTGGATGCAGTAGGTTGGATAAGGTCAAAAGATGCTATTCTGCCTTCAATTCATAAAGCCCTTTCAAGTCAAGGGGAGGTAGGCCCTGATAAGATGAAATGGTTTGAAAGAGTAGTACAGCCCCATAAGACGGAGACCTCATCCCAAAGAATTGTAAAAGCTTTAATAAAAAATTAGAATGCATCTTGTTTTCTTAACGAATGAATATCCACTGGAAGGAGTAATTCATGGTGGAGTAGGCACTTTTTTGAAATTACTTTGCCCAGAACTTGCCAGAAGAGGGCATAAAGTTACCGTCTTGGGCTTGTCTTCAATTTCCGAAAAACAAGTGGTAAATTCAGAAGGAGTAAACGTAATTACTATTCCCGCCTCCTCTCAATTAAAACCAAAAGCAATTTTTAATTTTCGAAAATTAAATAAGGAGTTGGATAAAATTCATCTTAACCATAAAATTGACGTGGTTGAAGGGCCAGAGATGTCTTTTTCTTTTATAAGAAAGATTCCTGGAGTAAAATATTTGATTCGAATGAATGGAGGACACCATTTTTTTTCCGAAGCAGAAAAGAGAAAAGTTAATTTATGGAAAGCTTTTATGGAAAAGCGTTCATTCTCAAATGCGGATGCTGTATGCGGTGTAAGTAGGTATGTGATGGATCATACAAAGAAATATATTGACTTCTCTTCCAAAGAAGGCCCTGTAATTTTTAATCCAGCTAATCTTGAAAATTTTTTCAAAGCTGATGAATCCAAAGTGGTTCCCGGAAGACTTTTTTTTGCAGGGACTATTTGTGAGAAAAAAGGAATTAGACAATTGATTCAAGCTTTTCATATTGTTCATGAAAAATTCCCGCATACTGAATTATTTATGGCAGGACGGGATTGGTTTTATCCCGATGGAACTTCCTACACAGAAAAGATTAAAGAGATTGTATCCAAGGATCTTTTTAAGTCGGTTCATTTCTTAGGTCCATTACCCAATTCTTCAATTCCTCAATGGATTGAGTCAAGTGAAATTTGCGTTTATCCTTCCCACATGGAGGCAATGCCTTTGGCTTGGATAGAAGTTATGAGTATGGGGAAGCCATTTGTAGCCACCAAAATAGGCCCAGCCTTTGAACTTGTAGATGATGGGATATCAGGGCTTTTAGCGGACCCACTGGATGCCAATGAACTTGCAGAGAAAATTCTCCAAATACTGGAAAATCAGGAATTGAAAGAGAGTTTGGGAAGAAATGCCAGAGAAAAAGTGCTGCGAGAATTCACACTGGAGGCCATTGCTGATCAAAGTGTAGAATATTACCAGCAATTGATTTCTTGAACTCTAAAACTCCCTTGAAGTCCCCCACAAACTTTTTGATCATCACTCATGTAGCCCATGTTAGATTTCAGGGGAAATATTGGGGATATGGGCCCTATGTTAGGGAAATGAATTTATGGGCAAGAAATGTAGCTTCAGTCACTTTATTGGCACCTCTTAGTAGTAAAAAAGCACCAGATCCCATAGACTTACCTTACGAATGTTCAACTTTGAGATTTGTACAGGTCGAAAGCTTCGAATTAACTAGTTTAAGATCTTCCTTAAAAGCGCTTTTTTTCTTACCGTCTATTTTTTTTAAAACTTGGAAAGAAATAAAAAAATCAGATCATGTTCACCTCAGATGTCCTGGAAATATGGGCTTGATTGGTGCAATCACTCAGGTTTTGTTTCCCTCAAAACACAAAACCGCCAAATATGCGGCTAATTGGGATCCCTCCAGTCAACAACCTTTCACGTACCGATTACAAAAAAAGATTTTAGCCAGCCAAGCGCTTTCTAAAAACATGAGAGTCCTCACCTATGGAAATTGGGATTCCTCAAATCAAAATTTAGTACCTTTTTTCACTGCCTCTTATTCAGAAAAGGATACAAAAGCTGTAAAACCCAGACAACTTTCTTTAGATCAAAAAATCCGGCTCATATATGTTGGGGGGCTACAAAAGGCTAAAAATCCTCTATTGAGTATTCGAGTTTGCCAAAAATTACTGGAAAATCATGTAGAAGCAGAGTTAAATCTTTATGGACAAGGTCCTGAGATGGAAAAGCTTTTAGATTTTGTTGAAAAAAATAATTTAAGCAATAACGTCATTCTTCATGGAAATGTGAATAGTGAAGAGTTGATAAAGGCCTATCAAAATTCTCATTTTTTAATTTTTGTTTCTGAAAGTGAAGGATGGCCTAAAGTAGTTGCAGAGTCAATGTTTTGGGCTTGTCTTCCTATAACTTCTCCCGTTTCTTGTGTGCCTCAGATGCTGGGAGATGAATCAAGAGGAGACCTTGTTTCAAATTCGGAAGATATGATTTTTGATATCATCTGTAGATATGTGGAGGAGCCTGAAAAGTATTATCAAAAGGCTCAATCTGCTAGAGATTGGTCGCAAAAATATACTTTAGAAAGATTCGAGCATGAAATTCAAAACCTCTTAAAAAATTGAGGATTATTCAATTAATTGATACCCTTGAAATGGGAGGAGCTGAAAGAATGGCAGTGAATATTTCTAATGCCTTGCATCAGGATGGAAATGAGGTTTTGGTCATTGTTTCAAGAAAAAAAGGCCCGCTTTCTAAATTTTTACTTGAAAGAATTCCTCTCATAAATTTAGAAAAAACTCGATTTTTTGATTTCAGAGCTTTTTATCAATTATACAAAGAAACTAAGGATTTTAACCCTGCATTTATCCATGCTCACGGAACATCTATTTATTGGGCTATAATACTTTCTTGGTTTTTTTCTTCCACAAAACTGATCTGGCATGATCACTTAGGAGTAAATGAAGAGGTCATTAAAAACAATCCAAGAAAAGAGCTCAAAGTTTTAAAAAGGTGGATTGATGGGATAATTGCTGTAAATCCAGTGATCCAAGACTGGTGGATTTCATTTTTAAATTTTAATCCCGAAAAAATTAAGTATATCAGAAATTTTCCATTTTTAAGTTTCAGTCTTTCATCAAAATCAGGGAAATCATTGGATATAGTTCATGTGGCGAATTTCCGTCAGGAAAAAGGACATCTAACTCTTCTTGATTCTTGTAAAATCCTTAAATCTCAGCAGGTGAAATTCAATTTAAGGTTAATTGGTCAAATCTTAGAAGCAGAGGTTTATGAAAAAGTTTTAAAAACTATCAAAACATATAAACTTGAAGATGAGGTTGAAGTTGTTGGGCCAGTAGATAATATCGCTTCTGAACTTGAAAAAGCTACTATTGGTTTGGTTTGTTCTGATCGAGAAGGCTTACCTGTATCGCTTTTGGAATATGGTTTGGCGAACCTACAGGTACTTTCCACAAGAGTGGGTAATTGCCCAGAAGTTCTGAATAATGGAGAATTCGGCTATTTGGTGGAGCCTGCTAGTCCAGACCAACTTGCATCAATGCTGATTTACATGAGGGATCATCAAGTTGAAGCCAAAGAAAAGTCCAATAAATTTCATAATCATGTAAGCTCAAATTATGGAGCGAAACAATTTTTAAAAGAATACTACAGTTTCTTGAAAGTAGTAAATCCGCATACTTTAATCCCTGCTTCCTTTTGAAAGTAATTATTCATAACATTTCGAATTATTATTCCTCCTATTACTTGCTTGGGCTTATTAAAGTCCATGAGCCTTATTTTTCTGCGTCTAAAGAATTTTCGAGCTTTAATAATAGGGGGTATATAGTTTTTGAAATCAACGGGAAATTAGGTGTCATTGATAATCATGATCCAATCGGGGTTAATGAGGAGTTGTATAAAAAATCTGATTTTTATTTTGTTACAAACAAAGTCAAGGGTAATCCATCCTATGAAAGAGAAAAAGTATTTCCATTGTTTCCTCATTATCCTATAGATGTAAGATCTTCTTATCTTAAATTATTTGGTGCCCATCCTTTTTTAAAGTTGAAGCCCATCGATTTTCTTAAAGAATTGTATGCTCAAAGTTTGAGACCATTATACAATTCAGAGCAGTTTCAATATCATGGCTCCAATTATGTCTTTTTTTCAGGTTCAATTTGGAAAAAGGAACCCTTCGCTAATCAGTTAAGAGCAACATTCATTCAAGCTTGTAAAGATCATCCTATGATTAATTTCGAGGGTGGGTTTGTGGAAAGAAAAGATGGACAGCATGGAGGTTATGATCACTTATTGAATACCAAGAAATACAAGCCAAGAGAGTTTGCTTCCCTTTCCAGACAGTCAAGAATTATTTTTAATAACCCAGCTGTATTAGGTGCAGTGAGTTGGCGATTAGCCGAAAGTCAAAATCTAGGTTCTTTTGTTCTTTCTTTCCCTTTTGATATTCATTTACCAAAATATCCCCTTCACGGTGAGGAGATTCATATGATCAACTCGTTGGAAGAAATTTCAGAATCCATTGATTACATCATGAAGAATGATTCTTATCATCAAAAGATTTCCAAAGGTGGAAAGTTGTTTTTTGATAAATATTGCACTCCAGAGAAACAAATCAATTTTGTGCTAAATTATTTTCAATAAGCCGCGAATAGATCTATTAAGCTTTTTTATTTAGCCCATATTAATCCCTAAAATGAATCTATCAGTCAAAAGCCTGCTACAAAGGAAAACTTCAGGGGGAAACTTTATACCTGAAATAGATGGATTGCGGTTTTTTGCAATTTTCACTGTCTTGATTTTTCATTTGAATACAGCTTATTCCAGAGAACTGGCGATAGATTGGACTGAATATTTACCCACTGCATCCTTTATGAACCTTGGATGGTGGATTGTAAGGTTGGATTTGGGAGTAAAAGTGTTTTTCGGTATTTCTGGGTTCATTTTAGCAGTACCTTTTATTTTACAATATCATTATAATGGCAAAATTGTCTCCTTAAAACAATATTTTATAAGAAGGCTCACTCGATTAGAACCTCCCTTTATTATCACATTGGTTTTATTTGCGGGTGTTCATATTTATGTGCTAAATGAGGATCCAGAATTGATTCAATCTCATTTTTGGGCAAGTTTATTTTACTTGCATACCATTATTTATGAAATGCCTTCCATCATAAACCCTGTTACTTGGAGCTTGGAGACAGAGGTACAATTTTATGTGTTGATCCCATTTTTAAGTTCTCTTTTGTTTATAAAGAAGTCTAAAAAAGCATTGACAGTACTTCTGGTTTTCTTCTTAATCATCCTTTCAGTTTGGGCAAAAAATTATATCTATACCAACTCTACACCTGGCTGGGACTATACGGTGTTTGTCTTTTTAAGCAACTTCCTAACAGGCTTTCTATTTGCGCTCACATATTTAAAATTCAAGTCTTTTTTCAAAATCAAGTCTTTCGGGTTTGACCTTCTAGGTTTAATTTCTGTATTCACACTCTTTTATTTTTACAAGCCGCAATCGGATATGATCAATAATTTGATATTTAATACTTCAATTTATCTATTGTTCATTTCGACTTTTAAGGGAAAGATTTTTAATAAATTTTTCACTACTCCAATAATTTATTTGATAGGGGGAATGTGTTATACTATCTATTTAATTCATTATCCCTTCTTTCACTTATTGGTCAAATTTTCAAAGTATTTACTTCTTTCAGAGAGCTACCTGATCAATCTTTCCATTCAAATGCTCATAGGAATCCCGATTGCAATCGTAGTTTCTATTTTCTTTTTCGTCTTAATTGAAAAACCTTGTATGGATAAAGATTGGCCAAAAAAACTTTGGGTATTTACCAAGAAAGGCTTAGGTTTTTCAAAAAATTAAAGTGTAAGGTGGAATCCTATAATTGATTAAAAATTAATATGGATATCCGCTTTCTTACCAGTATTGACAAAAATATGGCTTATTGTCTGCTGAAAGGATCAAAATCCGGAAGCTTCGGTCTTCGGTCATCGGTCTTCCAACCTTTCAAGCAAGGAAAATAAGGCAACTGGCATGATTGCGGATAATCAGAAAAATTAATCAGAATGCATTCAATCAATTTTTTACCTTTATTTGAATTTCTACTCTATTTCAAGTCTTGCTAAAATCAATCGCTAATTCCGAATATCCATTACTATGGATAATTTTTCATATAGCTCTGGGAGTTATTTCAGCGATTTCTCCTATTCCTTTAATAGTTTGGTTTTATTCAATCGCGGTTATCTCGTTTTTCGGGGTCATAAAGTCCAGCGATAACCCAAGCTATTTGATTTTATACACGGTTTATCTGATTTCTTTTGAACTACTTGCACGAATGGCAGGTACATCGCCATTTATACCTTACGAATTAGGGAAATATCTTTTATTTCTTTTGATGGTATTTGGCATTATCATGTTCGAGTCAAAAAGCTGGATCGGTTTTTTACTTTTGATCTGTCTAATTCCTGGGCTGATGATAGACTCGTCAGGAAAAGTTGAATGGCTTGATATTGTCTTTAATGTGGTGGGGCCAATCAATGTTGCATTGGTTGTCTGGTTCTTTTACAAAAAAAAGATCAGTGTTTCAGTTTTTTCCAAAGTGTTTTTACTAGCCACTTTACCTCTTATTTCTGTTTTAAGCTATACTTTCTACAGATTGCCTGACTTTGATGACATAGATTTTGAATTAGGTGCCAACTCTGTAACTAGTGCTGGGTTTGGATCCAATCAAGTTTCTACTGCCTTGGGCTTGGGAGCTTTTTTGGTATTTGTTATTTGGTTGAATAAATGGAAGCTGACTGGATATCGCTGGTTGGACGCTATTATATTCCTAGTCTTTACCGTTCAAGGGCTTTTGACTTTTTCCAGAGGAGGAATGTTTGGAACAGTGGTCGGAGTGGTTGTTGTGCTCTTTTTCCTTGCAAGAAGTTCGCAAAATGAAATTAAGAGGTTCAAACTTCCAAAAGTAGGTAAGTTTGTTGTTCCTACTATCGTCTTTGTTGTTACTGCTTTTTATATAGCCAATGAAATTACCGATGGGCTTTTGCTGCTTCGATACCAAGGAGAAACGGCAGGTACCTTGGCAGGTTCTAAAGAAATTGATCTCAATACTTATACAACTGGTAGAGTAGACATTTTCTTGGGTGATTTGGAGCTTTGGTATGACAATTTGCTTTTTGGAGTCGGAGCGGGTGCTTCAAGATATTTAAGAGATACTATGGTAGAAGTTGCCGCCCACATAGAACTCAGTAGACTACTGGCTGAGCATGGGGTCCTAGGCCTCATCAATTTTTTATTGTTAATGTATGTGGGACTCAATAATTTTTCTTTTCACAAGAACCCTATGATCAAAGGTATTTTATTGGCCTGTTTTGCAGTTGGGATTTATACAAGTTTCCATGCAGCCATGAGAACATTTATTTCTCCCCTGATGATTGGAATAAGTTTACTAAGCGTTTATCAAATCAAGAAAAGACGAGATAAAGTTAGTGCCGGTAAAGATTTGAAAGTGAAAGAAGCATCACCTTCTCTATGATTTATCCATTTATTCTGAAAAATTTTGTTTTACCTCTCGGTAGCAAATTGATGGGAGGAGGTATTTCAAAAAAAATCAAGGAATACGAATCAATTTTAAGTCTTCAGCCCTCTGATATTGCTGAAGTTCAGCGGAAAAAACTAAATCAAGTCCTGGAATATGCAGTCCAGAATAGCCCTTACTATCGATCACTTTTTTTGGATAAAAATCTTCCCTCCACCGAAATTTCTTCATATCCCATCTTAACAAAACAAACCTTAAGAGATAAAATTGATGAAATTATTACTGTAAAGGGTACAGCTAATCTGCATCAAATTTTATCCAGTGGATCAACTGGTCCCCCAAGCAAAGTTTATTATACAAGTGAAGAATTGGCAATTCCTAGGGCTATACAACTTATATGGTGGTCTTGGGCAGGTTATGAATATGGAAATAGCATATTACAAACTGGGGTTAATCTAAATCGTTCCAAGGAAAAACAGATCAAAGACTTTTTTTTCAGGACTAAATATATTGAAGCTTTAAAGCACAATGAGGAGCAAATTCTTCAGGAATTGAGTTCGCTTCAATCAGAGAATAGAGACCATTTTGTAGGATATGCATCTAGCTTGTTTTTGTTCAGTAAAGTCGCTTTGGATAATGAAATCAAAAATGTTCAATTCAAGTCTGTTATTTCTTTAGGAGAAAAGCTCCTGCCAAACTTCAGAGAATCTATTGAAAAGGCATTCAGGTGTAAAGTATTTGATACCTATGGGAGCTCAGAAGGTTTGATGGTAGCTTCTCAGTGCAAACATGGGACTTATCACATCATGTCTCCACATGTTTATGTGGAGATCCTTGATGAAAATGGGGTAGAAGTTAAGCCAGGTGAGATAGGCTCAGTTGTATTGACAGGATTAGATAATTTTACCACTCCTCTGATTCGTTATGATATTGGAGACATGGCTGTCAAAGGTGATTCAAGTGCCTGCGTATGTGGTTTAAACTTGCCTCATTTAGGCGAAATCATTGGAAGGTCAACTGAGTTTATTCAAACCCAAAATAAAAAATATATTACCGTTCAGACTGTTGTCAGAATAATAAAGTTTTATCCTCAGATTGAACAATTTACTTTGATTAAGAAGGAGGATAACAGTCTTCAACTTCAATATATTGGTTCAGAGAATCTTTCTGAAGATATCGAAAGTCAAATCACCAAGTCTTTTTCCGATCTCTACGATGAGTCTTTTGAAATCGATTTTTTAAAAGTCAATCAATTGCCACGAAGAAAGTCTGGAAAATATCAGTTAATCATGAATCTAAGTCAGGATTCAAAATGAAAATTGCACTTTTATATTTTCCACACAGGGAGGGGCATAACTCTATATTCCCCTTTTTTCTTTATAAGTCTCAAATTGAAAGCTCAGGTATCAAGCTTCAACTATTTACGTCTATAAAAAAACTCAAAGAAGGTTCTTTTGACATATTATTTATCTCGGGACTTTCTCTTCCAAAATTGCTTGGAAAACAAAATACCAAAGAGGAGTTTTTAAAAATCTTGTATGATAAAAAGAAGTATCCTGTCATTTTTTTATCAGGAAATGATTCAACAGGACCTATACAAAAAGAGATTTTAAATTTGGTGGACCTTTATTTATCCAAGCAAATACTAAAAGATAAAAATTTATATCTAATCCCTCACAAGCGCCATTATTTCAGAGAGAAAATGATGGACTTGTTCAGGTTTAAAAATGAAAATAAGTTTGTACCTGTATCCCTTGAAGAAAAAGATCTTACTAAACTCGGCGTTTCCTGGAATTTGGCACTTATTGATTGGAAAACGCAGACTTCCACCAAATGGAAAAGGTACTTAACCATTTTTTTAAAAAACAAAAAGCCAATCTCACCGGAGCGGGTTAAGCCTTTGAGTGAAAGAAGGATTCCGATTATGTTTAAGGGTAATTTGTTCCCCAAAGAGCACGATGTAAGTCGTCTTCATAGACTGTTAACTTTTAGAGTAGCCTCAAAAATAAAGACTAATGCTCCACCTGTATCCAATAGCCCCTTGTCTCACAAAGAATATCTTGAGCAAATGAAAGAGACTGTAATAAGTCTATCTCCTTTTGGTTGGGGTGAAATTTGCTACAGGGATTTTGAAGCTTTCAGGACAGGATCCTTATTGTTTAAACCGGAAATGGACCATATTGAAACTTTTCCAGACCTTTACACATCTGAGAATCATATTTCGTATCGATGGGACTCTTCTGATCTTGAAGAGAAAATAAAGGATGTGCTAGATGATCCCTCTAGTTTTCAAAAATTAGCTTTACAAGGCAAAATTGATTTTGAAAACGTTTTAAATCCTGAGATTTTCGGAAAAAAGTTTCTTCAACATTTAAATGGAATAATTTTTAAAGCGAGAGAAAATTTTGAAAAAAGACCTAAAATCCAATCCAATGAATCAGGTCGATAAGCCTTTAAAGCTTTTGATTTTTTATCAATATTTCGGAACTCCAAAGGGAGGCTGGAGTACAAGGTATTATGAGTTTGCTAAGCGATGGGTAGGCTTAGGTCATCAAGTCACTATTGTTACATCACCATACTACAAATCTGACATTAAAGCAGATGGATTTATTTCAAAGCAGAATATTGAAGGGATTGATTTAATAGTAATCAATTCTCCTGATTCAAATAAAGTAGGAGTAATTCAAAGAATGATCAATGCGATGAGGTTTTCTTTGGTCTCGACTTATTACGCCTTGAAATTGAACTATGATATTGTTCTGGCGAGTTCAGGTCCAATTACAATCGCCTTTCCAGCTTTGATGGCAAATATTTTTAGGAAAAAGAAGTTTGCGTTTGAAGTTAGGGACCTCTGGCCAAAAGGGGCCATTGAGTTGAAAACTATTCAAAATAAACTTCTGATTAAAGTAGGTCTCAGTTTCGAAAAATGGATCTATAAAAGGGCAAATTTGGTGGTGTCTTGCTCTCCAGGAATGGATGAGGGAGTAAAAGAGGTAAATCAGAACGTTCCTACTTTGATAATTCCAAACTCATCAGATAATGAACTTTTTTCTCCAAATGAACCAGAAATTCCTGTTGGTTTTCCGGCTGAGTGGAATCAAAAATCTATTTTTATCTATGCGGGTTCTTTAGGCTTGATGGACGATTGCTCGCAAATTATCCATGGTGCCAAACATCTGAAAAGTCAGGATATAAAAATTGTAATAATTGGGGATGGCGCAGAGAAGCAATTACTAAAATCATTGGTTACTGAATTACAATTGGAGGATAGAATTTTATTCAAAAATTTGATGCCTAAACAGGAATTGGTAAAATGGTTCTCCATAGCAAAAGGTAGCTTTGTCACATTTAAAGATCTTCCGGTATTGCATACAAACTCACCTAATAAGATGTTTGACTCTTTCGCAGCTGGGGTACCAATAATCCAGTCTACGAAGGGATGGATCAAAGATTTGATAGAAGAAACCCATTGTGGTTTCAATGTAGACCCAGGTAATCCAAGGTCTTTTGCTGATGCGATGGAAGCAATCCATGCTGATGAAAGTTTAAGAAGTGAAATGAGCCTTATGGCTAGAAAAGTAGCTGTCGAAAGGTTTGATCGAGGAAAACTTGCTAACATTTACCTAAATAGGTTGCTTGAATTGAAATGAACTCCTATTTATTGACAGGTGCTACAGGATTTCTTGGATCAGAAATTTATCAGAAAATTAAAAAAGAGACTCTTACTCTGGGGAGATCTCCATCCAGTGATATTTTTTTTGATTTCGGATCGGTAGTCTCCGATTTTCCAAAGGTCAAAATGGTAATTCATTGTGCAGGAAAAGCCCATTCAATTCCTAAAACAGAGGATGAAAAAGAGGCTTTCTTTTCTATGAATACAAAAGGAACCTCCTTTCTTTTAGAGTCTTTGGAGGCAAGCATGGCCATACCTGAAACTTTTGTTTTTATCAGTACGGTCTCAGTATATGGGCTTGAAAAGGGTTTGGGAATAAAAGAAGAAAGTCCTTTACTGGGTGACTCACCTTATGCAAGAAGTAAAATTCTTGCTGAAAAAATGCTTGAGGAATGGTCTAATAGAACTGGTGTGAAATTAATAATTCTTAGACTACCATTGATTGCAGGTAACCATCCTCCAGGGAATCTAGGCGCGATGATTAATGCCATTAAAAAAGGGTTCTATTTTAGTTTAAGAAATAATACATCAAAAAAGTCAATTGTCCTCGCGGAAGATGTTGCTAAGCTTATTCCACAAATCCATGGGAAATGTGGCATTTTCAATTTAACTGACAGAATACATCCTAGTATCAGCGAAATAGAACAAGTGCTTTCAGATAGATTCAATAGGTCTTTGAAATCTATCCCTTTTCAATTAGTCAACTTTATGGCTAAAGTTGGAGATCAAATTTCCTTTTTTCCAGTAAATACTAATCGCTTAGAAAAGTTGACTTCCTCCTTAACCTTTGATGATTCCAAAGCGGTCACCGACTTGAATTGGAAGCCAACACCTGTTCTGGACTTTTTAAAAAATAAAATTGATATCAAAAAATGAAGATCCTTTTTCTGGGAGAAACTTATCGTGCTGATGCCAAAACTTGGATAGAAGGAATTGAAACCTTCTCTGGTGCTAAAATTGATACTATGGAGGTGCCATTTTCTCCGAAAAGATGGAAAAGGATTTCTCTGTTTCTCCTTTTTTTAGTGCAACTCATTAGACTTCGAACTCAAAAATCCTTTGATTTAGTCTTAGCGGAAAGAGCCACGAGTTATGGTTTTTTTTCTTTATTGGTCAAAGCACGAGTGAAAGTAGTCGCACAACAAGGTATTACAGATGCTTTCCCAGAGGAAGGGTTCACTGGCCTTTATAAGAGATTTTTTCAAAGAAGAGTCTATAAAAATGTGGACTTAATACATGCCTGGGGCCACGTAATGACTTATGCGATGCTTGAAAGTGGCGCAGCACCATCTAAAATCATGGTTTTACCTAAAGGAATTAATCTTCAACGATATACTTTTTCAGAAAAACACGAGTTCAATTCCACTCCGATAGGAATTGTTACCAGATCCCTTTCAGATATCTATAGACATGATATTATTTTGCAATCTTTGGCAATACTGAAGGAAAAAGGTATTGAAGTAAAACTGAGGGTAGTTGGTGATGGAGTTTTGATGGAAGATTTAAAGCTTCTTGCAAAAAATCTCCAGATCTCAAATCAGGTGATGTTTTTAGGAAGAGTGGATAATGATAAATTACCAGTCTTATTGAATGACTCTGATTTTTATGTTGCAATACCTGAAACAGAAGGGGTCTCTGCCTCTTTATTTGAGGCCATGGCTGGAGGTTGTTTTCCTATAGTAACAGACCTACCCTCCAATAGAGCATTTATTCGTCCCGGACAAAATGGATTGTTAGTTCCTTCAGGTGATGCTCAGAAATTGGCCGATGCCATAGAGTTGTTTTTGGCCAGCAGAAGCAAATTCACTGAATATGTCAGAGAAAACAGAGCTTATATTGAATCTGAAGTAGACTTCAATAAGAATATGGAAATAATATGGTCCCGATACCAACAGCTTTTAAAATAATAATTCAAATATGTGCGGAATAGTAGGCTTTTGGCAGAATCATCAAGTTGCTTCTCCTGAAAGATTAAAATCAATGAATGATGCGATTTTTCATAGAGGTCCTGATGCAGAGGGTACTTACATTGAGGATACTTTAGCTTTAGGTCATAGGCGTCTTTCTATTTTAGATTTGTCCGAGCATGCGAATCAGCCCTTTCATTCTCCTTGCGGAAATTATATACTGGTGTATAATGGGGAGATTTTTAATTTTCAGGAGTTTTATCCTGAGCTAAAATCAAAAGGCTATTTATTCAAAACCACTTCAGATACTGAAGTTTTGTTATTTCTTTTGATGGAGTATGGATTTGATGTTCTTTCTCGACTTAACGGATTTTTTGCATTTGCTTTTTGGGACAAGACTAAAAAACAGCTGAGTCTAGTTCGGGATAGATTTGGAGTTAAACCTCTATTTTACCATCAAAACGATATGGGATTTAGCTTTTCAAGTGAACCCAAGGGCATATTTGCTGGAGGTATTGATAAAGAAATTGATCCATCGCATTTAGATGAGTTGTTTATTTACCGATTTGTATCAGGTGAAAACACCATTTTCAAGGGGGTGAAAAGATTACTTCCTGGACATTTGATGACTCTTTCACAGGATAGCAGAGTAGTTCAGACCAAAAGATGGTTTCATTTGGGAGAAGAAGCCAAAAATTTCAAGGATATTAAGAATCCAATCGAATGGTTTGAAGAGACATTTTTTGATAGCGTGAAATTAAGAATGATTTCAGATGTTCCTGTAGGTACTTTGCTGAGTGGAGGATTAGATAGTAGTGGAATTGTTTATAGTCAAGCTACTCAAGGTTTCACTGGGTTGAGTTCTTGGAATGTGAAATTTAAAGGCTACGAACACGATGAGTCCAGCATTGCTGAAAGATTTTCCAATGAATTGGGAGTAGAATATAATGGTCATGAGTTTTTAGGACAAAGACAGGTTGAACTCACCAAGCAAGCCATAAGAATCAATGATGAACCACTGATGCATTTTACAGATAATGTATTACTGGGACTGAGTTTGGAGGCAAAAAAGAAAGTAACTGTATTATTGACGGGAGAGGGTGCTGATGAGGTGTTAGGAGGATATGTAAGGTACAAAGTACACGATGGCGAATTCAGATATAACATGCTCAGCTTATTGAATCTAATCCCTGAAAAATACCTGTCTCAAGATAGATTGAAAAAGCTGAAACGATATATGTCTTTGAGGAATCCGGATGCACAAATGCTCATGAATGCAAATGAGGTATATCTTTCTGATTTGAAAAAACTAGGAATTCTATCTTCAAACTTACTACCCGAATATCGAATTAATATTTTGGAAGAGGCCAAGTCTCTTTTTCCGAAAAACCGTTATCGTCAACTTTTGTATCTGGAGCAGCACACTCACTTACATTCCTTAAATGATAAAAATGATAGAACTACAATGGGGGCTTCAATTGAATGCAGAGAACCTTACTTAGACTATAGATTAGTGGTCGGAGCTGCATCAGTTCATGATAAATACTTTAATAGTAAGGGAAAAGGAAAATTATTGGCCATGGATAGTTTTGGGAAAAAGCTCCCAGACTATATCAGAAATCATAGGAAAATCGGTTTATCCATGCCATGGGATCGATATATTATGGAAAATCCTGAGTTGAGACAGCATTTAGAATCAATGCATAAATCAGAACTTTTTGAAATGGGATTTTTATCTCACATTGATATCAAAAAGGCAGTTGAAAATTTTAAAAGTAATCCAAAATCAAACCTGGGTTGGATGAAGCAGCTATTTTTCACTTCCCTATGGTATGAAATTTCTTTCCAATAAAGAATAGCTTTTTTCAACCTTTTTTAAGAGATAAAATCAATGTTTTTTTCAAAACGAATTTTTCATTGAGTAAAAAATACTCTGTTTACCAACCTAAAGGATATAGGTGTTTGAATTTTTTCTAGTAAAATGCTTCTAAAATTTCTTACCCAACCTTCAACGATATTTTTTTTGCAAGCATCTATTTATTTAATCCCATGAAAAATCCTCTTGAGTTTTTTGTACTGATGATTTGAACCCCTTCATGCCAGTTAGTTACCTACTACTAAATATTAAATAGGGTAGCTTGATTAGATTCCGCATCCTACACACTCTAGATAAATAAAAATAATCTTCTGCCCATTTTGAGGCGTGTAAGTTCTTTAATTTTTTCTGATACTAGCTATTTATCTTTGTTTAAAAAAATCTTAGTTTCGTTTTTAAATCGGTAATTCGGGATAAATTGCTTTAGAAGATATATCTTTTATAGAATCTCGTAACTTCTGAATTCCAAAAACAAGATAGTCACAGTAAATTTTTGTCATTTGATTATAGTTTTTACCATCAATAAATCATTTCTGCTACCTTTTGCAGTTACCCTTCATTCTCTCCTTCTTCATAATAAGGGTGAGTTGAAAAAGCTTATTGTTTTGACTGATGAAATTCCTGAAAGTGATCAGGAAAAAATTAAGGAAATAATAGGGGATAATGATATAGACTTTGAGTTAATTCAGATTTCAGATGATGATTTATCAGGACTTGTTACCACTCTTCATTTCCAAAAAGCTAATTACTATCGTTTACTTATCCCTGAATTTGTCAGAGAGGATAAAGTAATTTATCTAGATGCGGACTTGTTAATCTTAGGTTCTCTTCTTCCTATTTGGGAAACGCCATTAACAAATAACTATTTAGCAGCAGTTTGCACTCCTGGGGTTAGTTGGCATCCAGAATTGGGTGTTAGTAAAGAGGATGGGTATTTTAATTCTGGAGTAATGCTGCTAAACCTTAGAAAGTGGCGCGAAGAGAATTTCGGAAGAAGAGTAATTGATTTTGTAAGTGATAACCCCAAATTAATCCGCTATGTGGATCAGTGTGGTTTAAATGCACTGGCAAAAAATAACTGGATAAGGCTCCCATTATCTCATAATTTGACAGTGGATGTATACGAAGGAGACTTTGAATTTGGTGATTGCGGATGTAGTAAAGAAGATATAAACAGAGCGAAAAAGAGTCCTTTAATAGTTCATTTCACAGGTACAAGTAAACCTTGGCATACCAGTAATCAGCATCCATTCAAAAAGAAATTTTGGAAATTCTTGAGACAAACTCCTTATTCCAGATCTTTGCCTGAGGATTTTAGTACCCTCAATTTCATTAAATATTTGACCCCTAAATTTTTCAGGCAGGGAATCAGGAGATTTCAGTATAGATTTTTTCCGAGAGGAAAATTTAAGCTAATGAAATAGATTTTTATGATTGAAAAGGATAGCCTACAGCAAGTTAAACTATACTTTGACCAATCCTTTTTCTCTGAAGGATATGTATTTGACCTATTTTTAAGAAGTACGGACGGGAGTATTCAAATCAACTCGGAGGCGACGGATTATTTTACCATTGTCGAAAAACCTGAAGATGCAGATTTAATTTTTATTCCAGTTCCCCTTTCTGAACTTGTAAAAAATCAAATTGGTCGTGAAAAGATAAAAAGTCATGTCCAAATCGGAAGAGCTTTTAATAAAAAGGTTTTTGTTGTTTCAGACGCAGATCTGATTTTCAACCCAGGATTTGATGATGTAATTATTTTAACTCCCGGAGCTTATAAAAGTCTTCCTAATCAAATTTCAATACCAGCATTATTGCCCAAAGATCCATATTCCAAATGGGTTGGGGAAGTCTGGGAACCTATCCAAGACCTATCCCGCTTCAGTGTGGGATTCTGTGGGCAGGCAACTTCTCATGGTTTAAAGTACTTAAAAGATAGGCTTCAATATCTACAATTAAATGCTAAAAAATTGCTTGGGGACAAGACCCATTTATATATTCCATTTTTTTTCGCAGCTAGTGAACGTGCGAAAATTTTAAATCACTTGGAAAAATCTTCATTAATAGATACAGATTTTCTTAAAAGAGAAAGATATAAAGGGGGAGGTAAAAGTGAAGATGACTTAATGCAGTTAGAGTCAGAATTTTTTGAAAATATAAATAGAAACCTTTTTACGGTTTGCATCAGAGGGTTTGGAAATTATTCTGTTAGATTTTTTCAAACTCTAGCTATGGGGCGTATCCCGGTAGTCATTGAATCAGATTCCCTTTTGCCTTTTGAATCCCAATTAAACTATGACAAATTTATTGTTAAGGTCCCTTTTGAAAATAGATTAAGGGCCGACAAGTATATCCATGAGTTTTTGAAAGATAAAACTCTTGTGGACCTCCAACGTATTCAATCTGAATGCAGGAAGGTTTGGCTGGATTATTTTAGAAAACCGTCCTATTTCAAAGCCATGAATATCGAATTAAGGAATTATTTGAGGTAAATTTTTTCTAAAAAAATGGGAGATTTAATTCTAAGAAAGGCCCAGCTTGATGATCTATCCAAGATCGCTTCTTTTTTTTTGAAAGCTTATGGACCAAATACTGCATTTCAATCCTCCAGTTTTTTAAAATATTATTTCAGAAATCCTTATGATCCATCCCAAATTTTTTCATCAAATTGGATTGGCTTAAACCCAACAGGTGAAATAGTTTCTCATTATGGGGGACTTCAATATAAACTGCAGCTAGGCGAAAAAACTTTGCATGTAGTATGGGGAGTAAATGCCTACACTTTACCGGAATATAGAGGCTTGGGGTTCAATGGAAACCTTGTCAAAATACTTTTTGAAGAGAATGTAGTGAATGCTACTTTAGGAATGAGCCTTGAAACCCACAAGTTTTACAAAAAATTGGGATACGAGGTGTTTGATCATTTAAGATTTAGTAGATTTATACTAAATTTTAAAGAGGATTCTTTTTTAATTATTTCTGGTATGGGGCAAAATACTGAAAGAGCTCAATCGTTGGTGCCGGTTACTTTTATTCCAAAAAGCGTTGAAGAGGGTAAGGGGATTCAACCGGTTAAAAATGAAAATTTAAAGAACTATTCCTTCGATTTGGGTGTGCATGCCACTTGCACTACTCACAGAGATAAAGATTTTATTTCTTGGAGATTTTTAGATAACCCTTTTATTGATTATAAAATATTCATTGAAAAAGTAGGGAATCAAATAAATGCATATGCTGTAATAAGAGAAGAAAAGTTAGAACCATCTGGTAAAAAGATAGGTAGGATCATTGATTTATATGGCAGCCCTAGATTAGTTGGATCTCTTTTAGAGCGGATAAAAATTTGGAGCTTTCAAAGAAATCATATCTATTTAGAGTTTTCCAAAATTGGAAATCTTTACAGCGGGGAATTGCTAGATCAAGGATTTATCAGGTTAGATGAAGACGATGCAGCTTTATTTCCTCAGGTTTCTTCTCCAGTTGAAAATAGACCCAATCAAGAATATTTAGCAATTTATAGTAACCTTTTTAACCAAGAGATTCGTTCTTTAAGGTCTGAAGACATCTATTTTACACGAATGGATTCAGACAGAGATAGAATTGCAAGATTGGACCAAACTTTTAAAACTAATGACTAATACCGTTTCTATTGTCGTTTATCATTATGTTCGAGAAATAAAAAAATCACGATTTCCAGGAATAAAGGGGCTTGAAACGTCTTTATTTAAGGAGCAAGTGGCCTTTTTGAGGAAGAATTATAAATTGATTACAATGGAAGATTTGATTGATGCAATTGAGAGTCAATCTAAACTTCCGGAAAATTCAGCTATACTTACTTTTGATGATTCGTACTCAGATCATTTTTCTCAGGTTTTTCCAATATTAAAAAAGTGGGGTATTCAGGGGAGTTTTTACATTCCATCTCAAATGATTACTGAAAATAGAGTCTTAAATGTTAATAAAATTCATTTTATTTTAGCCTTAAGTTCAAATAAAAGAGAAATTATCAAGAAAATATTTGAAGAAGTAGATAAGATCAGGAGGGAAATTCCTCTTCCTGATTCCGATAGCCTATTTCAGATGCATGCTATACCACATCTCAACGATTGCGGAGAGATTATGCTGATTAAAAGAATGCTTCAGAAGGTTATTCCTCAGCCTTATAGAAATCAATTGATTGATGAGTTATTTAGGGATTCCGTCAGGATGGATGAAGAGTCATTCAGCAAGGAATTATACATGAGTAAAGATCAATTAGAATACATGGCTTCTTCTGGGATGCATCTTGGAAATCACACATACTCTCATCCATGGCTTAATTTGCTCTCAAGAAAAGAACAGGAGGAGGAAATATCCAAGTGTAGTCAGTTTTTAAGTTCCATTGGGGTGAGCGAAAACAACAAGACAATGTGCTATCCTCATGGGGGGTATAATTCTGATACGATTGAAGTGATAAAATCAATGGGATTCAAGCTTGCACTTACGGTATCTCCAGGAGTTGCTCGTGTTAATTCGAACAATGCCTTTGAATTAAGTCGTATTGATACAAATGACATAACAACTGAAAAATTTTTTCCCAGAAATCAAAAAAATTAACTTTTTTGAATCTTAATAACATCTCATTCACAGTAAAACCTCATATGCTCACAAATTCCCTCAAAAAGTCATTATATGGCTTGTATAGATCTTTCTATAGAAAGACAAATTCTTATAAAAAGAGTCAAGAATTAAGTCAGGCTTTAAAAAAAGAGGAGGAAAATTTACAACATCAAATTCTGAATAAACTTGGGTTTAATGATCAGATGGTTGTACTTCAAGGACCTTTCAAAGGAATGAAATATGGGGGGATGGCCAGTGGAAGTATGTTGCTCCCAAAGATAATTGGCGCCTATGAAGAGCCTATACATGATTGGGTTTCCCAGATTTTGGCATCAAACAAATACAAAAGAATTATTGATGTTGGTTGTGCTGAAGGCTTTTATGCAATTGGATTTGCTCGATCAATCCCGACTGCCCAAATAATTGCATGTGATATTAATGAAAATGCACTTGCACTAGCGAAGGAACTTTCAGTTCGAAATGGATTGAAGAATATCGATTTAATTAGGGAAGTAGACCATAAATTTTTAGATCAGCATTGTGATGAATCGACTTTACTTTTTTGTGATATTGAAGGTCATGAATTGTCTTTATTAGACCCTTTAAAAAGCAAAAACCTATTAAAATGCGAGATTTTGGTAGAGGTTCATGATTGTTTTTTTCCGGGAATTCAAAAAGCCTTAGTGGAAAGGTTCCAAGCAAGCCATGCAATTCAAATAGCTCTCGACTATTCTGGAAGAGTATTAAGTTACCCTCTACACATGCTATCTGAAAAGGAGAAACGATATGCATTAGATGAAAGAAGGCCTAAAGGGATGTCCTGGTTGTATATGAAACCTTTTTCTAATTCTTAATTAAACCTATCTTTGAATTAGGTTAAATGAGATTACTTCCTAAAAATTCAAGCCTAGAAAGACAAACAGTTTATCCAAGAACTGAATATCTTCTTCAACTTCCAGTGAATTTGGAAGAAAAAGACACCGCTATTTTTTCAGATATTCAAAGAAGAGTAGCCAATCAAGTAGATGCATATATATTTAAAAATGTATCTCTCGTTACTGATTCAATTATTTATAAACTGAAAGTTCTGGATCAGTTAACCCATGCACTAAAATTAAAACCTAGAGCAAAATTCAAAAGGTTAGTATTAGGACTCGTAAGACAAACAAAGTTTATAGATAAAGGAGTCTGGATCATAGATAACTGGAGCATGAATTTTTATCACTGGAATAGTGAATCGCTCCCAAGGCTTATCTCCTGTTTAGAATATTTGGAAGACCACCCAGTTTTATTACCCTCAGAATTTAAAGGGCTAAAATTTGTTGAGGAAAGCTTGGAAATTCTGGGTGTCAAGCCACTTTACTTTGATAGAAAAGTGAATTATGTGGTAGGGGAATTAATAACGGTCAATAAAGCAGGGTATGTAATAGACTTTCAGGAAAGTGCAATTCTTAAGCTTAGAGAAAAAATCTGGAGTAATTTCGCTTTCAAGAAGGCAACTAGAAAAATTTATATTAGCAGAGAAAATGCTGCACATAGAAAAGTTCTCAATGAGAAGGAGGTAATTAAAAAACTTAAGAGTAAAGGTTTTGAAATTGTCTATTTTGAGCATTTGACTGTAAGAGAACAAATTGAAATCATGATGGAGACCAAAATATTGGTAGGACTCCACGGAGCAGGATTGGTGAATATGCTTTATATGCCAAAGAATGGTAAGGTTTTAGAGTTTCGAAATGAGAATGATTCTTGGGTTTTAAGTCAAAGCTTTTATTCCCTAGCTTCATTTTTAGGCCATGATTATTATTATACTGATAATGAAGCCACAAGTGCTCAGACTGGCTTTGCGGATTTCAAAATTGATTTAGAAAAGCTCGATCGTGTCCTTGTAGATTTATTAGTTGAATTTGAATAATCCCTTTTAAGAGCTTAATATAAAATTAGTCCTTATGGGCTTTTTTTTTGATCAATTGAGCCTATTATTTAGTAAAATTCTAAAGGAGAACTGGTCAATTTTAATTTATACTTTTAGCCTTTTAGTTTGCTGTTTCCCTTAACAGGGTCTTAAGTCCCCGCTCTTCAGTACTTTAGACCTGTTATGCATTTAAAAATATGGCTACTGGTATGATTCCACTAATCATATTTTTTCGATAATTAAGTTTTAGGGAAGCAAGCAGTTTTTTTAAGTATTAAAATTCAACTTGGTTCTAATTTCTTCTATTTAATAAGTCGTAGCAATTTAGCCCTTTGGATAGATTTAGGTGAAATCAGATTATTTTTATGCATAAAAAGTGATTACCATTTTCTTGGTATGAAATATGCTTCATTGATCCAGATTTCTTGGTGCTGGCAGTTCAATTCGTATATTTGATTTATTCCAAGATTTACAAAGTGTAGAATTCTTCAGGCGTGTTGCGTAGAGATCATATAAAAGTAAGTAATTGGCTTTGGACATTGTCTTTTTTGTCCAATAAGTGTCTATACGTTAGATTCTTATATGTTTTTATAATCTTATTTTTAGCATTGAATATAGTATCCCAAGCCCAAGTGGTAATCCCTAGGGATGGGTTTCCTTATTGCGAACCATTTACAAATTCAACTTTTAGGCAAAACACCGTATTGGGTGGGGCTCCTATTGACCCTGTGCTTACTGCAGCTACAGGTGAAAATCCAGAGGGGCAGGGTTTTTTGCGATTGACCAACAACAATACTGATCAAAGAGGCTACGTATATGTAGACCTTCCTTTTTCATCTGCCTATGGTTTGAAATTTTCATTTGAATACTTCATGTATGGTGGCTCTGGAGCGGACGGTATATCAGTCTTTTTGTTTGATGGAAATATTTCAGCGGCTGATTTCCAAATTGGAGGTTGGGGAGGTTCTTTGGGTTATGCGCCAATAAATGCAACTGATATCATTCCTGCTCCTGTAAATTTGCCAGGCTTGAAAGGTGGGTATTTGGGCTTAGGATTAGATGCTTTCAAAAACTGGGGTAACAATATGGAAGGTAGATTGGGTAGTTTTGACAACCCCAATGCTGCCCCAATTAATCTTTCCTTCATCCCTCCTAATAAAGAATATTTCCAATCAATAGCAGTTAGAGGGCCCGAGTCCGACAATTATCGTTTTATTGCAGGAAAAAGGGTATTACATGGTCCTGACAATGAGCCTAGTCCAGCAGTAGTATTACCTCCTTCAGCTTATCTCTATCCCAATATTGCGGATATTTCAAGAAGGTTTTCCTTAGCCTCACCAGTAAAGGTAGTGGATTGTAATCAGGATGGGTATAGAAAGGTTTTTGTGAACTTGGCGCCAACAGGATCTGGAACCTATTTATTATCAGTAGATCTTTTGGTTACTGAAAATGGATTCAGAAGGATTGAGCCAATTATTACTAATGTTCCTTATAATTTCCCAGCTCCGGACAACCTTAAGATAGGGTTTGCTGCCTCTACCGGAGGACAAACCAATTTTCACGAGATCAGAAATGTAACTGTCGAAGTATCTGACTACTTGGCGATTCCAATTCCTGAAATTATTGATCAAAGAGCCGAGATTTGTAAGGACGAGGAAAACTTATTTGAGTTTGATGTTACTTTAACTTCTGAAAACTCTTTCGTGAGGTGTGTTCAGCTTTTTGAAACTGATCCAGGTACACCTGATAACAGTCCGCCGACTGGTGGTGATCCTGATGTCAACAATTGTGGGCCTTCGGATGTGTGTATAGAGAAGTGTAATCCGGCAAACAATTCTGTGACAATTCCAGGGAAAGGTACTTTCACTGTCGTTTTAGATGAAAATGTGGATCTTGAAAATGATCAAGATAGGATTAAAGCTGCTATTAATTTTGTGCCTGAACCTGGATTTGTAGGTGAAGCTCAGATTTATTATCAAGTTATTGATAACTATGGGTTAACATCTTTTGGGAAAACAGTTACAGTAATTTCAAACCCATTTCCAGAAGAAATAGACAGAGGAGATTTAGAATATCCAACCTGTGATGGCCAAAGTAATGGAAGAATATTTGATGTTACAGTTGGGAATTTAGTTCCCGGATTTGATTACCAGTGGTTGTGGCAGCCAAGTACTGGTCCTGAAGTAAGTTTGGGCAAATCAGGAGCGAATGTAAATTTTGACCCAAGCACAGGAGTTGGCGTATTTGATATAACAGGTATTAATATTGGTACTTACACACTTCAAGTTTGGAATCCTTCAGATGGTGGTGGGTGTTATTTGGATGTGCCGATTGTTGTTGATCAGGAACTTGGAACTCCAATAGAATTGACTTCTGAAAATGAAGTGATATGTGAGTTTCAACCCGTAAGTTTTACTCCATTCATTGATGGAGTTTACAATCCATCAAACATTCAAGCCGATTTCAGATGGTATCAAAATGCTAATAGAACTGGGCCTCTGCTTGATAACACTACTGTGACTATAGGTGGTGCACCTGTTCAGGTTTCAGTAGTTCAGGGTGTTTTAACATTGACTGGATTGCCTGCTAATGGAGCCTCTACCCAGCAATATGAATTTTTCGTTGAGGTTGCTCCTCAAGATAATCCGAGTACCCCTAATTTTTGTCCGTTTATCGGCGATATCGCCACTTCTGCAACCGTAATTGTTCATCCCGCTATTCAGCTTACTCAAAGCTCAGTTCCAGATTGGTGTAGAGAAGGTATAGGTTCCATAGCTATAACAGCTACAGGGGGGAATGGTCCGAGAACTTTCACTTTATTCGATGAATCAGGAACTTCAACACTCGGTCAAAATTCAGATGGCCAATTTGCAGGACTTATGCCTGGAACATATCAGGTAGAAGTGACCTCTCAGTCACCTTCTTGCTTCGAAACAATAGAAGTGATAGTTCAGGGCCCGGATACTGACTTAACTTTAACTGAAATCTCCAGAAGTCCTGCTACATGTGAATTAAACAATGGAGAGTTTACATTCCAGATAAATGGAGGAAATACTCCATATAATATTTCTGATATTTCAATTTTAGGTGGTCCATTTGGCTCACTGAATTTTGATAATGCAACTTCCGAGTATAGAGTTGATGGCTTAGCACCAAATACACCATATACTATTGAATTTAGAGATGCCCGGTCTTGTTTAGTGACTTTGAGTTTCTCGCTTGATGATATCACCAAGCCAGTTTTTTCAGTAAATACTCCTCCTTCAATTTGTGAAAGTGATAATAGCTATTTCTTAGATGTCACGTTTGATTTCTTTGAGGTTCAGGCTACAGCTACCCCAATTTTTAACTGGTATACCCAAGAGACTGGCGGTTCACTAATACCAAATGGTACAGGTCCTGGGGGGATGGATTATTTCTATGAAACGCAGACCGGTGATTTGACAATTTCAAATCTTTCTGGGGGTGTTTACACTTTATATCTAGAAATGTCAGGGCCAGAATCCTGTAATCTACCTAGAATCCCAGTCAATTTCGAAATATTTGATCTTCCTGAGCCAGAAATTACGAGTCTCCAAAATATATCATGTTTCGGAGGGAATGATGGAGCAGTAACCATTGGTGTGCTGAATGGAAATATCGCTGATTTTGAATTTCAAATTGATGGGCTGACTAATTTCCAAAATGATCCTTCTTTTACAGGCCTAACTGCTGGCTCGTATACTGCAACTGTAAGAAATAAAACCACAGGTTGTGTAAGTTCTATTCCGTTTACTCTTGACCAAGCACCGGTATTAAATGTAGCATTATCAAGTTTAGAAAATACCTTCTGTGGTGAGGATAATGGTATTGCAACTATTTTTATTGAAGGAGGAACTCCTGCTTATACGGTAACATTAGATGGGAATTCCATATCAGGTTTTGATTTGTCCTCATCAGGAATTACTATCCAATTAACCGACTTAGCAAGTGGTAACCATCAAATCGTGGTGACAGACTCAGAAGGTTGTCAGGTCACACAGGATTTTGTAATTCAAGCTGACCCATTTGCAGAGTTCTCTGCAACAGGTTCCATCATATGTGAGTCTGACCCTGCTTCGGGGAATCCTAATACGGCAGTATTATCACCTGTCATAATAGAATTAGCATCTGCTTCACCGGTATTTACCTGGTTTTACCTAGATCAAAATGGGAATGAGGTTCAAGTAAATTCAGGAGATACTGTTTTCGGTGGTAGTTCCTCTATAGATTCTAATGGAAACCTTTCCTTAACTGGAGTTCCAGCTTCTTCCAATCCTTATACGTTTTTATTGGAGGTTACAGGTGATAAGGTATGCTCTGGACCAAAGATTTCTGTGGAATTGATTGTAAATCCCCTTCCAAATCCAGAATTCTCTTCCACGATGCCGAGTTGTTTCAATGGAACAGATGGTGAGATATTTGTATCGGCAGGTGAGTCCAATGACTTTGCTTATCAGCTACTAAATTCAGGAGAGTCCAATACCACAGGTACTTTTACTAATCTGTCAGCCGGAACTTATTCGATCCAAGTCACAAATACTCAAACAAATTGCTTGGATGTATTCGAAGTAATTATAGATCAGCCAGAGGAATTGATTTTCACTCAAATCACCGGATTCAATGCCTCATGTAATTTAGACAACGGATCTATAGAATTAGAAATTTCTGGAGGAACAGCTCCTTACAAACTATTTTTGGATGGAGCAGAAATAACAGGAGGTGACCTTACCAACCCTGGCGCTACAGCGATTCTAACTGACTTAGCACCTAAGTCCTATATAGTCTTAATTGAGGATTCGAAAGGTTGTTCTAAAGAGGAAACAATTATTATTGATGCTGACGAAATACCGGAATTTGGAGTAATTGATTCCGAAATTTGTGAAATTGACCCTACGACCAGAAATCCAAACTCAGCAGTCTTAATTCCTGAGATTATAAATTTAGCAGGCTCTTCTCCTATATTCACCTGGTTTTATTTGAATGATACAGGAGACACTACTGAAATCTCGAATGGTCAGGAGCTTTTTGGAGCTCAAGTTTCAATTTCGAGTAATGGAGAAATAAGTTTAACAGGACTTTCTTCCAATGATTCTCCATACCAACTGCTGCTTCAAGTAAGTGGGGATGGAGTTTGTCAAGGGTCAATGATTCCAGGATCTATCATTGTAAATCCATTGCCTCAAAAAGATTTTGATGTATCCCCATTGAGCTGTTTTGAGTCTAATGACGGAAGTATTAATCTGATCGGTGACCCTGCAGGATATACTTATACAATTAACACAGGTGAATCTAATCAAACTGGTAATTTTTCAAATTTGGCTGCAGGGATTTATGAGGTAAAAGTTGAAGATTCAAATGGTTGTTTTGAGCTCTATGAGTTGGAGATTGTTCAGCCTGAATTATTAGCGGTTAACCTAATAAGTATTTCAGACCCAAGCTGTGGCGACTCTAATGGAGAGTTTTCCTTTGCGGTACAGGGTGGTACGCCAGATTATTCAATTGAAATAAATGGTCAGAATATTTCAACCTATAGTTTTACTCAAAATGGTCAAGAATATACATTAACTAATTTAGCACCGGGAGATTACTCCATTGAAGTAGTAGATCAGAATAATTGCTCATTGACTGAAGTTGATTTCGTTACTTTAGTCAATAATGATGGGGTTCAAATCAATTCAACGCCAATTTCTGAGGAAACCTGTGTAGGACAAACAGTGAGTTTAATACCAGATTTGGAAATTCCTGCAGGTGTTCAGCCTCAACTTACTTGGTATAAAACCTCAGATACTTCGCAACCAATTAACTCAAGTCCAAATCCTGACTCAAACGGATTAATTTTCCAAATTAATTCGAATGGTGAATTAAGTATCCAAAATCTTCCTGAGGGTGATTATAAATATTATTTAAGAGTATCAGGTCCAGGTATTTGTGCATTCTTTGAAACGGCTGATGTGAAGGTTTATCCTCCTGTAACAGCTGATATTGATGTTGAAAACGTGGTATGTTTTGGAGCTAATGATGGTTCTATAGCTGTACTTCCTTCTGGTGGAAATGGAGTTTTTGAGGTGAGTTTAAATGGAGGCGCATTTGGTTCAGATTTGAACTTCCAAAACTTGAGTCCAGGAACTTATTCAATTGAAGTTCGGAATGATTTGGGATGTACCTATTCTGAAACTGTGGAGTTGGTAGGACCTCAAGAACCAATACAAATCAACTCTCCATCAATAGTCAGAGCTTCTTGCGATTTGGATAATGGTAGTATCTCTGGTTTAGAAATTTCAGGTGGATGGGGTTCTTTCCAAATAGAGTGGAGGGCAGGTTCAGTAAATGGTCAAATTTTACAAGGAACTGAATCTGGTATCTCTGATCTTGCGCCTGGCACTTATTATTTAATTGTTCAGGATGCTGAAGGATGTGAAGAGATTTTTGAATTCATAATCGAAAGATCTTCGGATCCTGTTTATCAATTAGTTCCACCAATAAATGATTGTGTCGGAAATGATGTTTCGATTAGACCTATTCACTTAGCTCCAGATCCTTCTTTACCACCTGCTTCAGCCACTGAAGTTAGATGGTATAAGCAACCGAATCAAAATGGTCTGATTGAAAATGGACAAGATCCTTCTAACCCGAATGTTAGTTATACAATCAATGATTCTGATTGGCTTAATCCTGAATTAATTATTTCTGGATTACCAGCTGGTGATTATTCCTATTATTTCTTCGTGGTATGTACCGGCCAGGAAATCAAAGTTGACCTGAGTATTTATGAAACTCCATCAGTTGAATTGGAAGTTTCTCCTGTCACTTGTTTTGGAGATACCAACGGTAAAGTGACAGTAGCTAGTGGGGACTTACCTGATTATACTTATAGCCTGGATGGGGGAAGTGTAATGGATAAAAATCAGCTTGAATCATTAAATCTTGTCGCTGGTGAATATCAATTAGAAATATTTACTCCTGCAAATTGTTCTCAACTTATTGATTTCACTGTTGAAGGTCCATCTTCCGCTTTGACGGCCTCTCCTTTAACTGGTTTAGACCCTGGTTGTGGGTCAGCAAATGGAAAATTATTTGTGACTGTGACAGGTGGTTGGGCTCCTTATCAAATTGATTTGATTAAGAATGGAAGCCAAAATCAAAGTATTTCTTCTCAGGATGGAAAAGTAGAAATCAACGGCCTAACAATTGGAGATTATTCTATTAGAATAACTGATTCAGAAGGTTGCCAAGTTGATACCAACTTACTTACTTTAGTTGACGGTCCTACCCAAATTTTGGTTGATGATGTAGAAATATGTTCTGATCAAAATGCAACTCTGATTCCTGAGTTAGACCCTAATGGAACTTCAGCCAATTTTACTTGGTATTTTGATTCAAATCTTTCTCAGCCTATCACAAGCTCTCCTAACCCTGCTCCAAATGGCTTAACTTATCAATATAATTCTTCAAATGGGATATTGAATGTCAGTGGCTTTGCAGATGCTAATGCTAGTCTAACCTACTATGTTACGGTTTCTGGTGGGGACGTCTGTGAAGGTTTTGTAGGAAGCGGGACCATTCAAGTTTCAGAAATTCCGAATGCGACTTACACTGTAATCGATGAAGTCTGTTTTGGTGATGGAGGTAGAATTACGGTAAATCCTAGTGGAAGTACGGGGCCATATACCTTTAGTTTGAATGGAGGAGATTTTGTTGATGAAAATATTTTTGAAGTAGCTGCAGGTACTTATAGTATTGAAGTGATGAGTGCTACGGGCTGCAGCGTGATTCTTTCCGATATACTTGTAAATGGTCCTCAAGCAGCTATAGCAGTTGATAATCCGGAAATAGACAGCCCGACTTGTGGGTTGGATAATGGAATTGTACGATTTGAACTATCCGGCGGATACACTCCATATACTGTTTATTATCAAAAATCTGGAGACCCTGAGAGTAATTTGTCAGTTGCTTCTGAAGGAATAGTTTCAATCACTGGATTAGGATTAGGAGATTATCAAATCAGGATAGTTGACGGATCAGGCTGCGAATTCAGTTTGCCTCAATCCATAGAGGTAACAGAAATCCCTACTGAAATAACCGTTGAGGATCAAAGAATTTGTGAAGGACAGCAGGCGATCTTATCTCCAAGAGTCCCTCAGAATATTTTAGATGAGGAATTTACCTGGTTCTTTGATTCAAATGGAACTCAGCCAATTTCCAATGGAAGTTCAGGAGGAGTTACTTATTCAATTTCTTCTACTGGGGAATTAAGGGTCGATGGATTAAGAGAAAGATCTACGCCTTATACTTATTATGTCAATGTTTCCGGAACAGGTATTTGTGGTATTGAACCAAAACCGGTTCAGGTTTTTGTGAGTAGGATACCTGATTTAAGAGTATCAAACCCTTCAGTGGTGTGCGATCCACAAGGAACAGTGGACTTAACCCAATATATCGAAGGGTTTAATCCTGCTATATATGATTATGATATTCTGAGCCCTTCTGGAGCGGCCATGCAGATTAGTGATATTGATAACGTGAACCAATCTGGAGATTATCGGGTGCGAAGTAGTACCAAAGGTTCTGGATGTTGGAATGAGCCTCAAAGAATTAGAGTAATTATCGCAGATGAGTTAGTAGTGGCTGATTTTGATTTTGAAGTTGAGCTTTTCAATGGTCAATTAGTGTCACAGGATTCACTTCAGATTTTTGAAAACATCCTATTTAATAATTTATCAAAAGGGAAAGTAATTATTTGGAATTGGGATTTCGGTGATGGAAATTCTAGTTCAGAAATCAATCCTACGCACTTTTATGAAGAAGCAGGTACCTATCTGATTAGATTGACTGTAATTGATGAATTTGGTTGTTCCTCTGTGTATGAGCAAACTATTCAGGTATCAGATGAATTTTGGGTAGAAGTTCCTACTGCCTTCACGCCTGATAGAGCGGATGGTAAAAATAATTTCTTTAAACCGGTATTTAGAGGAATTGCCTCAATGGAGTTTTACATCTTCACAACCTGGGGAGAGCTTATCTATGAGACTTCTTCACTAGAAGCTCAAGGTTGGGATGGGTATTTCAAAGGTCGCCCTGCACCAAATGGCAATTATGTATTTAGAGGCAAGTTTACCAGCAGATCAGGTGAAGTTGTTCATAAATCCGGAGTATTTATTTTAATTCGTTAATGATTATAGCTGAAATAGCCCAAGCCCATGATGGGAGCTTAGGGAATGCCCATGCTTTTATAGATGCCCTTTCAACTGTAGGTGTGGACGCCATCAAGTTTCAAACTCATATTGCAGAAGCAGAAAGTTCGGAATATGAGCCCTTTCGAGTAAAATTCTCAAAACAGGACAAAACCAGGTTTGATTATTGGAAGCGGATGGAATTTACAGAGGAGCAATGGATGGGAATTAGTGAGCATTGTAAAGAAAAAGGATTAAAGTTTATTTCCTCCCCATTTAGCTTAGCTGCCGTTGACTTATTGGAAAAGGTTGGAGTAGAGGTCTACAAAATTGGCTCTGGGGAAATAACCAACCGTCTAATACTTGAAAAAATAGGTAAAACCGGCAAACCGGTTATTGTCAGTTCTGGAATGAGTGATTTTGAGGAATTGGAACAAGCTCTTTCCTTTTTAAAAGAATCTGGAACGCCATCTCTTAGCCTTCTCCAATGTACTACTGCATATCCTACCCAGCCAGAGGAGTGGGGCTTAAATGTAATTTCAGAGATGAAAACCCGTTTTCAAATCCCAGTTGGATTCTCTGACCATAGTGGTGATATTTACGCCTGCTTAGCTGCTGCTGCACTCGGTGCAGAGGTTTTTGAGTTTCATGTTGTTTTTGATAAGCGACAGTTTGGCCCTGATTCTCCGGCGAGTATTTCAATCGATGATACCGAAAGATTATGCAAAGGAATCAGACAGATTCAAAACTCATTAAAGTCTCCGGTTCTTAAATCAGATAACTCAAAGTTTACTGAGCTAAAAAGAATTTTTGGAAAAAGTCTGGCTGTAAATAAGGATCTTCAAGCTGGTCACATAATAAGTTTTGATGATTTGGAATCAAAAAAACCAGGCGATAAGGGAATAGCAGCGATCAATTATCAGTCGGTTATAGGCAAAAAGACCGCTCGAAAACTCACAAAATGGGAATTTTTGACTGACCAGGATATAATTTAAATGAAAAGAAAAATTTGTGTTGTGGTGACCGCAAGGCCATCCTATTCAAGAATTAAGACGGCATTGGATGCAATCCAAAATCATCCTGAATTAGAGCTTCAGTTAGTTGTGGCTGCCTCTGCCTTGTTGGAGCGATATGGAACTGCGGTTCGGACAATTGAAAGTGATGGATTCAATATAGCAGCGAAGGTTTTTAATGTTCTGGAAGGTGAAAACCTCACAGCGGCAGCTAAGACCACCGGAATCGGAATCTTGGAGTTATCCACCGTTTTTGACAACCTTAATCCTGATATAGTTGTAACAATTGCTGATAGGTTTGAGACTATGGCAACAGCCATTTCTGCTTCCTACATGAATATCCCGCTTGCTCATATTCAAGGAGGTGAAGTTACCGGAAACATTGATGAAAAAGTAAGGCATTCGATTACTAAATTATCGGATTATCATTTTGTTGCTTCTGAAAATGCAAAAAAAAGGGTACTTGATTTAGGAGAAAACCCTGATTTTGTTTTTAATACGGGTTGCCCAAGTATTGACTTGGCGAAAACAATATTGGACCTCCCAAAATTGGATTTTAATCCTTTTTCGAAATACGGTGGAGTAGGGGGGAAGCCTGCCATTGAGAATGGTTATTGGGTGGTTATGCAGCATCCTGTTACAACAGAAGTAAGTCAATCCAGAATGCATATTGAAGAAACCCTAAAAGCCTTGCATGAATTAAAAGAGCCTGTGTTATGGTTTTGGCCTAATGTTGATGCAGGAGCTGATGGAACCAGCACCGGAATTAGAGCTTTTCGAGAAAATAATGATCTGAGTCAATTCCATTTCTTTAAAAATATGGATCCTCTTGATTTCCTAAAGCTGTTATCTCACAGCAAGGGTCTGATAGGAAACAGCAGTGTTGGGATCAGAGAATGTGCTTTTCTTGGGGTGCCGGTGATCAATATTGGCACCAGACAAAATAGAAGAGCAAGAGGCAACAATGTGTTGGATGTAAACTATTCCAAATCTGAGATCCTTGAAGCAATCAATCAGATAAAATCCAATCCAAGACCTGATTCTTCGGATGTTTATGGAGGGGGAGATGCAGGAATACAGATCGCTAATTTATTAGCTGAAGTACCTCTTATTTTCCATAAAACCATTACTTTTTGACTTGTATTTAAAATTATAATGAGGGTACTGGCATCCCTCCAATATTCCTAAGCTGCAAATGGATTTCAATCCAAATAATATGGATGAAAAGCCCTTGTTTCTGATGTGCTACATTGGATTTAGTATATTTTTGAAAACCCTCAATCATTTGGAAATAGGCAATTATTTGAGGCGCTCAAAAATTAAACTTTATTTAAAACTCAAAATGAACTTATGAAAATACTTGGATTGATTCCTGCTAGGGGCGGTTCCAAAGGTATTCCTGGAAAAAATATAAAAGCTCTTGGAGGAAAACCTCTGTTAGCCTACACATTTGATTCAGCCCAAGAGTCTAAGCTGTTGAGTAAAGTTATTTTGAGTTCTGATGACAGTGATATTATTGCTGTAGCAAATCAAATAGGTCTAGAAGTCCCATTTACACGTCCGGAAAACTTGGCAAATGACCAATCGCCGACTCTTCCTGTTATTGCTCATGCACTTAGATTTTTTGAGGAAAAGGGTGAAAAATTTGATGCAGTTTGCCTTCTTCAGACAACTTACCCATTTAGAAGAAAAGGTTTGATCGATGATGCGATCAAAGAATTTATTCGAACAGATGCAGAAGCATTAGTTTCTGTTTTGCCTGTTCCACATGAGTTTAATCCACATTGGGTGTTTGAACCTGGCCAAAATGGATTTTTGGAAATTGCTACAGGAGAAAAACAGATAATTCCTCGAAGGCAGGATTTACCCACCTCTTTTTTCAGAGATGGGGCTATTTATATCACTAAGTCAGAGGTCATCCTCTCGAAAAATTCCATTTTAAGTGAAAAATTAGCCTATATAGTTGGTGATGAATCTCGATATGTAAACCTTGATACATTCGATGACTGGAAGAAGGCTGAAATTTTGGTAAATAAACTATTCGGATAAAATGTGCGGCATAGCAGGAATTTTAGGACAGTTGGCTTCTAAGTCTCCAATTCTCCAAATGTTAGGGAGTCAATCTCATCGGGGACCTGATAATACTGGTTTCTGGGCGGATGACCAAGTGATAGCTTTAGGGCATAATCGCTTGTCAATATTAGATCTATCAGACTCTTCAAATCAGCCCTTTCAAAGCGAAGATGGAAGGTATATCCTAGTATTCAATGGAGAGATTTACAATTATCTCGAATTAAAAGAACAACTAAGAGACTTTTATAAGTTTAGAACTAGTTCTGATACAGAAGTGCTTCTTGCAGCCTTTTTAAAATGGGGGTACAGCTGTTTATCCCATTTTAATGGAATGTTTTCATTTGCCATTTGGGATAATTTAGAGAGAAAGTTATTTGCTGCACGTGATCGATTTGGTGTGAAGCCTTTCAATTATACCAACTGGAATGGATCCTTTCTTTTTGCCTCTGAAATTAGTCCATTTTGGAAAATTGGAGTTCCAAAAACCCCAAATTCCTCGGTTTGGTCTTCCTATTTTAGCAAGGGTACCTATGGTCAACCCAATGAGACTTTTTGGGATGGGGTGGAACAGCTACCTGCAGGCCATTATTTAATCTGGCAGGATGGGCAACAAAAAATCTTTCAATGGTATGATTTCTTTTCCAGGGTTCAATCGCAACCGGAAGTAGAGCTCAAAGATCAGGAAGAATATATTCTGGAGCTTTTAAAAAGTGCTGTCTCATTAAGGTTTAGAGCCGATGTGCCGGTTGGGTTTAACTTAAGCGGAGGATTGGACTCAAGTACCCTATTAGCCTTGGTTTATGATCTTTTTCCCGATAATAGAAAGATTGAAGCATTTACATTTTTGACAGGTGATGAGCGCTATGATGAAATATTCTGGGTGGAAAAGATGCTACAGGATAAGCCTTTCCCTCTGAATCCCTGTATGTTGTCGACTGATGAGGTTCCTGAATTAGCCAGGAAAATAAGTGATGTTCAGAATGAACCTTTTGGTGGTCTTCCTACATTAGCTTATGCAAAAGTATTTCAAAAAGCCCGCGAAAAAGGGATTATAGTTTTACTGGACGGGCAGGGTTCTGATGAAGCTTGGGCAGGTTATGATTATTATTTAAAGAATTCTCAAAATTTAATACAAGGAGTGAAGTCATCTCCTTTGAGGCCGGAAGTTTTAGATGCTAATTTCAGTAGTTTGGCTTCTCAAAATCAGTTTCCTAAACCTTTTGAAGAGGAGTTATTAAATCTCCAATATAGAGATTTGTTTTATACTAAGATCCCTAGAGCGCTCAGGTTTAATGATAGAGTTAGCATGGCCTTTAGCACTGAATTGAGGGAGCCTTTTTTGGATTATCGATTAATTGAATATGTTTTTTCACGTCCGAAAGACTTTAAAATTAAAGATGGAAAGCAAAAATGGCTTCTTAGAAAAATTGCCAACAAATACTTAGGGGAGGAAATTTCCTTAGCTCCCAAAAGACCTCTTCAGACTCCTCAAAGAGAATGGTTGTCAGATAATCTGAAAGATTGGGTTTATGATGAAATCAGTTCGCTTCGCCAGAATGCCTGGTTTGATTATGCCAAAATTGAAAAAGAACTCAGTAAGTTTATGAAAGGGGATAATGATAGCAGCTTCCATGTCTGGCAGTGGTTAAACACAGCTCTTCTGCTTCATGATAAATAATGCTAGAGAAGCAGGTGTTTTCCTCATCTTCTCTTTCCTTATTTAGATTTCTTTGAAGTGTTTAAGGCAAATCTTAAAAAATTGAATTATTTGTCTTAAAAAATTGATTACAGTATATTATTTGCGAAAAGATATTTCAGTATTTCTCCTTTGATGCCTCCTACTAGTCTATTCATTTTTATATCTCTTTTGACCGCAAGTTGGCTTTATTACCAACTAGCAAAAAAGTTCAACATCGTCGATAAACCTAACCATCGATCTTCTCATTCCCATACAACAGTGAGGGGAGGAGGGATTATTTTTCCTGTCGCGGCAATTTTATGGTGGATAATATTTGACTTCCAAAATACTTGGATGATTCTGGGATTAATTTTGATTTCTGGAATCAGCCTTTTGGATGATATGTTTGAGCTTTCTCGAAAACTTCGCTTTGGAGTACAGTTTTTGGCTATTTGCTTTAGTTTTTATGATTTGGGGCTGTTTACATACTTCCCGGCTTACACATGGCCGATATTTTTCTTTTTTGCTTTGGGAGTGATCAATGCCATCAACTTTATGGATGGTATCAACGGAATTACGGGCCTTAGTGGCCTTGTGTTCTTTGGTACATTACTAGTACTGGATGATTACTATCAATTGTTTGATGAAGATTTGATTCAGTATATTCTACTTTCCCTGAGTGTTTTTCTGCTTTTTAATCTTCGAAAAAGAGCCCTGATGTTTGCAGGTGACATAGGAAGCATTTCTATGGCATACATGATGATCTACTTTATGACTCAGTGGTATATAGAAACTGAAAGCTGGACCATTATTTTGATTCTTTTGGTTTATGGTGCAGATGTCTTTCTTACCATGGTGAAAAGGTATCAAAATGGGGAGAAATTAACCGAACCTCACAGAAGTCATCTTTATCAGTTATTTGTGAATCAGGCTAAAATCCCACATGTGTATATAGCTTTACTGTATGCTGTTTTGCAGGCATTGATTAATTATATTCTCTTCATCCAACCTTCTGATAAGCTTCCTGACAATTATTTGGCACTTGGATTTTTAGTTGGAATGGCTTTCCTGTATTTAATTATCAAAAGGCAGGTTAAAAAATATGATCCTTCGACTAGTTCATAGAAACAAATCATTTTTTTAGAAAATGTCCTCTCTTAAGAAAGCCCATATCTATTTCCCTCACTTTGATTTAATCCTCGGAAATCAATTTATTCTCATTAGCCCCCCAAATACTACAATTTACTACTAGCCTTAAATACCAGCCTGTTCAAATTTGGATTTACATTAGATTAATTTCTTAAAAAAGTGATTTGAATAAAAAAAGCCCGTAGAATCTACGAGCTCTTTTGAAGGCATAGCCTGATTAAAACTTAACACTGATGTAAATTTCCCCACTTTTAGGACCAAAAAAAATACCCTCTACAGGGTATTTTTAGGGTATAAAAAATCTTTAGGTTCGAAGAAATATAGTTATTGAAAGTTTTTGAATAAAAACATGGAAAATAATTCCTCTTTTTTCAACCTATTTTCAGACTTAGCGTAATAGCCTTCAATCAAGATCACTGCTTAAAAAAAGTAGCTTGGGTTCACCTTATAAGTATAGAAGCCTATGGAAGTTAAAAGTTACTAATCCCACTTGAATTTGCGGCATTTTACCGCTAACAGAGATTTAATAAAATTTGACAAAAGCATTCTTCCTTTTGGAATAAGCATTGCAAGTTAATCATCTGTTTTTATTTACTTTGTCCCGTAATTCGAAACGAAAGGACGAAAACCAAAGAATTATCCAAAACCAAATAAATCTTAATCCAATCCCTAAAATGAAAGAAAAGTTTATCTCATTTTCGCTCAATCGCTCCTTAATGTTCGCATTGGTTGCGTTGCTTGCTGTGGGTGCTTGTAAGTCCAAAAAGAAAGCAGTACAGCCAGAACCGACTCCAGCTCCTGTAGAGCGCGTACAAGAAACTCCTCCTCCTGCACCAGCTCAGCCTTCTGCTGAAGAAGTGGCTGCACAAAAACTGGAGAGTGCTTTCAACTCTGTAGCTGGAGCATCTAACGTATCTATGGCTAACCAGTCCATCGAACAGACATTGGCGATGTTCTCTAATCAGCAAACACCGGTTTTGATCGTAATCCACGAAGAAAACGGAATCAAAGATTATGATGAACCTACTACTATCCGTAAGTATTTAGAGTACTTGAAGGATACTAAAAAGAATCTGAACTACATCTCTGATATCCGTTTGGATGCCAATGGTAAAGTTTCAGAACTTGAACTGAGAAGAAAATAACCATCCTAAGAAAATCAATCAGCATGAAATCAAGCATGACTTTTGTCTCTTATCTATAAGAACAGAGCATGTATGGTTCCATGTGGCCATTTAGAAAAAATGATATACCAATGAAAAATAAATTAATACTCTTTCTTGGCCTTTTCCTTGCGAGCTCTGTTGTAGCTCTAGCTCAGTCAGAAGACATTAGCCCTTCTAGAAAGCAGGCTATTGATTCTTTGGCTTTGGAGAAAGTAAAAGACCTTAGTAAATACATCGCCATCATCGGAAGCAAAGAAACTCAGTTTTCTGAAGCAAACCGTGTAATGGACAGAGCTGAAGAACTATTCGCTCCAGGAGCTGAAATGGGTGTTTCTAGCATCAACTCCAACGAAATCGCTTACTACAAAGTAAGAAGATACTTCGAGCGTTTGATGGCTTTGAACTATGACCGAGTAAATATCACTTGGTACGATATTCAGTACATCTCCGACTTGGAAAGACAGCCTGACGGCCGTTATGTAGGTGTGATTACCATCTTCCAAAGATTCGAAGGTACTTCTATCGAAACAGGAATGAATTACAAAGACACCACAAAGAAAGACATCACTATTTACGTAGAGAAAAAACAGACTCAAATCGCTGGTAGAACCATCGAGTTCTGGGACGTAATGCTTGGTGATGTGAGAGTGACAGAAACCTCCGCATGAGATTTACCTTAATTACCCTTGCGATTCTCCTCGCAAACATTTCGATTGTTTCCGCCCAGGGCATTGGCTCTGGCGGAACAATCAAAGATGACGGCCGATTTGCCGCTTCTACCAAACAACTCAATCAATTTTTCAGAAGATTCAATGCTGAAGAATCACCGGATGGAAACACCCGATTTTATCCCGGAGATTCTCTTTATCATAATAGACCCCTAAGACAAGGCTTTATTCAGATCTTATTTGACAATCAGACCAGCTCTGTGTCCAAAGACCTGAAAACACAATTTATCAATACCGTTCTCTCTGATGGATATCCCCAGTATTTGAATTTTCACAGAACAGGATGGTTTTCAGAAGTACAGGCTGAATTTATCTTCAAAGGAAAGCGCGAAAAAGTAACCTTGATTCTAAAATTACAGCCGGAAGGATTGGGCTACGAATGGGTCATTGATGCCGTAAGTTTCCCTCCTTTCAAAAACTTATTTAATAAGCCTGTAGGAGATGAAAAGGATTTTCTTCATCCTCTTTCTCATGAATTGGGCTTTATGAATCTCAGAAGAGCCTTTCAGGATTCCAAAATGCCTGAAGCCTTTACAGGGAATGCATTTCATCCGGATTATTTAACCCTCTTCCTGTATGAAATGAAGCAAAATAATCTTCGATTCTCAACCGTTAATGAGGTGAAGTTCCACTTCTTTCAAATTGAAGGTTGGTATTTCGAAGTATCTCAATTTAACCGACCAGGATTTAATACTGGCTGGTTGATCTCCAATCTCGTCAAATTAAATCCTGGAGATAAAGAGACGATTCAACAGTATATTTATGATCAGAAGTAGTAGTATCATCTTTCTTCTTATTTTTTTGTTTGGAGCTCAGCAAAGCTTTTCCCAGACAGTAAAAGGCTATTCTAAGCAGGAATTGGACGATTTTTCTTCTAAAGTGGAAGATCAGGTTCGCTTCTTGGAATATCTTCTGAATACTATTGGCTCATCCGAAACTTCGGCTCGGGACAAAGATGTAATTATCCGGGAGAGTTTTTTAAAGATCTTTAGAGATGGGATTGTACAAGTAGAAGACGACTTGCTTCAAGACCGAATGGTAGTGACCAATAAAGATGTCACAGCTTATCTAAAAGATATTGAGTTCTTTTTCAAAGATGTCAATTTCAAGTTTAAAATCCGTGAGGTTAAACCATCCCAAAAAGAGAATGGGCAGGTGTTTTTTGTGGTTTCTCTGGATAGAACGATCACGGCGACTTCCAAGGATGGAAAGAAAATTACCAATACCAAACCCCGCTTTGTAGAGGTCAATCTGGACAACAAAAGCCAGGAACTCAAAATTGTGAGTATGTACACTACCAAGCTCAGTAGAGATCAGGAACTGAATGAATGGTGGCAAAGCTTAAACCCAGCCTGGAAATCATATTTCAGAGGAAGATTCAAAATTGGAGCATTTGATTCTATAGGCTTGGATCATCTGTATAAATTCGTTTCCATCGATTCTTTGGATATTTCCGGAACAGACTCATTGCTTAATTTAAGACCTTTGGAAGCTCTGAGAGACTTGAAATATGTGGACCTGAGTAATACCAAAATCAGAGCATTAGGTCCTATTTCCAATGTGACATTTTTGGAATATCTCAATGTATCCAATACTCCGACCTCAGATATTCAGTTTATCAAATATTCAGAGAGGCTTAAGCATTTGGATATTTCCAACACAAGGATTCAAAATATCAGTGATCTGAAAAATTTGAAATCCCTGAAGAGTTTGAAGCTGGAAAAGACCCCAATCCTGAGCTTTGCGGTACTCAATGAGTTTGACAGCCTCCGATCCCTGGATTTGACTGAAAGTGGCTTTAACAATACCGAAAACATCAAAGCGCTCAATAAACTGGAGCATTTGAATCTCAGCAAAAACTATTTGGTGAATTTTGCTCAACTGGCAGAATTGAAGTCTCTAAAAACCCTGAATCTTGCTGGAACTAATATTCAGGATTTGACGCCTTTGATCAATTTGGATCAACTTGAACTGGTAGACCTGACCGGAACTGAAATTGCAGATATTTCTGTGCTGAATGCCAAACCAAATTTGGAAAAGGTTTTAGCAGACGAGACCAGACTGTCGGTAATTTCTGCTGATAATTTTATCAGAAATAACCCAAATGTACTGCTGATCCACCATGTGAAGGATTTGGAGTCTTGGTGGGCTGGATTGTCAGATGCTTGGAAAGCAAGACTCAAACAGGCAAATCCAAGAATTCAATCAGACCAGCCTAATGTAGAGATTTTAACTACCACTATTGGATTGGAAGAGTTGGATTTGTCCAGTGCAGGTATTGAAAGCTTGCTGCCTGTGACTCGCTTTGTCAAACTGAGAAAAATCGATTTTTCCGATAATCCTATTTCTGACCTTCTTCCTTTGAGTGAGGTAAATACTTTGGAAGAGATTAAGAGTCAAAATACCTTGGTTAAAGATTTGAGTCCAATAAGGAACAATACAAAGATCAAAAGACTGGATTTCAGCGAAAGTCCTATAGAAAGTATTTTGCCTATAGTGGGACTTCCGGAAATCTCTTATTTGAATGTCAATAGGTCAGCCATATTTGCTGAGGAGGTTCCTGAGGTATTGTTGAAAAAACCGGAATTAACGCTGATTTATAGGGTGCAGTTCCTGGAAAATTGGTGGTCCGAATTACCGCAGCTTTGGAAAGATATCTTTAGAAGAGAGTTCGGAATGCCTGAAAATCCAAGTGTTGAGCAATTACATAATTTGACTGCCAAATCCTATTTGCAATTAGACAGAACGGGGATAGAGGATATCAGGCCTTTGACGGCATTTGTAAACCTTAGATCGCTTAGTATTTTCGATGCGCCACTGTCAACCATTGCTCCGATTTCTGAGATGACGCTCTTGACAAACTTGAAAATTTCCCAAGCACCGGTAGTAGATTTTCTTCCTATTTCGAGCTTGTTTGAATTGGAGAGTTTGGATATTTCCAATACAGGAATAGAGGATTTAGAACCACTTGGAGCTTTGAGCAATTTGAAAAAGTTAAATCTTTCTGGAACAAATTTGAAAGTATTGAGAGGGCTCGAACCTTTGATCAATTTGCAGGAATTAGATGTGGCAAGTACCAATTTGCGTTCCTTAAGGCCAATAGAAGGATTGAGCAATTTGAAAAAGTTAAGTTGCTTCAATACCAGACTGAACAGTAGGGCAGTGGATCGCTTCAAAGAAAAAGTCCCTGATTGTGAGGTCAGGTTTTATTAAAAATATTTTCAAATGCCCAGAAGATAATCTGGGCATTGTTTTTATACCCCAGTCACTCCAAAAGAAAGATAGTAGGTTCCTAGGTTGTGACATTGGAAAGATAATTTTTAAAATAAAAACAAGATATACCTTCGGAAAGATATTTATCCCGTAGGGATTTAAGCTCGGTAGAAGAAGGATTCAGGCACTCCTGTCCATGCCGTAGGTATGGAAGAATGTAGAAATACGATAGAAATACGCCTACGTTGAAATATTCAAAAAATATTTTTCAAGATAGAAACAAGATATGCCTTCGGCAAGATAGTCCTTAGATCGTATTCGTATCAAAAGCTCCAAAGGAGCGGACGATTAAATAGCCGTGGGTTTTAACCCACGGATCTTGGTACACCGACCCCTTCCCCAGCGCTGGCCCAATATCTCCATTTAGAAACGATGACTTGATGCCAGCAAGACGGAGAGAGAAATACATTAGAAATAAAGGAAATACGCCTTCGGCGAAATATTTATCCCGTAGGGATTTAAGCTCGGTAGTAAAAGGATTTAAGGACTCCTATCCATGCCATAGGTATGGAAGGAAGTAGAAATACGCCTTCGGCGAAATATACGAAAATAACGAAAAGATATTTTTCAAGATATCATCAAGATATGTCTTCGGCGAGATACAGATCAACTTCCTTTTTGGAATTAGAAACTCAAATAAGTGCGATTTAGAAATCAAAAGCCTGAAGGGCTTAAACTCCTCAATAGCCTCGGGTGCAACCCGAGGTAAGAAAGATAAATTATCCCCCAGCGCTGGCCCTTAATCTCCATTTGGAAACGATGACTTAATGCCAGCAAGACGGAGAGGAAACCTTAAATCAACCCTCCATGAGATTTCTTGAGTTGTGAAGTAGATATAAATAATATCCATACCCACTTTCTGGCAAACCCTTAGCGGCTTTGTCCGGATTGAAAATCCTACGATAAGAGCTCGAGATTTCAAATCTCGAGCAGCTTAGGAGATAGACCTCCAATCATACTCATAGCAAAAGCACCAAAGGTGCGTAATTTATTAGCCCCGAGTGCAACTCGGGGTATAGATGCAATCAATTATTTACCCAGCGCTGGCCCTTAATCTCAAATTGGAAACGGTAATTCAATGCCAGCAAGACGGAGAGGAAACATTAAATCAACCCTCCAAGGGATTTCTTGAGTTGAGGATTTTATATAAATAATATCCATTCCCGCTTTCTGGCAAAAACCCTTAAAGGATTTATCCGGATTACAAATCCTACGATAAGAGCTCGAGATTACAAATCTCGAGCAGCTTAGGAGATAGACCTCCAGTCGTACCCATGGCAAAAGTTCCAAAGGAGCGATGATTTCTTAGCCAGGGGTTTTAACCCCTGGAATCAAAGTCACCAACCACCCCCAGCGCTGGCCCTTAATCTCAAATTGGAAACGGTAATTCAATGCCAGTAAGACGGAGAGGAAACTTTAAATCAACGCTCCATGAGATTTCTTGAGTTGAGGAGTTGATGTAAATATCCATTTCCATTTTCTGGCAAACCTTGGAGGGTTTGTCCGGATTGAAAACCCTACGATAAGAGCTCGAGATTACAAATCTCGAGCAGCTTAGGAGATAGACCTCCAGTCGTATCCATGGCAAAAGCTCCAAAGGAGCGGACGATTAAATAGCCGTGGGTTTTAACCCCTGGAATCAAAGTCACCAACCACATCCCCAGCGCTGGCCCATAATCTAAAATTGGAAACGGTAATTCAATGCCAGCAAGACGGCAAGGAAACCTTAATTAAACCTCGAACGGTTTATCCGGATTACAAATTCTATGATAGGAACAACTTAAAAAAAAGAAAATCCCACCCATTTTTTGGGAAGGATTTTCGATTATTTTCCTCTCTTTCGAAAGGGATTAAGGGAATAAAAAGTATGAGAAAAAGTCCCTTAATAATTTTCTAGAAAAAACTAGGAGAAAAGCTGCTTAATCACCCTATTCCAAAGGTAGAATTTGTCTTTCAAAAAAAAATACCCTGTACAGGGTATTTTTTATGCTTTATAGCCAAAAGTTTTCCACATTTTTATACATTTTAAATAATTTGTATAATAATATCAATTGTCAAATTTATTCATTTTGAAACAATAGACTCATTCATCCATGTTTTTAGGTCGTTTGTATTTTTGGTTGTCCGGTGTCAAACCTTTAAAAAACTAGGTGGCGGAACATAGTCTTTATAGCCCCAAAAGCTCCTTCTTCACTGGCATAACATTCATAAAATCGTCCGATGTAAATTTGTTTTTCATAAAATCTGATTATCATACATTTTGAGAACCCAACTTCAATTGATAGCATTCAAATTTTAAAATCTTTCTCTCCAGATTTGTTTTCCCGTTTCAATATTCCATTTTGCTTTAGATGCTCACTCAATCCTTCAGATTCAGTAATATAAATACCTTTCTCTTTGTAGAGGCTACTCTTCTTTCATTGACCCTGATCGGAGCTGCATTCATTGGATTTGATATTTCTGATGAAGGTTTGTATGCCTTCCTAGCTGATCCTTTGCAGCCAAACCCTCAGGCAGTATTTAATTATGATTTATTTTTCAAACTGATATTCAGCTTAACTGAATTGAAGTTTTCACTTATTCAGCTAAGACTTCTCCGTTTGCTTGGCTACCTGATCGCAGCTTGGAGTTTGGCTTTATTTTTTAAAAATTACTTTGCCCATAAAAAAGCCAGTTGGCAAATTTTCTCCTTCATCTTTATTGGAATTTGTCTTGGATATGCCTTTCTGCCACAGACACTTTCTTATAATTCATTGAATGTTACACTTTCTTGTGTTTGGCTGGCAGTTTTATCCATACCCATTAAAAAATCATTTCAATACCTTTTGATAGGTGTTTCTTTGGCATTGATTTTCTATGTCAAATTTCCCACGGCCATCCTTTTATTTGGGATCACCTACATCACATTATTTTACCTTGAATCCGTGTCTTGGAAATGGATGCTGATGCTATTGCCCCTTCTCTTATTTGAACTTCTATTCTGGACTTTATTTCAAGAAAATGCTGTATTAAGACTGTCTGAAACACTTGGAAATCAGTTAGAAAGACCTCAGTATAATTTGCTTGATTTAATGAAGTCCCCACTTGTAGGGATTTTTTGGCTCGGTATCAGCTCCATTGGTTTTTACCTTCTGAAACTCCTAGATAATAAATCCAAGCTTAAGCCATTTCTAGTGATTCTATCTTGCTTAATTTTCATATCAGTAGTTTACCTAACTCACATCACACAAGAATGGAATCATCTATTTTTGTTGACCCTTTTCTTGTTTGTCGTTCATAGGCTAAACAATAGTTTTGGCGAAATTTCCTCTGCTCAGTTACCTTGGGTTCTGATTTTAACCTTTCTCCCTTTTATACTTCATTTCGGAAGCAATGTATACTGGTTGAGAATAGGCATCCACTATTCAGTGTTTTGGTTGCTTTTGGTAGCAATATTATCAAAGAGAAGAAATCAGATTCTTTTGGGCTTAAGTATCTTTTCCTTCTTTTGGATAATTAATGGTCTCGTTTTCCAACCATTTGAACAATCGCCTCTCTTTGAATCCAAAAGGTATTGGAAAATCCCCGGCAACTCCGGATTGTTTTTGGATAGCTCATTAGTTGAAATTTTAGAAAAATTGAAGGTGGAGTTGGATGGAGAAGATAATGTACAGGCTTTCTTCCGAAATCCAGGATTAGCATACCTATTGGGTAAAAACATCCCAGGTCAGGCTATGGTTTGGGATCCTAGTCAATTGAACACGCTAATTAATTTTGAAAAGGGATATCCTGTAATTTTTTGTCCTTCTGAATTCTCTGACCCAATTTTAGAATTACAAAGCATGAAAAAAACCTACATAGATTCCTACCAATCAAGACCTATTTACATATTTCAAAAGCAATCCCAAAACTGATTCCTTAAATTGCATTGTTCTTTATTGAGTTTCTAATTCGAATCTGAATTTATTTTTAACCAAAATCATGAAAAAAAGCTATTGGAGTATTCTTGGCGCACTAGCCTTAATCATGATAGCTTTTTTGCCTTGGCGATTTCAGGTGAATGATGATGAACTGATGATGTGGCTTGTTTCAGGAGCCTATACTGGCATGCCCGAAAATTATGCGGTTTTTATCCATCCCATTCTAAGCTTTTCATTAGCCAAACTCTATTCTTTCTTCCCCCTGATTCCGTGGTACCCATTCTTGTGGTTTACCTTAGGATATTTTGCCTATTTCACCTTATTGCAGGTGATTGAGCGTGAGTTTGTTTCCAATAGAATTAAAATAATTTTCTTCCTTTTTGCATTCGCTTTTCTAATTCATTTCAGCTTTTTTCTGCAGTTCTCTATAGTCTCATCCCTTTGCGTTTGTGCTGGGTTGGCAAATAGAATTTCAAAGAACAAGCTTCATGTGCATCCAGGTAAATTTTGGATGTTCTCAGATCTTTTAATTATAGCAGGATTTCTTATCAGACCTGAAGTTGCAATTTTACTTTTGGCAGCCTCTTGTCTTTATTTCTTGATTCTATCACATCAAAAAACATTGATGTTGTCTACACTTTACCCTTTGGTTTTTGTTCTGTTTTTTCAGGGTATAACTTTTCTTTGGCCAAAGTCTGAACCACTCCAAGACTTTATTGAACACAACCAGCTTCGTTCTCAGGTTTTTGATCACCCATTTTTACAATTGGAAAAGGATAGGTTCATCAATTCGGAACCAGAACTCTATTACTTCTCTAATGGTCTGATTGATTTTTCAGAAAATCAGCTGACTCGGGATAAGCTTTTGGAATGGAAGCATATGTTGGATGATTTAAGATGGGAAGCTGTTTCTTTTTCTTTCTATAAAAAATCATTTGGGACTTTTATCCAAAACGAACGATTTGTCTTAACCTTGATGGCGCTCTTCTTGCTTTTCACGCTCTACACAAATTTGAAAAAGGGGCTAAAGCTCCTTTTAGTGATAATTTTGGGATTGGTAGTTCTAGCTCCCTTCTATCTGATAAAAATTCAGATTTACATTCTTCTGTTTCTTTTATTCTTCATCCTAATGATACTCGATAGGCAGGAGGGCGAATTTCATAAATGGCCTTTTCTGATTTTTCAATCTATCCTTTCTATTGTCATTGTTTTTCATTGCTATTCTTTTAGCCTAAGCCATCATAATATTTCCTCCGGAACTGAGCTCCAAGAGAAACTGAATAAATTGAAGGGGGATGGTTATGCTGAAATCATCATTGCCAGCGAAAATAAATACTACTTGGAACTGATTTTTGAATCTCCATTGCCTTTTAAAATCATGGGTTGGGCTAGTTTATATGAGCACTATTTTCTCAATAATGAAAATTCAGACAGAGCCTATTTGATAGATTCCAATACCTACAAAAGCAATCTTGGCTATTTCAAAAACTGCAACTATCAGGTGGAAAAGTTCAATAATTTCATCATTGTTAAATGCCCAAAATGAGAATTTGGTTAGAAAGAAATCTTTGGGTATTCGATATCCTAATGATGGCTTTAATTATGGCCACTTTGACTTATATGATCAAATTTGTGCCTTATGGGGTTGATATTAAGATCCATAATTTCTTTCTGATAGAGTATCTGGAAAATGGCTATTTCCCAATCCCTCCGGGCTACTATTTTCTACTGTACCTTCTAGACCTTTTGATCAATTATAAATTCCAGTTTTTGATCAGTTCCATCCTATTGATGACGGGATTTTTATGGTGGAAATTTAGAATTACAGTAAAATGGATTTTTGAATCTTCATCCTTAGGAATATCTAAATCCTATCTTTTGGCATTTTTGTTTTTCTTTTTAGGTCCTATCGTGATCCCTTCTATCGATAGGGAATATTGGTACTTAGGAAAACTCAGTCAAATCATCTGGCACAATTCAACCATCATCGCAGCTTTCCCCTTTTGCCTACTTTTAGTTAAGCAAACTCTAACTTGGTGGGAAAATTACAGCAATCAGGCATTTCTTAACATATGCCTCTTAGTAGTAGCTATATTATTGATCAAGCCTAGTTTTCTATTTTGTTATTTACCTGTCTTCCTCTGCTACACGTTTTACTTAATTAAGCGTCCTTCGCAGCCATTCATCCTAGCCATCTGCCTAAGTGCATTTTCATTGCTTCTTATCTGGGCAGAAAAAATATTGATCTTTCAGTGGGATCCTATGGTAGTCAATTACTATTCACAAGAGGATATTCCCAGGGTGGTTTTGGAACCCTTTAAAATTTGGTTTCATTACAGCAATGAACCCTTTTTGGATCTCTTGAGTAGTATCCCTCTTACTTTATGCTTTTTGATTTTTTGGAGGAACAAAGCATTTGAAAATAGGTTTTTTAGTTTTTCACTTTGGACATTACTCCTCGCAATTTTGATTTATTTCATCTTTGCTGAAACCGGCTATAGAGAGTATCATGGAAATTTTTATTGGCAAATACCGGTTGCGCTTTACCTCCATAATTTAAGTATGTTGCTCATAGTGCTGAAAGAGTATCAGGAAAAGAATGAAAAATCACCTTTCCGCTTCAAAATATTTGCTTCGATTTTCAGTATCCAAGTTGTATTTGGCTTCGCTTATTGGCTGCGAATATTTTTTGAACGCATCATCAGCTGACCTTCTTGGATTTCCAGGAAATGACTGGCTTCTTTTAGCTCCATTTCATAATAAGGGAGAATGTAACGGATCACTTGACCTTTTTGGTTAACCACTGGTAATTGCTCCAAAGCAAACCCTGTAAGAGCCAAGGTATCAATTTGAATGAGCGGCTGTTCGAGCGTTTTAATATGGCTTACTAGATCTTTGGATATAGTCTTTGTTTGATAATTTTTTCTGAGTTGAATAAGCTCGTATTGAAAGGGAATTAGGAAAAGGAAAGCTAAACCATTGATTATAAGCAATCCTTTATAATAGTACTGGGAAGGAAATGCTGCGATAATTCTCAGATTCAAAAAAACAGTCAGAGGGAGCATCATTCTCCATTCCGTCCATTTGTAAAATTTATAAAAAACCAAGGTGAATAGGAATGTAACTGCAAGCATCAATATCCCCGACAGAACCAATTTATCTTTAGCAATTAATAAGAAACCTAGTATGAGAGAGACGAAAAGCCAGATTTTCCAAATAGCATAAAATGCGCCTTCTGAATAAGTAAAAAGGAAATATATATTCCGTTTGATGTTGAAAAATATGGTATCAAATAAAACACTCCAATTACCTTCACCAAACCAATATTTCATCTCTGAAAAAACATTGACCACTCCTTCATGAAAATTTGTTTGTAAAAGCCAGGTCAAAATAGGAATACTGAAAATCAGCACTAATACCAAAGACCTCCTGCCATTCCAGAGAAATGGAACCAACCCTATAAGGGCAAAAAGCCAAGTACTTCTAAATAGCCCCAGCAATAGGATAAAACTCACTAAAATCCATAAATCCCTTCCTCTACTGGATCGATGATAGCTTTCATAGAGATAATAAAGAATAATTGCTCCGCCTAAATGAATCAATTCCGGTAAAAGGCTGAACGCGTAAAACAGGGTAAAGGGAGAACTTAAAATAAGTATAATCTGAATAAGCTTAGTTGATAGTTTTTCCATAGATAGAATGAAAAGAAATAAACTCAGTAAAAGTATAGCCAGATTTACTTTTGAAATAAGTTGGAAATCATATCCGAAAAGCTTTCCAATACCACCATAAAGTAGGGGATATACAGGTCCATGCGCATCAAACTCGCCTATCTTTGAACCTCTTCCACTGTAGGTGAAAGAAGCTTTTAAACTTCCTGTTTCCGAAAAGGCCTCTGCATTTTTTATATAAAAATATTCATCACCATAGTAAGGATTGTTTTCCAAACCCATCAGAGAAAAGAAATACACATAGCTTAAAAGCAGGAGTCCAATGACTACATAATACAGCCTCATGTAATTCCTTTCCGGTTGGAGCATGGTTCGAAACTAAAGGTCTTCTTCAAAAAAGCGATTTTTCAATGATTTTATTTCCTGTTTTTAAAATATCTTGGAAAATTAAGTCATTCTTATAAATTTGCTATGAGTAATTTTTTTACTCGGTATTACCTCAATGTCTCCTCGGGTAGATAATTTTCTATTTGCCTTTGTTTTAGGAAATCCTGAAAATGGGACCGAAAGGGCGAAGCTTTCTGAAGTTTCAAATTGAGAGTTAATAGTTTTTAGTTTTTCAGATTTCTGAATTTAGCTTTTGTTAGAGTCTTTAGTTACTTCCAAAACAAGAATTAAGCTCCTGCTCAAATTCTTTTCTCATCAAAATTCAGGATACTTACGCTCTTTGGCTAAAGATTTTGACGAATCTACCAATTCAGTTAGAGTAGAGCTCAACCGCCTGACAGAAGCAGGGCTCTTAGTTTCAGAAGAGGAAGGAAAGACCAAAGTGTACAAGGCGAATAATCAGCATCCATTTTTTGCGGAGATCAAAAATATGGTTTCCAAATTCTTGGGCCTGGATGACCTCATGGAGAGAATAGTCAAAAGAATGGGTGAGGTGGAAAAAGCCTATATCATTGGAGATTATGCACATGGCATAGACTCAGGAACTGTCAATATGATCCTGATAGGAAAGAATCTGGACCAGAATTATCTGAATTTCATTAAAAACAAAACCTACGAGAAAGTTCAAAGAAAAGTAGAAGTATCTATTCTCGACGAAGACCCAGGCAATATTGCCGGAATACTAGTGTACGGAGCTTAAAACACAACTTCCAACTTTAAACTCTTCACTTTAAACTTTAAATTTCAAACCTTGTCCTCAACCAATCCCCATTACAAAGTAATCGAACCCTCCTCCGGCTGGAAGATGGTAGATTTCAAAGAAATTTGGAAGTACAAGGATCTTTTATATTTCCTGACTTTAAGAGGGATCAAAGCGCGCTATGCTCAGTCCATCTTGGGAGTTTCTTGGGCCATTATACAGCCCCTATTTACCACCTTGGTATTTACATTGGTTTTTGGAGGCTTAGCAAAGGTTGACTCAGACGGAATGCCTTATGTGTTATTTTCCTATTTGGCACTCTGGCCTTGGAATTATTTCAGTGGAACCCTGACCGAATCAGCCAATTCCCTGATCCAAAATGCGAATATGATCACCAAGGTTTACTTCCCTAGAATGGTGCTTCCACTTTCTGCCATTCTATCCAAACTTCTGGATTTTACCATTGCGTTTGTTGTAGTCATCTTTATGCTGATATATTTCAAGCAAATGCCAGGAATAGGAGTGCTTTTTCTTCCATTATTGATCATACAGTTGTTGATGTGCAGTCTGGGAATCGGCATGTTTCTTTCAGCCTTAGCAGTTAAATACAGGGATGTCAAGCATGCGTTGACCTTTGTAGTTCAGTTGCTGCTTTACGCTGCCCCGGTAGTCTATAGTACTACGGCCGTTCCTGAAATTTACAGACCATTTTATATACTCAACCCCATGGTGGGTGTGATCGAAGGCTTTCGGGCTTCTTTTCTGAATCGACCTATGCCTTGGGAATGGATTTGGCCGGGTAGTATTGTAGCAGTCGTATTCTTCGTCTTTGGGATGTTTTATTTTAGAAGGATGGAGAGGATTTTTGCGGATGTGGCTTGATTCAGTTGGCAATAGTCAGTTGGCAGTAAGCAGTGAGCAGTGAACAGTTACGTCACTGCGAGCGAAGCGAAGCAGTCCCAGGTACAGTTGTTAGTTAGCAGTTTGCAGTGAACAGTTACGTCACTGCGAGTGAAACGAAGCAGTCTTATGATTTCTCGCGGCGACACAGCGGCGCAGCGGATTTAATCTCCCGCAAAGAGATGAAGATGCAAAGAGGGGAGTTAAAAGTGAAAAGTTTGGTTCTCTCTTTAAATTTAATTTTATAGCTCCAAAGGAGCGGGATTTCTTAGAAAAGTCTTATGATTTCTCGCGGCGACACAGCGACACAGCGGTTTTTTCTCCCGCAAAGGAATGAAGAAGCAAAGAGGGACGTTAAAAGTTTGGTCCTCCCTTTAAATTTGATTTTAAAGCTCCAAACTGATGTAGTGTAAAGCCTCAGAGAGGCGTTTTGGTTGTAGAATCGTAAAGTAAGAGTATAAAAGAGCTTCAGAGAAGCGATTTGATTTTGATTTTTTTTGTCTCCCGCAAAGAAATGAAGAAGCAAAGAGGGAGTTTACAGTTTGGCCCTGACTTTTCAATTTAATTTTATAGCTCCAAAGGAGCGGAATTACTTAGAAAAGTCTCATAATCTCTCGCAGCGACTCAACGGCGCAGCGGATTTAATCTCCCGCAAAGGAATGAAGAAGCAAAGAGGGAGTTTACAGTTTGGCCCTGACTTTTCAATTTAATTTTATAGCTCCAAAGGAGCGGGATTATTTAGCAAAATAAGTTAGGAACAAACAGTAATACAGCTCTGAAAGAGCGGGATAAGAAAAGTTTTAAAGGGCTAGAGTTTTACGTTTCCTCTTGAATTTTACATCTCCAATGACCCTGACATTAATTTCTTGAAAACGACCTTAAAGTCCCCCTCAAGTAGCATTTATGAGTTTTTCAGACTTCATAATTCAAACTTCATAATTTAATCGTGCATCTATCCATCATCTCACCAGTCTACTGCGCTGAGCAATTGCTCGACCAACTCGTGGAAAGAGTCATAGAATCGGTAGGAGCCATCAGCTCGGATTTTGAGGTTATTTTGGTGGATGATTATAGTCCGGATAATTCTTGGAGTAAAATAGAGGAACTGTCTACTAAGCATCCGCAAGTAAAAGGGATTAAACTCTCCAGAAACTTCGGGCAGCATTATGCCATTACAGCAGGGCTGGATCAGGCAAAAGGAGAATGGGTAGTAGTGATGGATTGTGATTTGCAGGATAGACCGGAGGAAATCCCTGCCTTGTATGAAAAAGCCCAAGAAGGCTTCGAAGCAGTTTTCGCACAGCGGATAAATCGAAAAGATACTTTTTTTAAAAAATTGGGTTCCAAAGTCTTTTACAAAACTCTGGGATACCTGACTGGGGTGGCTCAAGATGAAACCGTAGCTAATTTTGGAATATACCACCGAAAGCTGATCGATGAAATTGTCCAAATGAGAGAAAAAATCAGATTCTTTCCAGCAATGGTAAAATGGGTTGGTTTTCGACAGACGGCAATTCCAGTTATTCATAAGGAAAACGGTGAACGGGAAACCACCTATTCCTTTAAAAAGCTTTTCAATTTAGCATTGGACATTATGCTGGCTTATAGTGATAAGCCCATTCGCATGACCGTCAAGCTGGGAGTGGGAGTAGCCTTCACAGGCTTTTTATTCGCCATATTTACTCTGATTCGTTATTGGATGGGAGATATCATAGTAGCGGGTTATGCCAGTTTAATCATTTCCATTTGGCTCCTAACAGGCTTTCTTCTAATCACTTTGGGAATGGTGGGATTGTACGTCGGGAAGATTTTTGAAGGAGTCAAAAACCGCCCGATTTACATTGTGGAGAAAAAAACATATTGATTTAGTAGAATTCTGCCTTGTGCTAAAAGCCAAAAGCTGGAAGACGGGAGACCGAAGACCGAAGAAGACGTTAAGAAGCGAGAGATGAGAGGCGAGAGAATAGATGCGAGAAACGAGATGCGAGATGCGAGAGATTAGAGACGAGACTCAGTTAAACTCTTACTCGATTACACAATTACTCATCCAATAACAAATAACTCAATAACCAATATCTCCCTCCAACTTTAAACTCTCGACTTGCTAACTCATCTCCCTTTTGATTCAGAACTCTTTGGTTATCCGGTTGGAAAGTATGAAGTGACGAAAAATTGGGATCAGGATGAATTTTTGAAGCAGACCCCTAGCTTTCAGTTGGTATACTTGATCAGTGAGCATGAACTGGATATCAAATCAAAATATATTCAACTGATGGATGTGAAGTTGGTTTTTGAGAAAGCATTGAAATCCGAATCTACCTTTACAGATAATATTGAACTATATCAAGGTCAACTAACAGAAGATTTGATTTCATTGGCTTTGGCTAGTGGAGAATATTCACGGTTTAAAGTAGATCCTAGATTAGATCAAGGTGAGTTTGAAAAGCTATACCAAATCTGGATTACCAAAGCTCTGCAAAAAAGAGAAGTATTAGTTTATGGGGCATTGGAAGGAATGGTCACCTGCAGTGTGGAGGGAGAACTGGGCCAAATTGGTTTGATAGCTGTCAAAGCGTCTTCAAGGGGCAAAGGAATAGGAGAGAAGCTGCTAAAAAAAGCGGAATCCTGGGCTTTTGAAAAAGGAGCTAGAAAAATGAAAATCCCAACCCAAAAAGCTAATACACCCGCTTTAAACCTATATAAAAAAATGGGCTATAAAATCGCTTCGCAAACCAATATCTATCATTATTGGAATCCTAAGTTTAAAGTGTGAGACAAGAAGCGAGAGACTAGAAATTAGAAGCGAGAAGCTAGATGCGAGAAACTAGAAACGAGACAGCCTAATTACTCGGTTAATCTTTACTCAATTACACAACACAAATCGAAGCGTGCCTGAACGATGAACATTGAACGTAGAACAACTCAGAGATGAGAGCCGAAAGATGAAACTCAAATTGATTACGGAGACATCTGAGGAGGAAATCCTTAATAATGTCAAATAGAAAATTTATCTTTACAGAATGAATCGAGAAGCCAAAATACTTGAAATTCAAAAATTTCAGAAATTCTTGAAAGCTGAAATGCCTAGAATTCTTCAGGAAATAAAGGTTTATGAAAAAGCTATGAAAGAGGGCTTGATCAAAAAAAATCCAATTTCAGCTCCACAACTTAAATTTGAGTAAGCCAAAACTTTGGATAATAGCAGGATGTAACGGAGCTGGAAAATCATCCTTCTCAAAAGCTTTTTTTAAAGGAAATCTCATTCCTTTCGATTATGATCAACACTTTTTGAAGATTTATAAAAAGCTCCAGCCTTCAGATATTCAAGATAAAATGGCACATAATTTGGCTTTTAAGGAGTTACAGAGACAAATTGATCAGGCCATTTTAGAAAAGAGGGACTTTTGTTACGAGACAAATTTTAACTCAACGCCTCTTCATTGGCCTCAAATATTCAAAACAAATGGATACGAACTTCATCTTATTTATTTTGTATTAAATTCAATCCAAGAGGCTAAAAGACGAGTGGCTATCCGAGTTGAGAATGGAGGGCATTTTGTTCCTGATAGGGAAATTCAAAAAAGATATTTTGCTGGATTTCAAAACCTAGACAATCATTTTGAGTTTTTCAACTCACTTGATGTTTACAATTGCTCTTATTACAAGCAAGAACCAAAATATTGCTTTTCATTGGAAAAAGGAGAAGCAATCATGTGCGAAGAATTTCCTGAGTTTCTAAAATCCTTAATTCCCAAAATAGCTTCTAAAATTGAGGGTTTTCAATGAATACTCCAAGTTCAATTTCATACAGAATTTGGAACTAGAGACTATAGATTAGAAGCGAGAAACGAGAAGCGAGAGACGAGACAGCCTAATTACTCGGTTAATCTTTACTCAATTACACAACACAAATAAAAGCGGGCTTGAACAATGAACTCTGAACTTTGAACTAAGTAACGAGAAGCGAGAGACGAGAAGCTAGATGCGAGAAACTAGAAGCGAGAAGCGAGAGATTAGAAACGAGAAGCGAGAGACGAGACTCAGTTAACCACTTACTCAATTACACAATTACTCAATAAGAAACTCCCTTTTCAGACTTCACAATCAAATTTCAGACTTATCAACCTGTCACCTGTGAACTATAAAATCCCCTTCAACAAACCCTACCAAAGCGGCAAAGAACTGGAATACATTCAGGATGCTATCCAAAGGGGGAAGATTTCGGGAAATGGGTACTACACTCAAAAATGTCAGCAATTCTTTGAGTCTAAATATAATTTTGGAAAATGTCTCTTGACTTCATCCTGTACCGATGCGCTGGAAATGGCAGCAATTCTTTTGGATATACAGCCGGGTGATGAAGTAATTCTTCCCAGCTACACGTTTGTTTCCACAGCCAATGCTTTTGTATTAAGAGGAGCATTCATTGTTTTTGTAGATAGCAGGGAAGATCATCCCGGAATGGATGAAAAACTTGTGGAGGAACTGATCACCCCCAAAACCAAAGCGATTGTGGTCGTGCACTATGCGGGTTTCCCAGTAGAAATGGATCAAATCATGGCAATTGCTCAAAAGCATCAGCTCAAAGTGGTGGAAGATGCCGCTCAAGCCATAGATCAGGAGTATCAGGGGAAATACCTGGGAGCATGGGGCCATTTAGCCACTTTTAGTTTCCATGAAACCAAGAATATCCAATGCGGAGAAGGTGGAATGCTTGTCATTAATGATCCAGAATTAGTTAAAAGGGCTGAGATTATTTGGGAAAAAGGAACTGATAGAGCAGCGTTTTTTAGAGGTGAAGTCAATAAATACGGATGGGTAGATATGGGGAGTTCATTCCTTCCATCCGAAGTGACAGCGGCATTTCTCTGGGCCCAACTCGAAAATCTAGATGATATCCAAAACAGACGTAAAGCCATTTGGGAAGACTACTATAGGACTTTCTCTGAGGATAGGTTTGGATCCAAAACCTTAAGTCCAAAATACCTTGAGATAGTGAAGAGTTTAAAGTTTAAAGTGGAAAGTGATGTCGCAGATCAAAATATGGAAGATAGGCTTGGAGTATTAGGATTTTCAGACTTCAGACTTCCATCCTTCAGCTTTCAGGCCAATGCCCATATGTTCTACTTGGTTTTCCCTGACCTAGAAAGCAGAACTTCCTATGCCCAAGCACTTAAGGAAAAAGGAATATTAGCGGTATTTCACTACCAATCTTTGCATAAATCTGATTTTGTCAGGGATAATTACCCAGCTCAATTTCAAAGGGAATTGCCTCAAGCAGATCGCTATACGGATTGTTTGCTTCGCTTGCCCTTGTTTTATGAACTCCCGGAGTTAAGTGAAAATAATCTAGCTTGATTGATTCTTTTCAGCTTAAGCTGTAATGTTTTTTGTCTAAAATAAATCTTAAGTTGAAAATCATGCTTCCAAAAGGACTAAAAAACTATATGTTTACCCGCTTTCTCACTAGTAAGAAGAAAATACAATCACTGGTATAATTGCGGATAATCTTAAATAATTTTATCATTTCCACCTTTCTGAAAAAATATTGAAACTTCGATTATTGCTAGCCTGTATTGGTCGAATTCGAAGTTTTCAACCTAGAAATTAAAGGTGATTTTATTGCACACAATCAAAAAAATAATTCTTTCTAATGCTTACTAAACTGATTCCCGGATTTTTAAAGAAAAAACTTTTTACCCAAGTGAAAAAATCCATTCTGGCATCTCAAGTCCAGGAATCTTCAAAATTACCCAAAGTTCAAATTGACGAAAAGTCGCTAAATTCTGCCAGATTATTACCAAATAGAGAGGCCTTGTTGGAGCTTCTTCCTAAAGGAGGGGTGGTCGCGGAACTTGGAGTGGATCAGGGAGGCTTTTCTGAAAAAATCTTAAAAATCAATCAGCCCAAAACATTGCACTTAGTGGACCTTTGGGGTACTGAAAGATATCATTTAGGAAAAAGAAAAGAAGTAGAAGAGAAGTTCTCCAAAGAAATTAGCAAAGGGGAAGTTTGTATTCATATTGGATATTCTACAGAGGTTGTTCAAAAATTTGAGAAGGATACCTTCGATTGGATTTATATAGATACCAACCATAGCTACGCTACTACCAAACAAGAATTGGAGTTATGGTCAAGTAAGGTTAAACCCGATGGGATTATTGCAGGGCATGATTATATCATTGGGAACTGGAATGGGATGGTTCGATATGGAGTCATCGAGGCGGTTCATGAATTTTGTTTGAATTACAATTGGGAGATTCTTTATCTAAGCATGGAATTAGATACAGCTCCGAGTTTTGCAATTCGACGCCGAAATTAAGTCTCCATCCGTGCTTAGGCTTTGTTAGGATTCTTCCTTAAGGGTGATTACACATCAATTTGAGAGATAACTTCTTCTTTATAGTCAAAACCCTAAAAAGAAACTGGCTCTTTTTCCTTTTATTTTTTTTACTGGGGATTGCACTCCACCAGTTTTATAGACTGCAGATTCGTTTTGAGATTTTATCAGATTTTAGATAGAAAATCCAGAATTATCCAAAATGATGAATATAAGATTTGCAATTCCCAAAGCACTGAGTAAATTTATTACTCAGTCATTCTTAGATCCTAAATGGGATTGAAAGGGCGAAGCTGTAAAAAAATTAAGAATCTTAATTCTACGATTACTCAGTTACTCTTTAATCAATTACTCTTCCTTGCTTTTAATTCCTTATAGCTTCCAGTCCACTCTTATTATTCTATTTGATATTTGATAATTATTCTTTTGATAAAAAATAGTCTCAGAAAAATTTTTCCTAGTGAAGTTTGGAAGAGACTAAGGTTATTTGTTTGGTCCTATACTAATTATGTTTCCTTTCAGTCTTTTTCAGGGGAAGGGGAGGACATGATTCTTCGAAGAATTTTCTATAAAAAGAAGAAAGGGTTTTACATTGATATCGGGGCATATCATCCAAAAAAATCTTCCAACACTTATTTTTTTTATAAAAAAGGCTGGCGTGGAATTAATATCGACGCTATGCCAGGAAGCATGAAGCTCTTCAATCGGCTGCGCAAAAAAGATATTAATCTGGAGATACCGCTAGGAACAAAGGGAGAAACAGTCAAATACTATGAATTTGCTGATAAGGCCTTGAATGGATTTGAGTCATCTAAACTACAGGAAAAGAATTCATCTAAGTCACAAAATAGACTTAGTAAAATCCATCAATTGCAGTCAGATTCTCTAAATTCCATTTTGGAACAGTACCTTCCCGAAAATCAAAAAATTGACTTTTTGTCTATTGATGTAGAGGGCCAAGAGTTTCGAATTTTGGAATCTTTTGATTTTGAGAAATACAAACCAAACTTGATTTTGACTGAAATCTGGAATTACTCAATGGAAAGCCAATCTAATGGAAAAGTAGATTCCTTGCTGAAGCAAAAAGGTTACAGACCAATAGCTAAAACACTGAATACAGTGTTTTATTTCAAATAATAAAGATAGTTTAGGTATTTCTATTTAAATCGAAACTCTAAGATTAATAGTCTAATTAATGAATATAACTAATGTTTATAGATTTATAAAATTACTGATTCCTCCTATCATAACCTTTCAAATTCAAAAATATAGGAGAACTCAACATAATAAAAAAAAGGGATTATTTAAACCAAATAATTCACTAATTGAATCTTTTTCTCAATATCAAGAAGACTTAATTATTGATGCAATATTTCGAAAAGAAAAAGGATTTTATGTAGACGTAGGGGCAAATGACCCCAAAAAATTCAGTAATACAAATCGGTTTTATCGTCGAGGATGGACTGGAATTAATATTGAACCACAACCTGAGAAAATTAAGCTTTTTGAAAAAAAGCGAAATAGGGATATCAACTTAAATATAGGGATAGGGACTGATTTTGGTCAATTGGATTTTTATAAACTTGAAATTGATACTCTATCAACGTTCGATAAAAACACTGCTATTAATCACTGTCGTAGGTTTAAAACTCAAATAAAGGAAGTTATCAATGTAGAAGTTTGGCCTTTAAAAGAAGTATTGAAGAAATATTTGACAAATAATCAACCGATAGATTTTTTAAGTATAGACACAGAGGGGTTTGATTTGAAGGTTTTAAAAAGCAATGATTGGGATCTTTACAGGCCCAAAATAGTGCTCATTGAAGTTGGAAAAGATGGGAATGAAATTGTAAGTTTTTTAAAAAGTCATAATTACGAGTTGGTATATAAAAATTCCTGCAACTTTTTTTTTCTTGACAAAATTAACGGGATTAAAATCCATGAATAAAGTCATCAAGGTTTCGAATCTCTCCAAACGCTACCGCCTCGGTTTAAAAGAAAAGTATGCCGATACTTTGGTTGGTAAGATTTCTCAGATAATCCGTTCTCCTTATGATAACTTGAAGCGACTTCGAGATTTAAATCGATTTGGTTTGGAAGACGATTCAGTTTTTTGGGCGCTTAAAGATGTTTCTTTTGAAGTAAAAGAAGGAGAGGTCTTAGGAATCATTGGAAAGAATGGTGCAGGAAAATCCACCTTACTAAAAATTCTTTCTCAAATAACCGAACCTACATCAGGTAATATTGAGATTCATGGACGAGTGGCTTCTTTACTTGAAGTCGGAACAGGTTTTCACCCAGAGCTTTCAGGGCGGGAGAATATCTATATGAACGGAACCATCCTAGGAATGACCCGTCGGGAGATTGATTCTAAGCTGGATGAGATTATTGACTTTTCAGGAGTAGAGAAGTTTATCGATACTCCGGTAAAGTTTTATTCTTCTGGGATGAAGGTACGCTTGGGGTTTTCTGTAGCTGCTCACCTAGACCCAGAAATTTTGATTATCGATGAGGTCTTAGCTGTAGGGGATTATGAATTCCAGAAAAAGTGCTTGGGGAAGATGGAGGATGTCAGTAAAAATCAAGGGAGAACGGTGCTCTTTGTGAGTCATAATCTAGAAGCTGTTCGGTCTTTATGTACTCACTCATTATTAATGACGGAGGGATTTCTACATTTAACGGGGCGAACGGAAAATGTTGTTAATGAATACTTGAAAAAGCAAATTTCTAGTCAAAAAGAAAGAAAATGGGAGTATGATTTAGCACCTGGAAATGAGTTGGTCAAAGTGGCATATATGTCTGTTTCTAATTCTGGTAGTTTACCCGATGATGTGATAGATAGAACAAAAGAGATTGAATTTAATTTTGAATTCTGGTTTGAGGGAGAGGCAGCCCAAGTCAACCTGAGTTTAGTCCTTTACAGTATCAAGGGGGAATGTATATTTAATGTTATTACACAGGTACCACTTCCCACCCTGAATAAAGGATACTATTTATCAAAGTGTGTGCTTCCTTCTCATTTCTTAAATGAAAATGAATATAAGATTGATGTTTTATGGGTGAAGGATGCAAAGATCCAATTATTCAAAATGAGTGATGCGCTTCTATTTGAAGTAGTCGATCAAGAACCAAGAAAAATAAATTGGTTTGGAAAATTTCCTGGAGTAATTCACCCTAAATTGGATTTTGTCATTGAGGGTGTTTAATAAGAAGTTTATTCATATCGTCCGCGATGAGAAATTTATTGATTCCGCCTATAGAGATTTTGAGGAAGCCGCACCAAATCAGAATGTGTTTTTGATAATTGGGCTTATAAAGAAATTAAAATTTATAAAATCAGCAAAAGTCTTTTTCATCCGTCCTAGAGTTTTATGGCTTTTTGCTCCATTGTCCCATTTTTTCGCAAAAGCAGTGATTTTTCATTCTATTGGCTCCGTTTTTGAAGAAAATCTTTTATTGAAAATAAATTCTAAAACCAATATTGCATGGATATCTTGGGGGTACGATCTTTTTCCAAGATTAAAAAATATAGAGGAATATCTTTTTCCCATTACAAAAGGCTTCTATAATTCTTACTCCTATTCTAATGAAACAATTAATGATCAATTAAATGGTAATTTTAAAAGAAGCTTTAAGGTGAAGCCGTCTAATATAGATCTAATTTCCCGAATCAACTTTATTTCTCCTGTTCTAAAATCAGAGTTTAATCTTTTATCAAATTCATTTATTATAGAAAATCAAAAATATTTAAGGTGGAATTATTTATCATTGGAAGAGGATGTAATATCTAAAAACTCTGAAATAAATATTTCAGGGAAATCACTTCTTCTCGGACATAGTGGGTCAATTTGGCTTAACCATTTGGATGGTTTAAAGGAGCTTGATCAATTAGACCTAGAGTTTGATCAAATAATTCTTCCATGTTCATATGGTGATGAAAGATATATTTCCTTATTAAAAGAAAGTTTAAAAGAGAAATCTGAGACAATTCAATTAATTGATCATTTTTTGCCCTATGAAGAATATGTTAAAGTATTGGAAAAGTGTAAGTACTTTCTCATCAATACTGAAAGGCAGATTGGTCTGGGGAATATTTTATTTTTTTTATACTATGGAGGTTTTGTTGTAATTAGAAAGAATAATCCTGTAGTAGAATGGATGTCTGAGCTCGAAATACCTTTTACTGAGCTTGATTCTTCCGATTTTGTTTTGGTTAAAGGAGGTGATTTGGAAACTAAGTCAACGCTCCTTTCTTTTTGGGGAAAAGAAACCAAGAGAAGTTTAACTATTGATTATCTAGCTAAAATTGGAAGCTAATCCTTTAGTGTCCATTATTATTCCCAATTACAACAAAGCTCCCTACCTTCGAGAGACTTTGGATTCAGTTCTTGCCCAGACCTATACCAATTGGGAATGTATCATTGTGGATGATCATAGTACAGATGATTCTTGGGATATTTTAGAGGGATATACTATAATAGATTCTCGATTTAAGATATTTCGAAGACCAGATCCTTTTCCTAAAGGAGGAAATGTTTGCCGGAATTGTGCTTTTGATAGCTCAAAGGGTGATTTGATCCTTTATTTAGATTCTGATGATATACTTGCTAATTTTTGTTTTGAACAGCGAGTAAATGCCGTAAATAATTTTCCGAATAAAGATTTTTGGGCCTTTACTACAGCACTTTTTCAAAAGGATTTGCGTGATGCTAAATACTATTGGAATGTAGATGACCCAAATGAATCTGATTTAAGTAGGTTTTTGAGAATGGATGTCTTGTGGCAAACCTCAGGGCCAATCTACTCCAGAAAATTCGTTGAAAAGCTTGAAGGATTTAATCCTAAAACAAAATTTTGGCAGGATTACGAAGTTCATTTGAAAGCCTTGATTTTGTCAAATAATTACCAAAAGTGTTTTGATTTACCCCCTGATGTTTTCATTCGAGAAGGGGACAAAAGTTCTTTAAGTAGATCTACTCCATTCACAAGTGATTTAAATATTCTTCAAACCCGAATTCAATTTTTAGAAGATATGTTTTTTTTTACTGTTGAAAATTGTAAAAATTTGAGTGAAGAAGAACTCCATTCTCTTATTTCATTTCAGTATTTTCTAACTGTACAACTCTGGGTTAAGCATGGAAAGTTTAATCTATTTTTAAAAAAGTGGAAACAATACTCCTCGAAAATAAATAGAAGGGGTTTTGTTTTTCTAAATGGATTAGTTTCAGCAATTATATTGAAACTAAATAATAGGTTTGGAAACAAGATTAATTTAAATAAATTTTTGAGCCAAGAATTTCCAAATAGTAAAATATTAGGTCTAGTTCAAATTGGTCAACATCCCATTAATTTGAAGCCTTGAGTAGTTTAAAAAAGGAAATAAAATTAAAGTTTCTTTTCAGAAGAAAGGCGCTAAAAGAGTGGTATTCTGAGTTTTTTTTTGGGATTCTTAGTAGTAGGTATAATGTTATCATCGATGAAGTTAAACCCGATTTTGTTTTTCATGAAGCTCATCTCATTGATATAATTCCATACTCAGGTGTCAGAATTGCATTTTCTTCTGAGAATGTAAGACCTGATTTTAATATTTCTGATTACGGAATTGGATTTGACCATATTAAGTTTCAGGATAGGTACATCCGCTTTCCATTATATCTTTTTTATTCGGGTTCAGTAAAGGCAGCGGAATTAAGGCCTGAATCTATTTTAGCCCTCGATTTGCAAAGCTTAATCAATCGGAAGTTTTGCAACTTTCTGGTCAGTAATGGGACTGCATCTGATTTTCGTACCCAATTTTACTTGATGCTATGTCAATATCGGGGAGTAGACAGTGGCGGAAACTATTTAAATTCTATTGGCGAACCGGTTAAAGATAAATCAGCATGGCAAAAGGAATACAAATTTTCTCTTTGCTTTGAAAATTCATCTACCTCAGGATACTTGACCGAAAAGCTTATTCAGGCTTATTCTTCAAATACAATTCCAATTTATTGGGGAGATCCTGATTCATTTGGATCGTTATATGAAGGTAAGGGAGGAATTAATCCTGAGGCTGTTATTTGGGTAGATCCCGTTAATCCCGAAATAGCATTAGACCGGATAAAGGAATTGGATTCTAACCCGGGATTATATCTGGAGATGCTAAAAAAGCCACTTTTTATTGATCATGACCATGTTCCGTTTTTTGAAAATAGCCTTAAGGATTTCTTGTTTTCAATTTTTGATCAGGATACAGAAGCTGCTTATCGAAGAGGTTTTGGTCAGGTAAGGCTGCGGGTAGAAAACAGAAATATTGCCCGGTCTAGCATTTTAAAAAGCTTCCTAAACTATTTTAAAAAGCGAATCAAGTTTTGAATCCCATTTTCTTCACTCTCTGCTCCAATAACTACCTTGCCCAAGCCAAAACCCTTGGAGATTCGGTGTTGAAATTTTATCCAAATTCCAAGTTTGTTATTGGTTTGGTTGATTATTTGGATGATCAGATCGATTTTTCATCTTTTCAAGGGATGGAAATCCTTCCTTTTGATCAGTTAGGTTTTCCGGAGTTTGAGGATATGCTGTCTCGATACAATGTGATCGAGTTTAATACGGCTGTTAAGCCTTTTTATATAGACTACTTATGGAGTACTTATGGAACAGGTCATCGTATTATCTACTTGGACCCGGATATTGTACTTTACCGTACCTTAGACCATGTGACAGAAGCTTTAGAATCCCATAATACAGTTTTAACTCCCATGTTCTGTGAGGCTCCTGTTGAGACTTCATTGGATGAATTGGTTGCCCTACGGCATGGGATGTTTAATTTGGGTTTTATCGCATTGAGATATTCCGATGAAAGTAATCGACTGATCCTATGGTGGAAAACCCGATTGCGCACCCACTGCCTGATTGATAAACCCAGAGGAATCTTTGTAGACCAAAAATGGATGGACTTAGCTCCTTTGCTGTTTGATGAGGTGTTTATCCTAAAGCACCGAGGTTACAATATGGCTTGGTGGAATTTTTCTGAACGGATACTCATTGACTCAGGAAGCGATTTTGCGGTCAATCAGGCTGATCAGCACTTATATTTCTTTCATTTTAGCGGCTTCAAGCCCGGAAGTGAATATATCACGGGAAGATCCGGCGAATCCCAATTTGCTTATAAAAACCGGCCTGAATTGAAGCGTTTGGGAAAAGAATACGAAAAGACACTTATTGAAAATAATTTTGAATTCTATTCTGGCATTAAGCCTAAGCTTAATTTTTTTGTAGCCAAGGAGGGGTTTAAAACAAAACTTAAAAGGAAGATAAAATCCTTATTATCGCTATTCTAATTGGATCCCATAGTTTCCATTATTATTCCTACTTTTAATAGGGCCCATACTTTGGAACGGGCTATTCAAAGTCTCATAGATCAAACCTATAGATATTGGGAATGCCTAGTTGTAGATGATTTTAGTCAGGATAGTACAAAAGAGTTAGTGTTTTCGATTGCCGATAAAGAGTCTCGCATACAATATTTTGAAAACATTGAAAAGGGATCAAATCCAGCCCGTAACCTAGGCCTAAAAAAATCGAAAGGAAATTATGTGGTATTCTTAGATTCGGATGATGCATTAGAGCCTAGAATGATTGAAGAAAGTCTTGATATAATTGAAAAAACGAGGCAAGCTGATTTAGCGATTTCTTATACCAACATTTTCAAAAATGGCTCATTGAGCATGGTGTCGGACCTGGTGAGATCTGAAAATCTCTTACTGGACTTTTTAATAAAAAAGATTACTTGGCCTTTGAATTCGGCATTAATTCGAAAAGATTTTTTGATTTCAAACCATATTAAGTTTCGTCCGAATCTATTGAATGGCCAAGACTACTGTTTTTTTCTTTCGATAATATCGAACAAACCCAAAATTGTTTTTACCAATAAAGCACTTTCGGTAAACTACCACTTAGATGGTGAACCAAAGAATGTTAAAATCTCCGCAGGAGATACCATGGAATATAAATGGAGTAGGTTTAGGTCGAGGAACCTAGCCTTTGAGATCGCATTTAGACACTTATCTATTTTTGAATTTTTTGAATTCATACCCTATTTCACCAAATATCAAACAGGACTTATTCTTGATATGGTAAAATCTAGATTCTAGTGACAGGGATAAGCATAATCATTTGCACCTACAATGGAGAGCTTCGACTCCCAATAACCTTAGAGTATATTTCCAAATTAAGATTTGAAGGCCCTTGGGAGCTGTTGATAGTTGACAATGCAAGTAAGGATAATTCTAATTTCATCGCTCAGGAATTTTTCAAAGGAAATCCGATTATCCAGGGAAAGGTAGTGTTTGAGCCAAATGCTGGCTTAACCCATGCAAGACAAAAAGGCTGGAGAACTGCCAACTACGATATTGTCCTTTTTTGTGATGATGATAATTGGCTTTGTTCGGATTACTTAACAGTAGGCTATTCTATTTTTAAGTCCCATTCAAAGGTAGGAATATTGGGAGGCTGTGGTGAGCCTGTCAGTGAGGTACAGTTTCCAGACTGGTTTGCTGAGTTTTCTCATAGCTATGCAGTAGGGAATAATGGTAAAACAAGCGGTAAATTAGAAAAAGGTGCGGCACACTATGGTGCCGGTTGCTTTTTTTTGAGAAAGGCATTGCTTCAATTGGATCAGCTGAAAACCAGATTGATTCTAACAGATAGAAAGGGAAATGAACTGGTAAGTGGAGGCGATGTAGAGTTATGCTATTTAGTTCAATTGCTTGGATATGACCTTTGGTTTGAAAGTAAATTAAAGTTTCAACACTTCATTCCTTTGGGTAGACTTGATTGGCAATACTACTTGAAATTGAAAAAAGGAATAGCTTCTTCATTTCCTCTCTTGTTCTCTTATAAAGTTGTTTTCATGGGAACATCAAAAATGCAGTTGAGAGCTGAAATAATTCTAAAATTATGGTATTCGTTCAAAGGTTATTTGCTTTGTCAATATCGAAATTTCGCCAGTCCTACAAAACGAAATGAAGTACAGCTTATTGAAAATAGTCAAAAGCTGAAGTCCTTTTTTAAGAACTATAAGAAAACTTTAAGCCACTTCGAATGGCTTAATTCCAGATTTGATTAAGGTTTTGGAGTCTCCTTTTGTATCAATAATAATTCCTTACTATAAAAATATCGGTACCATTTCAAGGGCTGTACAATCAGTTATTGATCAAACTGAAAAAAGTTGGGAGTTGATCGTGGTGGATGATGGAAGCAACGATGAACTTGAAACAATAATAAAGAGCTTTGAACCAGAAAAAATCACACTCATCAAAAAGCCAAATTCGGGGCCAAGTGATTCCAGAAATAGGGGAGCAAAACTAGCTACTGGAAAGTTTTTAGCATTTTTGGATAGTGATGATTGGCTTAGTCCTGATTGGCTTGAAAACTTTAAGAAGAAACATCAAGAAAACGGATTTGATATCGCCTTTTGCTATGGAGCATTGATTGACGAAGAAACAGGAGAAAGAGAGGATTGGACAAAATTTGTAAAGTTGAAAATCCATGGGGAGGAAGCGAAATTCAATAATCTTGTTGGTACTTTTTTAGTAAGGTCATCAATTTTTGAAAATGCCCGAGCCTTTGATCCCAACTTAAGGTATTCTGAAAATATGGACTTGGCTATCAGAATAATGAGATTGGTTCCACCTTCAAAAAGATTCTATTTGGAAGAAGTTATGGTGTTTTTTGGCAATACCATAGAGCCAAAAAAGAGAAACCAAAAATACGGAAGAGCTTTATTGCTTAAAGATTTGGCCTATTTTCAGCAAAAGCACAAGCAAGTTTTGCTGGAGAACACCAGTTTTTTGCGTGCAATTATTAGAAGGCAATTGGTAAGTGCTACTGTTTGTTGGAATTGGAAAATATACATTTTAAAGCTTAAAGAGCTTTATTCTTATTCGGTGGGGGATGGGCTTAAGTTTACTTTATTATTCTTTTTTCTCCCATTTAATAGGATGCGATTACTTTCACATGGATTTAGGAAGTAGAAAAAAGAATATAATTAGTATGAAACTTGGAGGCTTCATAATTACCTACAATCGCCCTGCAATTCTTTGTGAAACCATAAAGTCCGTAATGTCACAGACAAGTCCACCGGATTTTCTTTGGATCATAGACAATTCTGAGAGTCTTGATACTGATCATGCTATTGCCTCATTGTTGGATTCTCGAATCAAATATTATCGTATGGGCTTTAATTCAGGCCCTGCAGGTGGAGCAGCCAAAGGTTTGGAACTTTGTGCTAATGATGGTGCTGATTGGATATATTGGGGGGATGATAATGATCCGCCGGAGTTTATTGACACATTTGAAAGGCTCCTATCTATTCGAGATGCTGATCCCTATTGTGGAGTTTTGGGAGCAGTGGGCCATTTTTTTGATCATAAAAAAGGAGAAATCAAGCGAGTTCAAAGTAGACTACTTGAAAAAAAGAAGGTTCTTGGTGTTGAGTCTATTGCTGGAAACATGAGTATGCTTGTCCATCGTGATGTAGTAAAAGCCAGAATATTTCCAGATCCAGAATTGTTTTTTGGGTTTGAGGAACTTGATTTTTGTTTAAAAGTAAAAAGGCAAGGGTTTTCACTTAATGTACACTGTGGGCTATTTCTGGAGTCTAGAAAAAAGCATCAGAGATTAGATTTCGAAAGACCTGTTTACCAGAAAAAGGAAAATCTAGTTCGTGAATATTACAGCCTCAGGAATCTTCTTTACATCGCACACCTACTTACTCTGGATACCATGAAAAAAAGATTAATAAAAAAAGGAATTGGGAAAATGTTTTATGGATATAGATTTGGTCTTAGATATGGATTTGAGAATATGAAATATATTTTTTTGGCACTTAAACATTTTCACAGTGGAGTAAAAGGAAATACAATCCCATTAAGCTAGGATGGTAGATTTTTCTGTTGCATTATTATTAGTTACTTACAATAGACCAAAATTACTAGATTCCCTACTTTTTGAAATCGGGAATTTTAATTGGAGTTATTTGGATTTTGTTATCATTGATAATGGTAGTGAAACAAGTACAAAGGAGATTTTGGAATACCACAAGGAGAGATTGAAACCAACAATACTCTGTTTAAAAGAAAATATAGGTCATGGAGCTGGATTGGCAAAGGGTATGAAATATCTGAAAGAGAATAGGCCTAATCTTGATTATGTTGTATTTTTAGAAGATGATAGTATACCAAAAAGTAAATACCTAAATTTTCTTATTTCAAAAATTAAGGCAACGGATTTTTCAATGATTTCTTCGGCTGGGTCAATCATCAAACTAGGAAAAAGAATAAAAATACAATCAAATCATAAGGATATTGAAGATGCCGATTTCGCATTGTTTGATGGAGCTATTGCCAGATTTCAAGATTTATTGAGAGTTGGTTTTCCTATTCAAGATTGGTTCATGATGTTTGATGATTTTGAATATTGCTATCGAATTCGAAATGCAGGATATAAAATAGGTGTAGTAAACAATCCTTATGTTGAAATTTTACATGATGGTTGGGGAGGAGGAACTTCTTATTCACATCTTTGGAGATCGTACTATCAGTCAAGAAATTTCATTCACTTTGTAAGGATTCACTTTACAGCATTTAATTTAATTGATTGCATAATTCTCCAAAGCAAAAGACTGATAGGTGGTCTTTTAGCTAAAAATGGATGGATAACTACTAAAATGAGATTAAAGGGGGTCCGTGCTGGACTTTTGGGGAAAAAAGGTAAATCTTTAGATTTAATGACGTTGAAAGAAACTTGAAAATTCTCTTCACCCAAGACGCCTTATTCAATGCAGGTGCTGAACGAAGTCACCTAGAGATTCTTTCACGATTTTCCGAGGAGGTGGATGTAGGATTTGTTTATTTCTATCCTAAGCATGACCTAAGAAAAGCTTACGATCGAGCCGGAATCCGGCTCTTTTTTTTGGATATCCCGGAGTCCTATCATTTTATTCTTGCCGTAAGAAAATTGGTCAAATTGATACGACAGGAAAAGCCCAATTTGCTGGTTTCCTCTCTTTGGAGGGCAGATATCATAACCCGGATCGCTTCTTGGATTACGGGAGTTCCACTCATAGGTACTCTAGTAAATGATAGTTATGCTCCTATTGCCTGGACAGATAAAAAGGGGATCAAATACAAAATTGTCTATTGGTTGGACCGGCTTACCGCAGGCATACCTGTTCATTGGATTGCCAATGCCCAAACTTTAGCTGATTCTCACGTGAAGACCTTGGGGATTGATCGAGATAAGATTTCGGTGGTATACCGAGGTCGTCCCGTTCCCATCATTGCGCGTAACGTCATTGCGCCTGCCCGCGGTGGCGGGAGCGATGCGAAGCAATCTTCTTCGGTTAAGACAGATTCTCCCGCCACTGTTGGGATCGCAGTGACGGACCCAATTAGAAACTTCATCTCCTATGGTAGACTTTTGGAAAGAAAAGGCTTCCAAGATGCCATTCGGGCCTTTGACAAAGTCCTCCAAACCTATCCGGATTGCACCCTAATCATATTTGGGGAAGGTCCCTTCAGAAAAGAGCTGGAATTACTGGTTCAAGATTTAGGCCTTCAAGACTCCGTATTCCTCCCAGGTAAATTACCCAACCCTATGGAGGTTCTACTCAATGGCTATTCCCCAATGCCTACTGTCCACTGCTCACTGCTCACTACTGACTACTTTCTATTCCCTTCCTGGTACGAAGGCTTTTCCGGCGCCTTAGTCGAAGCAATGATGGTAGGAATTCCCATAATTGCCTCGGACATCCCTATGAATTTGGAGGCGGTTACAGATCAAAAAACCGCCTTAGTCTTTCCGGTTCAGGATATTAATGATTTGGCCAAACAAATGCTTTGGGCCATTGAAAACCATGATGCGATGAAGGCCTTGGGAAGGAACGCTAAAGAAGTAGCAGAAGATCGGTTTGATATCGAAAATGTAGCTAAAGAATACGAGGAAAGGCTCTTAAATATTCATTTTCAATTAATTCGAAAAAAATGAGATTTATGAAGGAATTAATAAGAGAGGGACTTTCAAACTTAGGTTTAAAAGTTTCCCGGATTAAAAAGGAACCATGGGGAATAGATTTGTTTAATGATGTCTCAAGATTAACAAGTTTAAATGACATAAAAGTTGTGTTTGATGTAGGAGCAAATGTGGGTCAATCAAGGAATCTTTATTTAAAGAAATTTTCCTCTTCAAAAATTTTTTCTTTTGAACCTGTGATATCTACTTTTAAAATTTTAGAGGAAACCAATCCAAATACGAATAAATCTTTTTGTTATAATCTTGCCTTAGGAGAAACCACTGAAAAAATTAAAATTCCTCTTCAGGAAAAATCAACTCAAAACTCATTATCTAAAAAACGAAATGAAAATAGCAACCCTATTTATAATTTAGAAGAAATTCAAGTTGATACTTTAGATAATATTGTTCAAAAAATAGATATAGATTATATCGATTTTTTAAAAATTGATACAGAAGGATTTGAAATGGAGGTGCTAAAAGGAGCATCTAATTATCTAAAAAGTAAAAAAGTGGGGTTTATTCTGCTTGAATTGGGAATTAAATATCATCCAAGAACAACATTCTACAATTCTATTCAAGAGTATTTATCACGACTTGGATATGATGTCGTTGGGTTTTATAAACAGAGTCAAAGCCTTTACACAAAAGGAAGGTTTCTTATGCACTGTGATGTTTTATTTATAAATTCTGAGTGGTCAAAGACCCTTAGACCGAAATTTGTAAAGTCATTTGAATATGAATAATTATTACTCATCAAAGATCGTAATTTGAGTTTTGAAAAAATGAGGCTTTATATGTGTTTATTTTGTATAGAATAGGGATTCTTTTAGACTCTTTGACTATCCAAGCCTGGCAGGTTGAGGCGATTAGAAAGCTCCTTTCTACTGGATTGGTTGAGTTTTCTGTTTTAGTGGTCAATCAATCTCCTAAGCCTTCGGGTAGGCCATCTCCCTTTTTATATCGGGTCTATAGAAAGTTAGACCGTATCTTTTTCAAGGACGATTTGGATGCTTTTGAATCGGTACCGCTATCAAAAGTGATTTCTTCTAAGGTTCCTGTTCTTTCAACCAAACCTATCCAAACAAAGTATCGGGATAGCTTTTCTGATAAGGATATAGAAAAGATTGCCAGCTACGATTTAGACATTGTGATTCGATTTGGTTTTAGGATTCTTTCAGGGGAAATACTCAAGGTGCCCAAATTAGGTGTATGGTCCTACCATCATGGTGATCCTAAAGTTTATCGGGGTGGCCCTCCTGCCTTTTGGGAAGTAATGAAGCAAATTCCTGCCACAGGATGCGTTTTGATGCGACTCAATGAAAAGCTGGACAAAGGGGAGATCCTTTATGAGTCGCACACCCAAACGGACCCGCTCTCTGTGCAGCGGAATGCCAATCGTATCTTCTGGGCTTCTGCTGCTTTTCCTGCTAGGGTGGTTAGGGAAATAGACCGATTGGGTATGGCAGGCTGGTGTCTGAATGTTGCTTCCAAAGCTATCGATTTTTCCGCTCCATTACTCAAGCCACCCCAAACTCGTTCAATGCTTCGAATGGGGACTAATCTTTTTTTAAGAAATCTGAAAAGAAAGACTCGAGAGCAATTCAAAGCTCCTCATTGGGATATTGGGTGGATAAGTGATTTGTCAATTAATAGGCGGCTGATTTCTACTCGGGGAGCTCAATTGATTAAAAGGGAGGATGGCAATAAGTATTATTTGGCTGATCCTTTTCCTATTTTTTATCAAGGCAGACTATGGGTTTTTGTAGAGCAATTTGACAAGAAAAGAAAAAAGGGAATCATCGCAATAATGGATGAGGAAGGAAATTGTGCCCCTGTAATTGAAGAGGAGTGGCATCTTTCTTATCCTTTTGTTTGGGAGGAAAATGGCGCCTTTTGGATGCTTCCGGAATCCGCTGAAGCTGGAAAATTATGGCTTTATCAAGCTATTTCTTTTCCTTTCAAGTGGGAAAGAAAGCAAGAGCTTTTTTCCGAAGAAGCTTATGATCCTACGCTTTGGAAAACCGAACAAGGGTATTGGCTTTTTGTCAACCAAAAATCCCATCCAGCCTGTTCTCCCTTTGACGAGCTTAGCCTGTACTTCTCAAAGTCTCTTTCCCAACCTAGCTGGCAATCACATTCCCGAAACCCCATTGTGTCGGATGTGCGATCTTCCAGACCCGCAGGCAGCTTATTTGAAGAGAATGGGAAGTTTTACAGACCAGCACAAGATTCGGAAAAAAGATACGGTCATCGAATACGAGTGATGGAGGTGAAATCACTCAGTCTGGATTCTTACCGAGAGGAAGAGGCCTATCGTATTGAACCTAATGAAAAAGAGGGAACTTTGGGAATTCACACCATGAATAGAATTGGGGATCGCAGGATATTTGATTTTTACTCCAGAAAATGAAAATTCTGTTTTTGATCCATAGACAGCAAGCACGAGGGCAGGAGGTATTTGCGGCTCAGCTAGCCCAGGAGTTTGAACTGCAGGGTTTGGAAGTAAAGGTGGTAAGCTTGTATTTTGGTTCTTTTGCTTTACCCTTTAAAGAAAAAATTCTTTGTTTGGGGCTTAATTCGTCCAAGGATTTTTGGAAGCCTCACCTCTGGAAAGAATTTGTCGATTTGGTGGCTGATTTTCGACCCCAAATCATTCAAGCGAATGGGGGAGACACCTTGAAGTTTTTGGCTTTGGCTTCTTTATTCATATCCAAAAAGCCCAAATTGATTTTTAACAATGGTGGAGTAATGAGCTACTATCTTAGAAATGGACTTCAAAAAAGAATGAATGCTTTTTTCCTCCGTAGAATGAATGGTTTGGTTTCTGTTTCTGAGTTTAGCAAAGCTGATTTGGATAGAACCTTTAATCCAAGACTTCATCATCAGGTAATTCCAATTGGTATTTGTATTTCGGGAAATTATGCGCAAGAGCAGGAAGATTTTACTTGGCTACATATAGGAGGCTTTACCGTAGAGAAAAACCATCAAGGCTTGATTGAACTATTTCAGCAAGGTATTGATAAAGGGATAAAAGGAAATCTCCACTTAATAGGTGAGGGGCCATTAAAGCGAGAGATTGAAAATTGGGTTCAAGATCAAAATATGAAATCCAGAATATGGTTTCAAGGTGCTTTAGAAAAACCTTGGTATGATGCTCCAATGCCTAGTGTTTTGCTTTTGCCTAGCAAAATTGAAGGTATGCCTGCGGTAATTGCGGAAGCTCTATTCATGGGAATACCAATCATTGCTTACGCTGTAGGCGGAATTACCGAACTGAAATCTGAATTTCCTTCCCTTTTTTTGGTTCCGGAAAAGGATCAAAGCGGTTTTATTCAAGCTATGGTTTCGGTTCAGGAAAATTATGAGCGTTACTTAGCTAAGAGCCTTGAGGATATCGAAAAAGCAAAGTCTTTTTTTAGTCTCAAAAGGGCAAGCAGGGACTTTTTGAACTTTTACTCTCAAGTATGAAAATCATTCAATTGCTCACCCGGCCGCAGCTAAGAGGAGCTGAGATATTTGCGCTTCAGCTTTCGGAGCAATTGAAAGAAAGGGGGCATGAGGTCTTGGTCATCAGTATTTTATCCGGAACAGGGGACTTGGCTTTTTCTGGGGAATTTATTCAATTGGGCAGACAGAATAGGACGCATTTGGATTGGGTTGGTTTTTGGCAACTCAAAAAGATAATTGATTCATTTCAGCCGAATATTGTCCAGGCAAATGCTTCTGATACGCTACGATACGGTGTTTTTGCCAAGAAATTGGCCACCAATCGATTTCAACTCATCTATCGCAATGCCAATATGATGAGTCCTTTTATTAAGAGTAGATGGAAGAAAATGTATTATCATTTTTTAGTAAATCAAACCGATGCCGTGATTTCAGTATCACAGGCAACACGAATAGATTTAATTAATTTTTATGGGTTTAAAAAGGTAACTAAGACAGTCCCAATTGGGATCGACACTTTAGAAATTGAACGATTAAGTAGTCAAAAATTAGACTTTGATCTGCCTCAAAACTTTTTACTTTTTATGGGCGGTTTAGTTCCCGAAAAAAATCCAGAGTGGCTTTTAACTACTTTTTTTGAATATCAGAGAGTTTGGTCTCATCTAAACTTGGTCTATATGGGCAAAGGGAGTTTGGAAAACAGGTTGAAATCAAAAATCATGAAGTATGGTTTAGAAGATCGAGTTCACATCCTTCCCAGCCAAACCAATCCTTTTCCAATATTAAAACGGGCCAAGGCATTAGTGTTAACATCAAAAATCGAAGGCCTGCCTGCAGTTATTTTGGAGGCTATGATTCACAAAGTTCCCGTCATAGCCTTTGGAGTAGGGGGTATCCCAGAAGTACTCAAAACCGAAGAAACTGGCTGGTGCATTCCGCCAAAAGATTCCCAAGCCTTTATTGAAGCTATTCTGGAAGTAATCTCAATGAAAAAAGGTACTAAACAAAAAATCTTGGACCAAGCTTATCTGTTCGTTTGCACTCACTTTTCCCTTCCCCAAGTCTCCCTCCAATTTGAAGAGTTTTACAAATACCTTCTAAAACAAAACTAAAACTACTCTTCAATTCGACTTATTAATTTCCAGTTTCTCAATTTGACAAATAGAATAAATAATCAATTCTTTGACCTTCCTTTAATCCTAAACAAATAACAAATAACCAATAACCCAATTAATCCTAATATTTCCCCTTTTCGATTCTTCTTTTAACTTTAGTCTCAAATAACTTTAAACTCTAAAAAGTGCTTAGCGCAGTTCTCTTAGTCCTTTTCCTTTTTTTTGTTTCTCAGCCATTTTTGAATAATCTTCAAAAGGAGCATAAATGGTTGAAAGCTGGACTATTGAACCAGATGTATTGGTATCATATGTTTTTTGGATTGGTCTATTGGACATATGCACAGTTCAATCGATCAGATTCTCAGTATTATTATTATAAAACTCAATTTTTATGGAAAAATTGGTTTGATGCTTTTTCTGCAGGAACTGATTTCATCGAATGGTTGTCTTTTCCCTGGGTTAGATTTTTAGGTTTCAATTATGATATGACCATGTTCCTATTTACATGGTTAGGTTATTGGGGCTTCGTCTATTTTTATTGTTTTATGAAGGAAAACCTTCGGTTTAACCCCAAGTTTGAAGGATGGGATGCAATTACCATTTTTATGTTTTTACCTAATATGCATTTTTGGACTGCCTCCTTGGGGAAGGGAGCTGTTATTTTTGCAGGAATTGGATTTTTAACTTATGGATTATCTTGGCCGGGTAAAAGAATTCCTCACTTAATTTTTGGAGGCTTTTTATGTTACATGGTAAGGCCGCATATTTTATTTGCAGTAATGATTGGGATGGGTTTAAGTTTTGTTTTTGGTAGAGAAAAAGTTCCTACCTATCAAAAATATCTAGTTGCTTTGGCTGGAATTGGTGTTTCTATTTTTGTCTATGAGGATTTAATTACATATCTGGGTTATGACCCGAATAATCTTGTGGAGAGCTTTGAAGAAGAATCTACCCTAAACGCACAAAGACTACAATCTGCAGGGTCGGGAGTTGATATGACTTCATACAGCTTACCGATGAAACTCTTTACCTTTTGGTTCAGACCATTATTTATTGATTCTCCTAATGCTTTGGGTATAATCGTATCAATTGAAAATGCCTTGTATATTTATATGTTTTCCAAGGTTTTTAAGAAGAGCTTTATTGATTATATGCGGATTGCTCCGGCCATGGTAAAGATGTCGGCGGTGGTGTTTATTTCTATTTCTATCTCCATGACCTTTGTGATGTCGAATCTGGGTATCATCATCCGTCAAAAATCCCAGATTATGTATTATATGCTTTTTGTGATTGTGGCCTTCATGGATTGGGAAAAAACCAATCGAATCAAGAAACGGGCAGAAATCTATAACCGAATCGTGGAGGAAGAAAGAAGAAAAAGAGAGGAAGCTGCCTTTTTGGAGTCTACTTAGCCCTGATCTACAAATACCTATAACTGAAATCCTGCCTCAGAGCAGGATTTTTTTTTGGCTGTTTTAGCTGCTCGAGATCTGCGATAGCGATTTGGCTCCTCGGAATTTGCAATTCCGAGGTCTTATCGTAGGATTTGTAATCCGAAAAAACCCTCCAAGGGTTTGCCATAAGATGGGACATGAACATTTTTTACATCCATCCGGCAACTCAAGAAATCCCTTGGAGGGTTTTTTTATGGTTTTCGTTTCGTCTTGCTGGCATTGAGTCATCGTTTCCAAATGGAGATCAAGGGCCAGCGCTGGGGGAGGGTGGTGGTGAATCTTTTACCCCGAGTTGCACTCGGGGCTAATAAATTACGCTCTTTCAGAGCTTTTGATCAAAGCTGTCTTCAAGGTTTATTTCGCCGAAGGCCTATTTCAATATATTTCTACTGTATTTCTTTCAATAAATATCTTGCCGAAGGCATATCTTCTCTTATCTTAAAAAATATCTTTCGATCTATTCGGCTTCTCCAAGATATTTCGCCGAAGGCGTATTTCTATTTATTTCCACAGTATTTCTCAAAAATCCCCCTTGCCCCCTTTACCAAAGGAAATCATCCTAAACTAAATTTACACTTCCAAAGGGGGGATTGACCCGTATTTTGCTGCAGGCGTATTTCTATATATTTCTATTGTATTTCTACCTTCTTCCATACCTACGGCATGGAGAAGAGTTTGTGGTTATTTTTTTGCTACCGAGCTGAAATCCCTATGGGATTGAATAGGTTGGTGAAGGATTGTTTTAGATTTCAACCTTAAAATAAAGGGAAACTACCGACCTCACATTTTAATTTAATCACATATTTTTCAACCTTAAAGGGTAGATACTTAATACCAACTTCGACTCTTCCTCGACTCATCTTCGGCTCTTCTTCGACTTACCTATGATTTCAAGCCGAGTTTGAGTGGTAGTTGATACAAGTCAAATTGGAAGCACCTATGGATTATCCTGCCTTTAGGCCAAGGTTAAAAATGATAATAACTTTTGATAGAATACAGGGCTGTTTGAGATCATCGGGAGTAATTTCGAGCGAGAGGCTTTTGATCTTTGGGAGGAAAGGAATTTTTAAAGGGTAATCGATTGTATCAAGGTACCTAGTTTACTTAATTCAAAAAAAAGAGCCCAATGAGGCTCTTTACTATAAGGATCAAATTTTAGTTCTAAGTAATTTTTCTTGGCGCTGAAGCTTAGCCAGCAATGTGATCGTTTTTCATGATTTCAAAAGTTTTAAATCAATATTATAACGCTAGTTTGGATTTATATGTTTTATTTCAAAGTAAGTTTTACTTGACCTCAAGACTATCCCCTGAGATAAACTGTTTAGATGTAATACATCTTTTTGAGTTGAATTCCTTAAAAAAGACTTGATTAAACCCAGATAAGGCATGCCTTCCAATGATGGTTAAGCGAATTTTTGACGAATCGTCAGTCCATTTTTCTTCCAAGTCTTCGGTGGTTCTGAGCCTTATACAATGTAAATTGTGTTGGTCTGCAGAATTTGACTTAGGAATGTACATAAAAATGAATCCTTTAATGGAATATCTGTTCCGTGTAAATTTGTTCCGTTCAAATCACCGATTGGTTTGAAAAATGTGGCCTCGACTCTTACATCAAATAGCTCGGAGTCAGTCTTGTTTACGAGTTTAAAGAAATAATTGTCCTCACCTTTAAAATTGACTTTACTGATGTGCTAAGCAATTTCAATTTTTGGCTTTTTACGGCTTAAAAAACTAAAAATAAATATGAAGCCATAACTCCTGAAGTGACTCCGATTAAAAGACTGATTAAATGATTCTCCATAAGAATTCAATTTTTACTTCCCCTCCAAAATCTTCCTGATCGCCTCATTCATCTGCATCATCGTTTCCATCATTTTCATCATGACCTCAGTTTGTTTTGCATCAGTTGCTTTATAAATACTATTAGTCTGAATTGCAATATTGTTTGAACCAGTTATTGATTCAACATAATGGCCAGGCTGAGCAGTTAAAATCTGAATAGGATCAACTTTTAAAAACTCAGCTACTTTTTGGATTAGCTCTATAGTGATCTTACTTTCACCCCGCTCATATTTGGTATAAGTAGCTTCCTTGATTCCAAGAAAATCAGCAACTTCCAATGCTTTTTTATCTCTTAATTTTCTGAAAGTAGATAGGTTTCTCCCTATGGTTTTGTTCTCCAAAACCGTGAATTCTGAATGATCTGCTTCTCTCATAGTTGTACTTTAGTATTCAAAAATAGGACTTTATCTTTTAAATGGCTTGAATTTTTTCAAATAGTAGTGTAATACTACTTTGAGTATAGTTTATACTACCGAAATTATTCTTTTTTCTTAAAATATCCATTTAAAATTGTCTGAGAATCGTTTTTAGATGAGGATTTTTGAGACAATAACTGCCATTTTTCCATTTGCTTCTCTCAATCAGGGAGAGTGTGCAGGATTAGTCTGTCTTCAATCAATTACGAAGGGAGCAGATGTAGGATTTAATACCTACAAATGGCTCTTTCCCAGGAAGCCAAAAAATCCAATCTGATTAAAACTTAACACTTTTCTACTCGGGTTGCTCTTTTATTAAGAAGTAGGGTCAAATACTAATCCGAGGAAATTTTTCTCTTAAACCTATTATTTGCAGCCATTTACCTGGCATGGTGGAAATCGTTGATTTCTTTTTTGTATCAAGTAGCTATCCTACCATCTTTGAGTAGGGAATAAGTATTAAGTGGATTATTGAGCCTTATTTGGAAAATTCTTCCGCCTTCGTGCTCCCGTCCTCAAGCTTAAATCTATGAAAACTCAAGTCTTACCTGAATTGGAATGGTGGCCTTGGTCCAATCCAAAGCAACTCTTTAAAAACCTGATTAAAAACCCTACCTGAACCTATTTTTTCTCCCTGATTGCTTCCCAAGGGGCTTGTATTACCCAAGGGGACTACCACCGATGATCAGGGAGTGACGTCACTGTTGACTGTCGACTTTTGACTGTCGACTGTTAGATAAGCCTTCCGCTGCAGAGGATTTTCGCTTATTACATTTAATCAATTTCTAATCAAGACCGACCAGTCCTAAAGACATTTGGGAGTTGGAATGGGAGAGCTATATCCTATAAAGTGTTTGTTGGTTACCATCAACTTGCTGTTTAGGCATTTCAGCTTTCAGAATTCTAATTTCTGATTTTCCCCTTCCTTCTCCAGGCTTCTGTCTTCTGTCTCCGGTCTTCCAACTCTTTTGAGCATGAAAAAATTACTACTCACATGCTTCCTGGCATTGCTATGCCTTGTCGGGAGGTACTTGGTGGCATCGGATAAAGTTGCCGATTCACCCCCGGGAAATGGTCTTGTTGATGCCAGTTCCCTCCAATCAGGGCGGGAGGAAATCATTCCTTCTGCCTCTGATTCCCCAGATCCCAAACCCAATTCCAACTTACTTTTCTACACGCAACTCATGCAGAGAGCCTCAGATTCAAAGGTTAGAGTAACCTTTTTGCCAGATCCCATGGATGCATTCTCCGGAGCTCCGGATTTTCAGGAATATTCTGACTCGTTTCAGGCGGGAACTCTTTATGACGGTGCCTACGGAACAGTCTGGTCCAGAATTTCCATTCCTTCCAAAAGACCGGGATACCTTTCACTTTATCTCGATGAGCATCCTGTAATCCAGAATTTCCTGGCCTTTCCTACCGACAGTATCCATCTGGTACTGGATCCAAATGCAGGTCAAAAAATATTCGCTGGACCATCCTATGCACTGTATGAATTGCAGGACAGGCTTCACACGCTGCTGGAACAGTCCATGAAAAGAACGGGAATCAGTATCCATCATCGGGAAGGGGAGAAAGTCTTCTCACATCCTGATATCCAGGAAGCCTTTCTTAAAAATCAGCAGGAATTTGGGCCCAAACTCCAACTGACACAAATCAATGTGGCAGAGATGCTGCAACAGCTGGCCCTGGAAATGGAAGAGGACAGTTTCTGCAGGGAGGTGGAGCGCTTGATTCTTTTTTATCACAAAAAGATTCCGGATGCTGTGTTGGACTTTCTGCATGCCCAAACCTTGGCTGATTATTTTCTTTCCAAAGTGGGCCGACTGCAAACCCTGGCGGGTTATGCAGGGGACTCCCTCAGAGAAAAAGGGATGATTGAAGAGTTTATCCGACAAATGGACCTGGGTAAATCCATCCCCCTGGAATTTGGTTTGGATCTTCCTTTTGCAGAAAAGGTGGTGGAATTAAAGCTCAAACTGGCCGAGTTGGAATCCGGTCTCAAACCTGAGAGTACAGAAAGCCATCTAACCAGCCTGGGTTCAGGCCTGGAAAGGGACCTGATGATTTCAAAATGGGTTTTCCGGCATATTAAATTAGGGAAAGGCACTTTTGAGAAGCTGGATAGTCTCCAAAATCAAATTTCCAATCCCAACATCAGGGAAAAATTGCGGGGAATTGTCCGAAATGTCAAAGCCGGAGAACGGGTAGGGAACTTTGGTTTCCTTGATGAACAAGGCGAAAAGGTAAATCTGGATCAGTTCAAAGGAAAGACCCTGTTGATCAATACTTATTTTACCGGCTGCAGTGCCTCCTCCTCCTATTACAGCCGGGTCTTATCCCGCCTTGAATCTGCCTTGAAGGACCGGGATGAGCTGCTGTTGATTTCCCTTTCGGCAGACCGCTCTGAGGAAACATGGAAAAGAGGACTGGCAAGCGGCCTTTACAATTCCGACTCCTGGATTCGCCTTTATTCGGGAGAAGAGGGCTATTCCCATCCCTTTTTCAGAAAATACCTGATTTCCTCAGCCCCGAGACCTCTACTGATTGATCCTGAAGGAAACCTGATAGCAATTCAGGATCTCTATCAAAATCCTGAAAGACTGCAACAGCTACTCGCAAATCATACATCCATCAAACTTTGAAATCATGGAAAAGAAACTAAGAATAATCATCCTGCTACTGGCCTATGTTTTCCTATCGGGAGAACTTTATGCCCAATCTTTTACCTTGAAAGGAAAGGTTTTATCCTCCGAAGATCAAGGTGCTTTACCCGGAGCCACCATCCGCTTGGCTTCCACCAATCAGGTGCAAATAACCGATTCTGACGGATTGTTTGAACTGAAAACTCAATTGCAAGAAGTTGACATCACGGTTAGTTTTATCGGTTTTCAAACCCAAACCCTGAGTATTCAGCTACCCAGGGAAGAACTGTTGGAGGTCTATCTTTCACCCGATTCCTTTGGTTTGCAGGAGGTGGAGGTATTCGCTACCGGTTACCAGGAAATCCCCAAAGAAAGGCAAACGGGGTCTTTTGTGGGGCTGAATGAAGAATTGATCAATCGAAGAATCAGTACCTCCATATTGGATAGGCTGGAAGATGTAACTCCCGGACTGGTCTTCAACCGCGCGGGTTCAGGAACGGACAGAATCAGCATCCGAGGCCGTTCTACCATTTTTTCCAACGCTTCACCCCTGATTATCATAGACAACTTTCCCTATGATGGGCCGATTGAAAACATCAATCCAAATGATGTAGCCAGTATTTCAGTACTGAGAGACGCGGCCGCTGCCTCCATCTGGGGAGCCCGAGCCGGAAATGGGGTGATTGTGATTACTACCAAATCCGGGAAAAAAGGCCAGGCACCTCAGGTCAACCTGATGCTCAATACCACCTGGGTAGAACAACCTGATCCTTTCTATCAGCCTCTGATGAGCAGTGCAGAGGTAATTGGAATGGAGAGGTCACTTTTTGAGCAGGGCTTTTACCTCAATCAAGAAAATTCCCCTTTCCGCACGCCCCTTACCCCGGCAGTGGAAAGCCTGATTCAAAACCGGGATGGGATGATTTCCGATCAGGACCTGGAAGCTAGACTTTCAGCCTTTGCCACCCGGGATGTGAGAAAGGATTATGGGCGTTACCTCTATCAGTCTTCCCTGAATCAGCAATACAATCTGAATGTCAGAGGTGGTTCGGGAAATTACAGATACTTTGTGTCTGCGGGCTGGGACTCCAACCGGGAGGAACTGGTAGGCAACAGCCTGGACCGATATACCCTTTTGACCAATCAGAACCTGAGTTTATGGAAAGATCGCCTGAATTTGGGGCTGGGAATCAATTACATCCAAAATAGAACAGCAGGCTCCAACAGAGGACCTTCTTCTCTGCGGTTTACCGGTGCACAGCCCTTGTATGCCTATGCGCAACTCACAGATGAGCAGGGCAACCCCATTGGATATTATCCGGGAATCCGGGAAAGTTTTGCCAGAGAGGCTGAGGAAAAAGGCCTCTTGCCCTGGATGCTGAATCCACTGGAAGAGTTAAGCCTGGTGGAAAGATCCAGTCAAGTGGAGGATCTCAGGCTTAATTTGTCCGGTACGCTCAAACTGTTGGATGGAATTAGTGCGGAAGTTTACTATCAATATTGGTCTGCTAACAGAAACAGCGATGAACTGAAAAGGGAGGATAGCTTTGCCGCGAGGGATTTGATCAATCGGTTTACACAGCAAAATACCTCCGGACAATTGAGCTTTCCCATCCCCAGAGGTGCAATTCAGGACTGGAACAATCAACGGAGTGAAAGTCACAACCTGAGAACTATTCTAAGGGCAGACAGATCAGTAGGGGAGAAAGGGCAATTGAATGCGCTGGCAGGTTATGAATTCAAAACCTTGAGAACTGAGGGAGTAGCGAGCAGATTATACGGCTTTAATCCGGAGACAGGAATAGGAATTCCGGTGGATTATGTGAGTTTATTTACACAATACCCCACCCCTTCCACCCGCGCTGTGATTCCTTTTAATGACAGGAATACAGGCACGGCAGATAATTTTATCTCCTACTTTTTAAATGGATCCTATACCCATGCAGGGAAATATACCTGGAGCTTCAGTGCCCGCAGGGATGCATCCAATCTGTTTGGGGTAGAAACCAATCAGCGGGCTGTTCCGCTCTGGTCATCAGGTCTTGCCTGGACACTTTCAGAAGAAGGCTGGACTTTACCTTCCTGGATAGATTTTCTGAGAATCAGGACTACCTATGGGGTCAACGGAAATGTGAACAAATCAGTAGCGGCTTTGACTACAGCAAGATTGATAGGAAACAGCAGGTATACCGCGCTGCCCATTGCAAATATTATCAATCCACCGAATCCCAATCTGAGATGGGAACAAATCAGGATTTGGAATATAGGCTTGGACTTCGATCTCTGGAAGGGCAGAATAACAGGTTCTCTGGAGGCATTCAGAAAAGAAGGGAACGATTTGATAGGGGATATCCCATTGGCTCTCAATACTGGGGTGGATTTGTTTCGTGGAAATTTTGCTTCCAGTCTGGGTAGGGGATTTGATTTGCAGCTGGGCGGAAATTTAGTGAAAGGACCTTTCGCATGGAGATTGGATTTTTTCCATTCCCATGTCGTGGAGAAAGTAGTGGATTATGAAGTAGAAACCACGGTGTTGAATTATTTGGGACAGGCCTCCGGGGCAAACCCTTCATCCCCGGTATTTCCTCTGACAGGAAGACCAATATTTGCCATTTATTCCCTGCCTTTTGTGGGCTTGGATCCGGATACGGGCGATCCCCTGGGTTTATTGGATGGGGAACCCTCCAAAAATTATGCAGCCATTATCAACAACGCCAGTCCTTCGGATTTAACTTTCCATGGGTCTGCAAGACCTACCCATTTTGGTTCCTTCAGAAATACCTGGTCTTGGGGGGCTTGGAACCTTTCTGCCAACCTTACCTATAGACTGGGGTATTATTATCGAAGAAATTCCGTCCGATATCTTCCCATCCTCAATGGAGAGCAGGGGCATGGGGATTTCTCCAAGAGATGGCAGAGCCCGGGAGATGAGCTGATCACCAATGTGCCTTCCCTTCCTTCCAATAGGGACAGTTTCAGAGATAACTTTTATGCCTTTTCATCCGAGTTGGTAGAACGCGGAGACCATGTTCGTCTTCAGGATATCAGATTGGGATATGAATGGAGTCCCAAAGCCAAACCTTATAAAATTGAGCTGTTCAGCTATGCCAATAATCTGGCCATGCTTTGGAAAGCGTCCGATGATCCCCTGGATCCTGATTTCAGAACCATGAACCCCCTGCGTTCCTTGACTTTGGGCCTCAGGCTACAGTATTAAAATAAATCAAAATGACTACAAAGATGAAAAAATATCAACAGTTAAACCGAACCCTTTTCTTGGCAGGGCTACTCTTTTTGGGAGCTTCCTGCTCAGGGATTTTAGATGAAAAACCTGATAAGGCCCTGATTGTACCCACCACCATTTCCGAATTGTGGGCATTGCTGGACAATAACTTGCAGGTGATGAATGCAGAGCCTTCCCAGCTGGATGCCTCCTCGGATGACGTAGTAATCCTGGATTCCAGACTATCGGTGTTGGACGAAGATTCACGAAGAATTTATACCTGGTCCAGGGAGCCAATCAACAGTGCAATGAACACGGATTGGTCCCGTCCCTATGATCAGGTTTTTTTCTCCAACGTGGTATTGGGAGAGTTGGAGCAATTCGGCAATTCGGAAAAGTCCACACCGGAATGGAGAAATCTCAAAGGATCCGCTCACTTTTACCGGGCTTATGCCTTTTTCTCTCTAGCAAGGTCTTTTTGCCTGGGTTACGATCCTCAGACAGCAAGCAATGAATTGGGTATTGTATTGCGGGTGGATTCAGATATCGCTGTTTCCTTACCCCGAGCAACTTTAAAAGAAACCTTCGAGCAGATTATTCAGGATTTGGACACGGCTGAACCCTTGTTGCCTGAGACTGCTTCGGTGAATACCCGTCCATCCAAAGCGGCAGTTTGGGCCATGCTTTCCAGAGTGTATCTGTATATGGGGAATTTTGAAAAAAGTCTGGAAGCCGCCGACAGAGCCTTGAATTTATACGACACCTTACTGGATTATAACCTAATCAATCCAAGTCCGGCAAGGCCTTTTGTCGGGAATTTGGACGAAGTGATTTTTTACAGTGAGTTGTTGTTGAGAACCTATTACTTTTTTTCGGCAGGATCTGCAATTTCCCCGGAGCTTTATGCCAAATATGAAGAGGATGATTTGAGGAGAAGTTTATTCTTTTTTCCAAGGGCCGGACTGATGGCATTCAGGGGTCAATATGCTTATCTCGCCAATGCATTTGGTGGCTTGGCAGTGGACGAATTATGGTTGAATAAGGCTGAATGTGAGGTTAGGATGGGACAGACTCAGCGTGCGGCCAACTCCTTGAATACGTTGTTAGCTAAACGATTTAAGACAGGTACGTTTATCCCCGTCACTGAGCTAAATAGCGAAGCATTATTGGAAAAAGTCTTGGAGGAGAGGAGAAAGGAGCTGGTATTGAGAGGGATGAGATGGGGGGATATCAAGCGGCTGAATGTTCTGGGAGGCAACATCTCCCTTAGCAGAATTATAAACGGAGAGGAGATAAGGCTTCCGGAAGGTGATCTGCGTTTTGCGCTTCCCATTCCCCAGGATGAAATTGACAGAAGTGGTATCAGGCAAAATCCGAGGTAATTTATAAAGCGGGCAGGAGTGAGCCTGCCCGCAAAAACTGATTAAAGCGGGATATACTCCCCTGCTTCTTCAGTGCCCGGGATCATTTGATCCTGTTCATCAAACCTGGCTGTACATGAAGTTTGAGCTTCATCACAGAGGTAGGGTTGAGATTCTGAGATTTCAACCCATTGATTATTGACCAATGCTTTCAAAGTTCCCTGGGGAGGACTGGAAAAAGCAAAGGCTAAAGTCGCTCCCAGCACCAATGCCAGTGCGGGAAGCAGTTTTGCTAGTTTATTCATTGTTGTGGACCCTTTTTTAACACATCAAAAAGGGACAAACCGTTTTGGTTGTTTGCCTACTCTAACAAGGGTTTTCGGCATCTCCCTGGAGGAGGTTCACCGGTATTGGCTTGTCTCTCACCCAAACCATCGAGAGAAATGAACTTCCGTATTTTAACTATATTTATCTCACTTTTTGCAGCCTTACTTGCAGGTTTTCAGGCTGCTGGGCCAGTTTCCACAGCTGGCCCTCTTTTTCCTCTAACCTTTGAGGTTTTCCAAACCTCGAAGGTTTTGGTAATTGGAAAAGAAACTTAAAAATGAATGATGAAAATCAGGGTAGCCATTTGGCCTGATGGGAAAAATAAGTTATTCAAATTGAGCCATTTGGCGGGTTTTTAACGAAAAAATTGATGAACATAATTTATATCGACTCGCGAACTCAAAAAATCTCTTGAAGGGTTGATAAAGAGTTTTGGTTTCATCTTGCTGGCATTGAGTCACTGTTTCCAAACGGAGATCGAGGGCCAGCGCTGGGGTGAGATCGGTGAACCGTGATCCGTGGGTTAAAACCCACGGCTATTTAATCGTCCGCTCCTTTGGAGGTTTTACCGCGATTCCGAATGAAGGTAAATCTGCCGAAGGCATATGTTGATGATATTTTTTTATCTATTTCACCGCAGGCGTATTTCTAAGCTCCTCGGCTCCACGACAGGAGTCGGGAGCAATTCCGAGGTCTTATTGTAGGATTTGTAATCCGAAGAAATCTTTAGGAGTTTGCCATAATTTGGGGTATGAACGTAATTTATACTGACCCGCCAATTCAATAAATCCTCTGGATGGTTGATATAAGGTTTTGATTTCATCTTGCTGGCACGGTGATTTCGCTTCCAAATAAGGTAAAAGGGCCAGCGCTGGGGGAGGGTGGTGGTGAATCTTTTACCCCGAGTTGCACTCGGGCCTGCGCGCCTCAGGCGTGGCTAATAAATTACGCTCTTTCAGAGCTTTTGATCAAAGCTGTCTTCAAGGTTTATTTCGCCGAAGACGTATTTCTATCTTCTTCCATACCTACGGCATGGAGAGGATATTTTAAATCCTTTTTCTACCAAGCTTAAATCCCTACGGGATAAATATCTCGCCGAAGGCATATCTTAAAAATTATCTTTTAGGTATCTTTTAATTATTTCGCCGCAGGCGTATTTCTTTTATTTCTAATGTATTTCCCTCTCCGTCTTGCTGGCATTGACTCATCTTTTTCAAATGTAGCGATTGTGCCAGCGCTGGGGGACAGCGGTTCATTTTGGATCCAGGGGTTAAAACCCCTGCCTGTCCGCCGTGGCGGGGCTAAAATATCCATCGCTCCTATGGAGTTTAGCTTGAAAGGTTATTTCGCCGAAGGCGTATTTCTTTTTTTTCTATAGTATTTCTCAAAAATCCCCCTTGCCCCCTTTACCAAAAGAAATCATCCTAAATTGAATTTACACTTCCAAAGGGGGAATTGACCCGTATCTTGCCGAAGGCATATCTTCTCTTATCTTAAAAAATATCTTATCGATAACTTCGGGTTAAGGAATATTTCGCCGAAGGCGTATTTCTATTTATTTCCACAGTATTTCTCAATAGTTCCATACCTACGGCATGGAAAGTAGGCTCAGAGCCATTTATCTACCAAGCTGAAATCCCTACGGGATAAATATCTTGCCGCAGGCATATCTTCTCTTATCTTAAAAAATACCTTATCGATAACTTCGGATTAAGGAATATTTCGTCGAAGGCGTATTTCTTTTATTTCTACTGTATTTCCAATTATATCTAAAGTATTTCTTTAAATATCTTTAATTAGGTTTGTATTCTAGCCTGATTATTACCCCGTGTCCAAAAAAATTAAAGTACTCCACCTGATCAAATCCCTGGGAAGGGGAGGGGCCGAAAAATTGATTCCCGAAACAGCTTCTGTGCATGATCAGAACAGATTTGAATTCCACTGTCTGTATTTTTATCATCAGCAAGAAAATATCGTCGATGAATTAGAAAGAGCGGGAATTCAAGTACACTTAATTCCTTCTGGAAACTTGGGGCTTTTTTTTCAGGTTAAAAAAGTTAGCTCTTTTATAAAGGAAAATAACTTTGACCTGATCCATGCGCATTTGCCTTGGGCTGGAATTCTCGCTCGATTCGTGGGGCTGAACCTTCCTATCCCTATTGTATATACAGAACACAATACTTGGGATAGATATAATAAAGTGTCATATTGGGGAAATAGACTGACTTTTAAGAAACAGGACTTGGCAATTGCTGTTTCCAATGAAGTGGCGCTATCTATGCAACTCAACTCCATTTGGGATCCTTATAAGCGTGGCGGAAGACTGAAAATCAGAGTCGTTCAGAATGGAGTTAATACGGAGGTTTTTAAGAAGCGAGAGACGAGAAGCGAGAGGCTAGAAGCGAGAAGCGAGAAGGGAGAGATTAGAAGTGAGAGGCGAGAAGCGAGAAGCGAGAATGAAGATGTGAGAAGTGAATCGAGAGTTGAGATACGAGATTCTAGAGAGGAGAAACGAGAGAAGGTAGTTGAGGTAGACTCTTTGTTAATTAAAGAACGAATGGGAATTCCTTCTTCTTCCAAAATAATCGGAAAGGTGGCAGTTTTTAGATCTCAAAAGAGACTTTGGCTTTGGGTAGAAGTAGCCATCCGGATTTTAAAAAAACATCCAACAACTCATTTTCTTTTGGTAGGCGATGGAGACTGGAGAGAACGAATAGAAAAACAAATCAAGGATTCAGGTTTTGAAAAGAACTTTCACTTGGTGGGGGTGCAAAAGGAGGTAATCCCATACTTGAATCTCATGGATATTTATCTCAGTTCATCTGAATTTGAAGGTCTGCCAATAGCAATGCTGGAAGCCATGGCTTGTGAGATTCCAGTTGTCTCTACCCGGGCGGGAGGAATTGGAGAAGTCATTCAGCATGGGAAACAAGGATTTTTATGTCATGTGGATGAATGGGAACATTTGGAGGATTACTCCATACAACTCCTGGAAGATGAAGAATTACTAGCAAAAATGGGAATTGAGGCAAGAAAGCAGGTAGAGGAAAAATTCAGCATGCAAAGTATGGTAGAGCAATTAGAAAAAATATATGAAGAGGTATTGAGCTAGTTTTCAAACAGTGCCAGTCTAAGCTTTATCGGCAAATGCATGAATACCTTTTATTTTTTGACTTAGTGATTCCATAGAATGAGAATCCATCCCATATTGGCTTCGTAATTGATCGAAATGAAGGATCAAGGATTCAAGCTCTTCCATACTTTCTTTTGGATTATTTCCAAAATTATGGGGATGCCACCAAAGATGATAATGCTCTCCTTTTTTTGCGGCCTCTGACATTTCCTGTTTGATCCGATTAAGACGAACTTTGTTAAAAATAGCATTGTCAGGACTATAAGGCCTTAAAATTCTGGAAGCCGGAATGATCAATGGTTCGTTTGGGAAATTAGAGATACTCTCAGATGAAAACGAAGTACTACTTCCTAATGGAAAAAAGCAATCTGCGGATCTGAATATTTTTTTGCTCAAATCCTCATGCTGAGTTTCTTGCCAAAACCAATTTTTTGGATTCCCTCTCACGCATTCAAATCCTTCTTCCAGACAAATCCCCAAGTAGAGTTCATTGATGTGGTTTCTTGGAAAAACCAATGATTTTAATTTGATGCCAAATTTGTCCTTGGCTATCTTCTGACTTGCCTGCAAGTCTTGCCTGAATTGATCCGGGCTTTGACCTCTCATCAACGTATAATAATGCGCGTAGGTATGAGAGCCTAAATCCTGCAAGGGAGTGTCTAAAATCAGATGAATCAAATCAGGAGCAAAATGAACCTCGGGTTTAATTCCGTGTACCTTACTCCAATCATAAGCGGAGTATTTTTTTTCTCTATAAGAGGGAAGAAACTCAGGAGAATATTTCTTCCATTCCTCTTCATTTTCTGCGAAAAGCATTCCCACGGTAGCCCAAGTCACTCCAATTTGATTTTTGGCAAAGAGATCCAGCATTTGGGGAATGATTCTTCGGGTATTTTCAAAATATTCGGGTTTGTATTTATTCCCTACTTTGTCAAAAATCCCCCAAAGAAGCTCAAAATCAAGTGAAATAATAAGAGTTCCAGGCATACTAAACAGCTAATTGAAAATGAATACTTAACTCCGTTTGAAAATCGAAGAGCTTCAACGAAACTTTCAAATTCAATTTAAGTAAGATTCTACTTTTCTATAAGTATTGAGAAAGAAATTGATAGATAATTGATGTGATTAGTGGATCTAAAAATTATGATCAAAATTAATTATGGATAGGGAATTTTAAAAAACTTATTAATCAGGGTATTTAGGCCTAAAATAATTCCAGATCTCCCAAGCTCCAATTCCACATCAACTGTTGATCATGAAGAATTTCTTTCAGAGGTTTGATGGTAACCAGGGGGCCTCGTTGTAGAACCGGAGATATCCCCAAGTCCAATTTATCTGCATTGTAACTTAGGCCTGAGAAGGTACTAAACCGGATTTCCTCCTGTTTAATTAGGTTCCTAAACTGCTCGTTCAATTCCTTTTTTTCAATTTCTTCGAAATTTTCTCCGCAAAACAAGTCACAAACCCTCAGTTCCTTGCCCCATTTTACTTCTTTGATTCTATAAACCAAAAGATAACTTTTGAAATCACTGATATAGGAATAATCCGCTACAGGGCAATTTTGATACCTCCATTGTATATAGCCTGGCTTTAGTCTTGATTGAATCAGATCTATTTTAGGATTTGGTATTGCTTCAAATTCTTGAATTAGTGGTGCTGCAGCATCCCATTCAAAATTGTTTCTTGGAATGTCACTGGGGCGGAAACTTATATAGAACTGGATTTTGAGGGGAAGACGTCCCCATTTTTTCCAGCCCATTTTTAAGTAACCGGGAAGACTTTTGGTATTTGGTGTGTTAAAAATGAGATCGTAATTCTCCTGCTTAACCTGATCTAACAAAGATTGAGTTAATTGGGTGAAAATTCCTTTTTTCTGATGATTGGGATGTACTGCAGTGTCTACGGCACGTCCACATTTATAAATTTCAGAACCTTGAGAAAACTCCCATTTCAAAAAAGCGCGGACACCTGCTAGCTCTCCATTTTCCTCTGCCAGCAAGACTGGGGAGGGTCCGAAAGGATTATCTAAGTGTTTCCATCGCCAAAATTCAATGGATTTCGGAAGTAAGCTTTCACCCAGTGATGATCTGAGTAGCTGAATAATTGAGCCAACGTCTTTTTCTTCCGCCTTCCGGATAATCATATTCTTACTTTCACTCAAAGTAAATACTAGATTTTAGAATTCCTTGATTCCGACTACTCTTTTTTATGTGACTTACGATAATCAAACACAAATTTCAATGGTAATTCTTGGGCTTTTTGGAAATAAGTTAAAGTCAAGCTGTTGATATTGAACTGGTTTCCTGTCGCTCAATACGTGAAAAATTTAATTTTAGTATAAAAACCTGAATTACACTTAAAAAAATCAAATTAATATTTTTCTGATTATCCGCAATTATTCCAGTTTCCTTATTTCTTTACTTGGCTGGTTGGATGCTTCGACTTCGCTCAGCACAGGCGACCGATGACCGAAGACCGAAGCTTCCAGATTTTGATCCTTTTAGCAGACAATAAGCCCTATTTTTGTCAGTACTGGTAATAAAGCAGATATCCATATTGCTTTTAGATTAATTCAGTACTAGCTACGAAATATTGTATTTTTTTAGAAAAAATTTATGATAAAGATTTAGTCATTATTAACTCTAAAGGAGCAGATTTTTAAGATTTTGCTTTAGCCGAGTTTATCTTTGTGAACTACTCTTAATCGTGCTCATTTTGTGCAAATTGAGATTTTAGTAAAAGGCTTAAATCTCTTTCTAATTTTAGTCTTTCAGGCCTGTTTCAAATTTGCCCAATCTATACTTTTTGATACCGTATCGAATCCTGTAAACATGAAACTTGACCTAAGAAGAAGGGCCATTTTCAATAAAAGTAACTAAGTTATCTCTGTATATGCTTGCTTTGAGATATCATTGCCGATAACCTGTCCGGACAGAAATGCAGAAAGCCGAAATACTCGATCCAAAATAGTAAGTCGCGTGGCTATGTAGTAAATAACAGATAATTTAAAGACCTTTTGCACTCTGTCAACATCAGCTCCGAAGGAGCGTAATTTTTTAGAAAAAACTATGGTAAGGCTTAAATCTTCTCCAGCTCCAAAGGAGCGGGATTCTTAATTGCCATCCTTCCTTTATTAATATTCACCTTAAATCAGGTCGTCCTTCTTTATGTAGCATTAGCTTTCTTTCTTTGTCTGGAAATAAAATTGGATTCCTGCTAAGATTCCGGATTTTCATAAAAAATAGCTCAATCTATCTTTATCAATATTCACGTAAATTCCGTCGAGTCATTTCTAGCCATTCGGTCAACACAACATTTTCTATATATTTGACTTGATTTAATTCCATTCCAAAAATGAGATTACTCTCTATCTTCTTTTTAATGCTTTTGATGGCCACTGGCTGTATCAGTAATAAACGTATCACCTACCTTCAAAATCTTTCTGACAGTACCTCCTATGCTCTAGATGAGTTTATTCCTTTTGCAGAGGTAGATTATAAATATGTACTTCAGCCATTTGATATAGTTGAAATCGATTTTGCAAGTTCGGATGAAGAGTTGACCACTGCCTTTACCTTTCAAAATTCTAGAGGAGGCGGATTAGGAATGATGGGAGGCGGAGGAGGCCAGGGTTCGGATCCGCTGTATTTCAGAGGATTTTCCATAGATCAGGCGGGCTATGTAGAGGTGCCCAAATTGGGGAAAATTAAAATAGCCGGATTGACGGAAGAGGAAGCCAAAGAAAAAATACAGTCTGGTATTAATGAATTTTTCAAAGAGGAAGTGTTTGTAAGATTGAGAATTGCTGGCATCAGATATACTACCTTGGGAGAATTTAATAGCGTGGGGGTTAAGATTATTTATAAGAATAGAGCTACTATTTTTGATGCTTTGGCCAATTCTGGGGAAACTACCTTGTTGGGGAAAAAGAATAAACTTTTTATAATCCGTCAGTATGATGGGGGCTCGAAAATCCATCAAATTAACCTGAATGACAGGGCATTACTGGCCAGCCCCTTTTATTTCATTCAGCCAAATGATATCTTGTACATGGAACCGATGAAGATCAGGCAAATTGGTTCGGCAGATAACCTTGCTAGCGGTTTGGCATTGTTCGGTGGCTTATTGGCATCTACTTTGTTATTGCTTAACTTGTTTATAGGAGGGAATTAATTTTTATGGAGAAGTTAGATCTCAGTCAGTTAGATAATGAGGAGAAAGCATTAGAGATACGCTACGTAGTAGCCAAGTATATTCGCTACTGGCCATGGTATGTGTTATTTACCATGATCTTCTTGATCGCTACTTTTTTGTTTCACCGCTATACCGTGGATGAATATGAAGTAACGGGTTCCATGGTGATCAAAACCAATACCTCTCCTGAGGCTAGGATCATGGATAGATCCAATATTTTTAATTCTGGAGTAAACTTGGAAAATGACATCTTGAGGCTAAGATCCAAGAACCTAGCCCGGGAAGCTTTGAAGAAATTGCACTTCGATGTAGAGTATTTTGCCAAAACAAACATCAAGGACATTGAGCTCTACGACAGATCTCCAATTCGGGTGGATGTGGATTGGGGGCATCTGCAGGTTACTGATACACAGGTGGAACTTCAAATTCTGTCTGATGAAAATTTTAAATTACTTCCTTACACAGAAAGTATATTGGATATCAACTCAGCTCAGGCTTCCGGTGATGAATCCATTTACAACAAGACTTACACCTTTGGTCAGGAAGTAGAAACCGGTCGCTCCAAGTTCACAGTGCACTTGGTCAATCCGGGAAGAGTGGGGGATATCGTTATTTTCCAATTAAAGAATCCATCTTATCTAGAAGAATATTGGGCGAGGGCTATTCGGGTGAATCTGGAAAATGACTTCAGCTCCGTGCTTAGAATTACTACGACTACCAAGGTGGTTGAAAAAGGAAGAGATTACATCAATTCTTTAATGGAGTCATATATTAATTATGACTTAAATGAGAAAAATAAAATTCAGGAAAACACCATTGCCTTTATCGAGGAGCAATTAGGTTTCTTGGAGGATTCACTGAAGCAAAAAGAGCGGGAACTGCAGGAGTTTAAAGTTGAGAATAAGTTATTGGACGTATCAGCTGAATTTTCGAACATCCTGACCAAAATGAATACTCTGGATGAAAAGAGTGCAGAGTTGGATTATCAGCTTAATTATTTTGAACAGATACGGCGCTACATGGAGATGAAAAGCAAAGACTTTTCAGATGTCATTGCCCCTTCTGTAATTGGAGTTCCGGATCCTCTTCTTAATGGTTTGATTCAAACTTTGGTAACCCTTTCTCAAGACAGAAGAAAACTCCTGGCTACAGTGAATGAGAATCACCCGGAAGTAGTTAAGATAGATGTGCAGATGGAGAAAGTTCAGGATGCATTGTTTGAAAATGTAGTAAACCTGATTGAAAACACCCAAAAGCAAAAACAAAGTATTACCCGTGAGATCCGAAGCTATGATGCTCAATTTGCTACCCTTCCTGAATCTGAATCGAAATACACGGGTATTTTCCGGGAATTTAAATTAAGAGAGTCTCTCTACACATACCTTCTAGAGAAAAGAGCTGAGGCTGGGATTGCCCGTGCATCCAACGTATCCGATAATGCAATTTTGGATGCTGCGAAAAGGGGTACATTGGTATTCCCAAAAAAGCAACAAAACTATGCCCTTGCTATAGCACTGGGGCTCTTGCTTCCATTTGGGTTTATCGTAGTCAGAGATATGTTTGATGATACGATCAAGGATCAAAGAGACTTGAAAAAGCACTTTATGATTCCTCAATTGGGTGTCATTGGTTATTCACAAAAAGAGACCAACAAGGTCGTTTTGGAGCATCCAAAATCAGCAGTGGCAGAGTCATTCAGGTCCTTGAGGTCTGCGATCACTTATTTGGCAAGTGGAAAAAATACAAAGCGGATATTGGTGACATCTTCTGTATCGGGTGAAGGAAAAACATTTACTTCTCTCAATTTAGCTTCAGCCATGGCTTTGGGTTCCAAAAGAACCGTGGTTGTAGGAGGTGACTTGAGAAGACCTAAACTTGCGCAATACTTTAATCAGTCGGACAAAGTTGGACTTTCTACCTATCTAATCGGCAAGGTGGAGGCTCCTGAAATTGTGATGAAATCAGACAATGAAAACCTGTATTTCGTACCATCAGGTGTGATTCCTCCCAACCCGGCAGAATTGCTTCAAACTCAGAGATTGAAAGACTTTTTGGATTATCTAGATCAAAACTTTGATGTGATCATCTTTGATACACCGCCAATGGGTTTGGTATCAGAGACCATAGATCTGATGCGATTATTTGATATCAACTTGTACGTAGTTAGGCAGAATTATACCAATAAGGATCACTTGGTAATGATCAATGACCTCTTTAATAACAAGCAGGTGAAAAATGTATATGGGGTATTTAATGGAATTATTAATTCAGGATACCATTATGAGGGATACAATTATGGGTATGGTAACACCTATCTTTATTCCCAAAACAATAAGTACATGTACAATTACTACGGGGACGATCTAGAGGCTAAGAAAAAGAAGATTAAACTGAGTAAAAAACCTTGGTTTAATAAGGTTAAAAAGCTTTTTAAAACCCGATAAGTAGATTAATTCCTTGAAAACAGCAGCCCTTATCCCTGCCCGTTTTGCTTCAACCCGTTTGCCTGAAAAGTTGATCCAGGATTTGGGAGGTAAAACGGTGATTCAGAGAACTTACCTTTCTACCTTGGAAACAGGTGTTTTTGATGAAGTTTGGGTAGTGACAGACCATGAGTTGATCCAAAAACAGATTGAGGAATTGGGTGGAAATGTGTTTTTCAGTCGAAAAGTCCATGAAAGCGGTTCGGATAGAATAGCTGAGGCCCTATCCCAAGTAGATGCCGAGATTATTATCAATGTTCAGGGAGATGAGCCCTTTCAAGACAAAGAGTCCCTAGAGGAGCTTAAAAAAGCCTTTGAGGATTCCTCGGTAAAGGTTGCCTCATTATATTTTAAAATTTCCGAGGAAGATGCAGTCAATCCCAATTTTGTTAAGGTAGTTCTGAATGGGCAGTCGGATGCTTTATATTTTTCCAGATCCCCAATTCCTTATAATAGGGATAAAAAACAAGGTATTTCCTATTTAAAGCATGTTGGAATTTATGGGTACAGAAGAGAGGTTTTGGAGAGTTTTCCTACTTGGGACAAAGGGAAGTTGGAGGAGTTGGAGATGCTGGAGCAATTGCGGTTGTTGGAAAGAGGAATCAAGATTCGAATGGTTGAAACTAACCATCAGGCTATAGCGATTGACACAGCCGAAGACCTGGAAAAAGCCAGGGAGTTTCAAAAAAGGTTAGGGAAGGATTGAAGTTGGAAGTTTTAAATCAATAAAATCCTTGGAGGGTTATTATATGGTTTCCGTATCGTCTTGCTGGCATTGAGTTATCTTTTCTAAACGAAGCGATTGCGCCAGCTTTGGGGAAATTTATCTTCCTTACCTCGGGTTGCACCCGAGCCTGCGCGCCTCTGGCGTGGCTTTTAAAGGGTTCAGCCCTTTCAGGCTTTGAAGAGATTAAATTTTTGATCTTGATGCCTTAAATCTGAGAAGGATCAATTCCCCCTTTGGAAGTGTAAATTCAGTTTAGTATAATTTCTTTTGGTAAAGGGGGCAAGGGGGATTTCTCTGCTTTGACCATATCGTAGGATTTTCAATCCAAAATTAAGAGGTTGAAACCCTCCAAGGGTTAGTACAAAGAATGGTTAAGATTTTTTTTGATTGATTCATTAAATTAAGAAAACCCTTGGAGGGTTATTATATGGTTTCCGTATCGTCTTGCTGGCATTGAGTTATCGTTTCCAAATGGAGATCTTGGGCCAGCGCTGGGTTGGTTACCGTTCCTATTTATACCCCGAGTTGCACTCGGGCCTGCGCGCCTCTGGCGTGGCTAATAAATTACGCTCCTTTGGAGCTTTTGATACGAATACGATCAGAGGCCTATATTGCCGAAGGCATATCTTCCATTATCTTTGAAATATCTTTAGATCTATTCGGCGCCTTCCAATTATTTCGCCGAAGGCGTATTTCAATATTTCTATCGTATTTCTACTTTCTTCCATACCTCCGGCATGGAGAGGATACCTTAAAACCTTTTTCTACCGAGCTTAAATCCCTACAGGATAAATATTTCGCCGAAGGCGTATTTCAATATATTTCTATCGTATTTCTACTATCTTCCATACCTACAGCATGGATAGGAGTCCTTATATCCTTTTTCTACCAAGCTTAAATCCCTACGGGATAAATATTTCGCCACAGGCGTATTTCTATTTTTTTTAACTGTATTTCTATGAATAAATATTTCACCACAGGCATATATCCATTTATTTCTACTGTATTTCTCAAAATTGATGTCTCTCAACACTCATTTTTCTACGTAAATTTTAAAATACATAGCAAGTAGAATTTTATACAGTGATTCAAATACAATTTTTCGCATCATAAATTGAATTATAAGCTGTTTAATATAATTTTTCCTATAACTCTTGTTTTAAAAAATATATTTTTAAATTGAATCATAAATAACTGAAAAACAGAAGGTTAAGTGTAATTTTGATATACAGGAATTTGCCTTTGAAGCCTGTTTTTTAGTTGTATGTTTTTTATAAACTATTGATAAAATGCGGTACTTATGCTTTAGTATTTTTATCATATTTATGCTTCTTGGGATAGAGGGGAGTGGACAAACTTATACCTATAACCCAAGTAAACCGGGTTGTGATGGTACCTGGACTAATGGCCTTTGCTGGGATAAGGTCAATGTAGCTGGATGTAGTCTGAACTCCCCAAGCTTGTATCCTCCTTTGATGCCTTCAGCTTCTTTTCCAAACTTTAATTCTTATAGAAATAACTGTAAAGTAACAGTCAATATTTCTCAATCTTTGGTATTAAACCCAGGGTTTGATTTTGGATTTTATTCTCCTGTCTATGAATTCAATATTTCTAATGGCGCTTTTTTGACCATAGATAGGGATCTTCACTTGATGGAACAAAGTAGTGTCACAATCAATAACAGCAATGGTACGGGCGATGCTCTTTTTACAGTCTCAGGGGCTATTTATTATCGAAAGCAATCTTCCTTCATTTTGACTCCATATGTATCATCAGAAACGGCAAGTATTATCAATCCTGCTACCAATACTTATGACGGTGTTTTATTTCATGTACATCCCAATGCAAGTTTAAGAGTTAGTGGTTACGCTGCCTTTCCAAACTCAAATACAAATTACTTTCTGATTGAAGGTTTATTTGAGGCCAATCAAATCTATTTGTCTGCGGGTAACCCGGGTTTTCAGGATAATAGATTGCCAGCCAAAAATCAATTGATTGTAAAGGGGAGTTCTGCTGCTACAGCTAATATTTGTACTGGGATCACCGTTGAAGGTGATGCCTATGTTATAGTGGAGGCCGGAGCCACCCTCAATCTGCCAGAACTAAATCTGGCAGGCACCGGATTGTTTGATAATTACGGGAATACATCTATTGAGAACGTGAACTTCAGCGGTTCAAGTCTATTTAGGTTTTTCCCCGGGTCTAATTTTGAGTATAATAATTTCACAAAGTCAGGAAGTACGGTCCTTAGTAAATGTGGTACAACTGTCGCATCCATAACTACTCCCGTGGGATCTTGTACTGCTACGATGAGTAGGAATACAGATCCTGCACATTGGGAAAGTTTGACAGGTGATTTTTGCTTCAGACTTCTTCCGATTTATATTGGCGAGATTACCGCAACTGCTAAAAAGGAATCCGTTGAGGTGAAATGGGAAACCTTATCAGAAACAGGAGAGGAACAATATGAATTGGAACGTTCATTAAATAGTAATTTGGAATGGGAGGTAATTGCAACTATTCCCTCCAAAGGTCCATCTCAAATTTCTAAATGGTACTCTTATGAGGATTTAGGCGCCACCATGCTGTCCCCATTGATTTATTATAGAATTCACAGAAAGGCTGAAGAATCTGAAAGCAGTAAGGTAATTTCTGTTTTAAAACCAGCTGATCTGGAAATAGGAGAAGTCTGGCTGGCATACCCTAATCCGTTTTCAAAAACATTTCGGCTTGGGAATAAAAATTTGAAACCAATGGATTATGAAAAAACTCAAATTAGCCTTTACAATGGATCTGATCTTTTAGGAAATTGGGAGTCTTCCAATCTTTCTGAATTGAATAAGCGATTGGAGGCCTTTTCCTCAAATTTAAAGGATGGCGCATATTTTCTGAAATTGACAAAAGGAAACCAAACACAAGTAATTAAATTGGTAAAGCAATAAATGGTTGAGCTTCTTTGAAGGGCCTTAATTCATTCCTTTTTAGAACTATTATTCTTCTCATTTTCATCCTTTAATTTCTCTCTCTTTTCTTCTTTTATTTTCTTGATCCTTTTTCTAAAGATCAAAAAAGTAATTAAAATGATGGCTGGAATGATGATGAAAATAACCACATTGGAGGTTTCAGATAGATCGACCGGTCCACTCGGCATGGGAATACCGGGTGATTTTTGAGCTTTGGCTACCGACGGGATCACACTCATTAAAATCGAAAAAATAGATATTAAGGGTAAAGACTTTTTGAAATTGAACATGTAATAAAAAGATTGATTTAGTTCAATCTAACAAAAATTTGTAAAAGTACAAATCAGGGCACTCTTTATTCGTACATCTTTTGCCTTTAAAGTGAAGGCAATGATGCCCGGTTCATTTTATTAGCTGTTGAAAGAAAGTAAGGGAATGATGGGCCAGGAATTACCGATCAAAGAAGGATCTTCTTCGGGAAACCTTTAAGTCCTGCAGAATGCTTGATTTTACGCGGATATCAATATTGTAGGAGGTAAATCTCCCAAATGGAACCCAGTTGACATTCATCTGCCAGCAATGAAGATCACGGGCTATTCCAATCATGGATTGGGTGATTGCCTGAGTCTGAAGGTCAATACCGGTATTGAAGTTGATTTTCCACTTTTCAGAAAGAGAAACATCCCCTGATAACTGTAATGCCTGAGTAATATTAGTCGTCCCTGTCGACTGTTTATTGTAATTTAAATTGTATCCAAAAGTCAGATTCCAAGGAATATTCCAGTCAATATATTGACTCGGGTCGGTTACAATTTGATTGATTTGGCTTTCTACAAATTCATTCATTACTCCTCCTTGCTGCATAAACTGGTTGGTCAATTCATCTCTGAGTTCTCCCGGGTTTTGAGCATTGCTGGGATTAATTGATGCATTCAGGTTTAAAGAGGCATTTCGGAGTGTTCCAAGCCCTTGTCCATTATTCCAGGCAAAAGAATTTATTCTTCTTTCTAGGGTAGCTCCACTATTATTGGTAATAGTCGTAGTTGCATAAGGGTCCAAAGTAGTGCTGACATTGACAGAGAGTTTCCTGTCAAAAAAGCTGGTTCTAGCAGAGATCCTTACGGGTTGAAGTTGAAAAGAGTCCGCAGCAAAATTATAGGAGGTGTTCAAATCCAAATTCTCTATCAGCGGTATCTTCTTGGTACTTTCTTCACTGGTGCTATCCTGATTGTTTTTGATTTTTGCTTCGATCACTGACCTTAAACTCATGGTCAGGGACCTTGATTCACCTTGAGGTGCTCCTCCATAAATAAAACCCTGATGCCTGTTATATAATCTTGTGGCTCCTTCGGCATTGGTTTGAACATTCTGAAAATAACCAAAAGACTCATTGGTGAAATCAGGAGTGTAGCTAAAGCCAAAAGAAGGCTGAATATGCTGACGGATCGTCTGAATTTTCCCCTTTTTAAAGTTGAAAAATCCGTATACGTTGGTGGTCATGGAAAATGAACTGGTATACGTGGTGATTCGATTGAATCCATTTTCTACCACTTGATCTACACGTTCTGAAACAGGATTGTAGAAAAATTTCAATTTTTGAAAGTACCAGACTTCATTGATATTCACTGAGCCGGTTCCTGTAAAATACTTGAAAAGTGTAAAGTTACTACTGATCGGAATTCTATGCTGAGCTCCATTATTGGCATTTTTTAGCAATAGGGCGAAATTAGCGGGAGTAAAATTAATCAGGGATGGAGCAGTAGTTCCTCCTAATTCTGGATCAATAGGCGTAGGGGACTGAATTCTGTTGGTAATGGAATTTTGGAAATCAAAATTCCAGGCAATATTCAATGTTTTGAGAGGTTCAAAATTGACGTTTTTGAACGGACTTTGTCTATTCATACTCACATTGAAATTCGGAAGCCTCAATCTCACCTCTCCTGTGGAAACCGACTGAGAATGCTGAGCTGAGGCCGACATAGAAAAAGGCGTTCCTGAAAATTGCTTAGTATAAGTGACGCTGGATTGAAGGTCAGAAGTAATGTTATTCTGGAAATTATTAGGGTTGACCACTGTATTAAAATAGCTGGTACTTCCTGCATTGACAGATGCTGAAAATCTTCCCGTTCCTCTTGATTCTGGGGTGTGGTTCCAGGTTACCCGGAAGGTATTATAGTCAACTGGATTCAATTCTGTCTCAGGTGATGTGAATTTTTGAAAATCCACATTGAACCCCCCGCTATATCTATATCGCTTTTTATATACAGACTGTGCTTTTGCTCCCCAGCCCCCCTTGGAATAGATGTCTCCTGTCAGGCGTGCGTGGATGTAATCGTTAATCGCGAAATAGTAGCCAAAATCTCTTAAGAAAAGACCTCGAACCTGCTCGCGTCCATAACTAGGGAAGATGATACCCGAAGCTTTTTCTTCTGGAGTATTAGGGATAAGTCCGAAAGGAAGGCCTAATGGAGTTGGAATTCCATTGAAGTATAAATTGAAAGGTCCTGATACAACCTGCTTTCCTTCTATGGACTTCAGTTTATTGGAAGATATGTGCCAATGCGGCTCTGTTAATTTACAGGTGGTATAATACCCGTGGTCTAGATAAATACTCCCGTCTGCGGTCTTTTTAATGGTTTCTCCCCGTAAAATCCCATCCTGTTGCTCCGTGACCACATCTTTGATGATGGCTTTTTGAGTTTTGAAGTTGTACCGCATTTCCTTCCGGATTTCATAGACTGCATCTCCATCCTTAAAGAAAGGGTTTCCTAAGATTGCTCCAGTGCTGTCTGTAACACCAGTGGCATAGAGTTCTGAATTTTTCCAATCGATCACGATGCGATCCGCATCCAACCTCATCTTTCCATATTCAAACCAGGCCTTATTATAGAGGTATACCTTGTTTGTTTCAAAGTCAGTAACGATACTGTCTTCAGCGAAATAGGTAATTTCTGAAAGTATTGGGCTAGAAGGCACAATTTTTGCCGAATCTTGAAGTGCAAGTGTATCGCTGGGAATAGCGAGAGTATCATTTTGGATGACCGGAGGAACCTGCAAAGTATCAGGTGCGGTCAGCTTTCTCTCCTGGGCACGGCCAGATCTCTGAGCTTCGGCCAGTTGGGGTAGAAGGATAAAAAGAAGAATACTGAAAAAAAGGAGTCTGTTTCCCTGCACTGCTGCTTGCGCTTTGATGAATTTAAGTGAAATTTCGCGTAAAGTTAATTTTATTGCCCTCATGGTACGGTCCAAAAACAAAAAAATTATTCTAAGTCTTATTTTATTGATTCCTTTTGTGTTTGGCGGGTTTATTCCCAATGAAACGATGATGCCGGCATTTAGGATGAAAAAAATCGTATTAGATGCAGGTCATGGCGGAAAAGATCCAGGAAATATAGGTTCTAGAGCCAGAGAAAAGGATATTAATCTTGCAGTTACTTTATTAGTTGGAAAATATATCAAGGAAAACCTACCTGATGTAGAAGTTATTTACACTCGGGATGATGATAGTTTCCCAACTTTAGAAAAGCGTCCTCAAATCGCTAATATTAATAAGGCTGATCTTTTTGTTTCCATCCATTCCAATTCCGCCGCAAATAAGTCGGCATTTGGAACAGAGACATGGATAATGGGAATGAAGCACTTTGATAATAACTTTGACATTGTTAAGCGGGAAAACTCTGTGATGTTATTGGAGGAAGATTATAAGGAAAGATACGAGGGATTCGATCCTTCTTCTCCTGAATCATACATTATGTTTAACCTGATGTCTCGCGCATTTTTTGAAAACTCTGTGTCTTTGGCAGATCAAATTGAGACACAATTTAAAGACCGTGTAGGAAGAAAAAGCCGAGGAGTAAAGCAAGGCCCATTCTATGTGCTTTGGACACCCTCCATGCCTTCTGTGTTGGTTGAATTAGGTTTTTTGTCCAACTCTGCAGAAGAGGCTTTTTTAATGAGTAAAGAAGGTCAGGAATATATGGCTTCAGCTATTTTCAGGTCTATCAGAGATTATAAGACCCAGATAGAAGGGAATTGAATAATTGAAAAATGGTAGAAATACGACTTTGGCAAGATAGATTTGGAAATACGGTGGAAATAAATTGAAATACGCCTCCGGCGAAATAATTATCCCGTAGGGATTTAAGCTTGGTAAAAAAAGGATATAAGGACTCCTCTCCATGCCGCAGGTATGGAAGAAAGTAGAAATACGATAGAAATATAAAGAAATACGCCTTCGGTGAGATACGGGTCAATTCCCCCTTTGGAAATGTAAATTCAATTTAGGACCAGAGCTTTTGGAAAGGGGGCTAGGGTATTTTGAATGAAATACATTGAAATACGCCTGCGGCGAAATATTCTTAAACCTTAGGTTATCGATAAGATATTTTTCAAGATATTATCAAGACATGCCTTAGGCAGATATACCTTC
>NZ_DFMT01000033.1:72173-128493 GCF_002376385.1 Algoriphagus sp. UBA3586 | reverse complement strand
ATTTGTAATCCGAGGAACCTTCCAAAGGTTAGTCAGAAAGTGGAAATGGATATTATTTACGCTTACTCTTCAATTCAAAAGATCCATTGGAGGGTTGATTTAAGGTTCTCTCTCCGTCTTGCTGGCATTGAGTCATCGTATTTAATTTGAAATTAAGGGCCAGCGCGGGGAAGGGGTCGGTGTATCAAGATCCGTGGGTTAAAACCCACGGCTATTTAATCGTCCGCTCATATGGAGCTTTACTGCGAATTCGAATGAAGGTAAATCTTGCCGCAGGCATATCTTAATCTATCTTGAAAAATATCTTTCTAAGCTGCTCGAGATTTGCAATCTCGAGCTCCTATTGTAGGATTTGTAATCCGAAGAACCCTCCAAAAGTTAGTCAGAAAGTGGAAATGGATATTATTTACGCCAACTCTTCAATTCAAAAGATCCATTGGAGGGTTGATTTAAGGTTCTCTTTCCGTCTTGCTGGCATTGAGTCATCGTTTCCGATTTGAAATTAAGGGCCAGCGCTGGGAAGGGGTCGGTGTATCAAGATCCGTGGGTTAAAACCCACGGCTATTTAATCGTCCGCTCCTATGGAGCTTTTGCAGCGTGTTCAATCGAAGGTCTATCTTGCCGAAGGCATATCTTGATATTATCTTGAAAAAAATCTTTTGGAAAAATCCCCCTTGCCCCCTTTCCAAAAGATCAAGTTCTAAATTGAATTTATGTTTTCAAAGGGGGAATTGACCCGTATTTCGCCGCAGGCGTATTTCTATCTATTTCTACTGTACTTCAACTAAAATCCCCCTTGCCCCCTTTCCAAAAGATCAAGTTCTAAATTGAATTTATGTTTTCAAAGGGGGAATTGACCCGTATTTCGCCGAAGGCGTATTTCTAAATATTTCTACTGTATTTCAAATAAAATCCCCCTTGCTCCCTTTTACAAAGCTTTCGTCCTAAACCTTATTTACATTTTCAAAGGGGGAATTGACCCGTATCTTGCCAAAGGCATATCTTCAAATTATCTTGAAAAGTATCTTTTCTACTATTTCGCCTAGGCATATTTCTATCTATTTCTACTGTATTTCTCTAGATAAATATGTCGCCGCAGGCATATCTTGATAATATCTTTAAAAAGTATCTTATCAAATTACCCCCTCAATCTCACAGAGGACTTTCTAACCAATAACTCTGTTTCCAAAGTCAAGGCATCTTTCACCTCTTCAGGATTCACTTTCTTTTCGATGATGTCGAGTAGCATCTCGGTTGCTTTGGCACCCATATTAAATCCTGGCTGGGCCACAGAGGATAGGCTTGGCTCTATCATGGAACAAAACTGCCAATTGCTGAAACCAACGATTCCTACATCTTCTGGAACTCGTAATCCCGCCGCTTTGCATGCTAGCATGGCTCCTACAGCTGCCATGTCATTATTTCCAAAGAAGGCATCAGGCTTTTGCTTGAGATTATCCAGTAGTGATTTGGTGATTTTCTGCCCCTCATCACTAGTTCCGATAGGACATTCCACAATCAGTTCTTCGTTAATGGCAATTCCATAATTTTTTAATGCATCTCTATATCCTCTTTCCCGTTCTTGGCTGATTTTTAGATTTTTGGGACCAGCTAAATGGACAATTCTGGAATATCCTTGGGTGATTAAATGGGAAACAGCATCAAAGGCACCCTGATAATCATCCACCATCACATTGATAGCATTTGGAATTTCTGGAACTCGGTCGAAAAAGACTATGGGATATCCTTGATCCAATAATCTTGAAAAGTGGTTGAAATCTTTTGTTTCCTTTGAATAGCTCACCAAAAAACCATCAATCTGATTGGAAAGCATGGTGTCAATACTTGATTGTTCCCGGTCTAATTTCTCATTGGTTTGAGTCAAAATCACATTATATCCCCGGGAGTAAGCCACCTCCTCAATTCCGGAAATTACAGTGGAAAAAAAGAAATGCACAACTTCAGGAATAATCACGCCTATGGTAAAAGACCGACTTTTTCTTAAGGAAAGTGCAATGGCATTGGGCCTGTAATTCAGTTTCTTAGCAAGCTCTTTTACCTTACGCTTGGTCTCATCACTGATTCCCGGATAGTCTTTCAAAGCTCGCGAAACAGTAGAGGAAGAGACATTTAGCTCCCTTGCGATATCCTTGATAGTGGCTTGTTCAATCTTCATAAAATTATAATATTCCCAGAATTGAATATATGGCTATTTGATCCAAAATGGATAAGTAAATAACAGCCATTTTTTTTGATTTTCAGCAAAATACTGAAACCAAAGGAATTAAGTGAAAAAAATCTTTTGAAATGCAAACGTTGACGCAAACGATTGCAATAAAAAATTAGGTGGGTTCAAGACTCAGTCTATTGTTTTCTTTTTTTTACTCACTTATTATTTGAAAGGATTAAGACATAACTCCTTTTGAAAAACCCAGAATTAAAGAGTTGAAATTGTCTTTTTCCAAGAATTCATAAAACATTAACAAAAACACCAAAATCTTTTACAAACTCTTACACGCTATGAAAGCATTCAAAAGATTAAGCCTTATTGCAGCGATAATTCCTGTGATTTGGGGATGTGACAATTACGAAATGCCTCCAATTATTCCACAAACGGGAGCAACTTTGAGCAGCCCTGCGAATGGATCAAGTTTAGTTTTAAATTCCCAAGACCCTGAGGAATTAATTCCATTTACTGTTACTGCCGCTGATTTTGGAATGCAAGGCACAGTAACTTATTCTTTGGAAATGGATTTGGCTGGAGCAAATTTCGCAAAGCCAATTGCATTGGGAAGTAGTACTTCCAATATTATCGAGGTACTTACATCCAAGATCAACGATGAATTAATCGCTAAAGGTGCAGCTTTTGATGTACCTGTAAATGTGGATTTCCGCGTAAAGTCTACGATCAATCAGCCTCTTTCTCCAATTTTCGGAGAAGTAGTAACTCTTGCTGTTACTCCCTTCAATACAGATGTAGAATTTCCTGTAATGTATGTACCTGGAGATTATCAGGGATGGAATCCAGAAAATGAAATGACTGTATTGAAATCTGTGAATTTCGATGATGTTTATGAAGGATATGTACACATTTTACCTGGAGGTACTGGTGAATTCAAAGTAAATGAGACCAATAGTTGGGATGTCAACTACGGAGACAATGGTGCCAACGGTACGCTGGATAGGGATGGTGATAATATCAAAGTTACCAAGTTCGGGACTTTCTTCATGAAAGTAGACTTGGCTGCTAAAACCTATACTTTAAGTGAACCACTTTACTGGGGAATCATCGGCGACGCCACTGCAGGTGGTTGGGACTCTGAAACCAAAATGCAGTTTGACAGAGAAAACAATGTTTTGAAAATCACAGCTGATTTAAAGAAAGGCGAAATGAAATTTAGAGCCAATCAAAGCTGGAGCCATAATTATGGTGGCGCTAATGGTGAATTAACTGCAGATGGAGCAAACATTCAGGTAGCTGAAGCGGGTAAATACACTGTGACGCTTAACTTTACCGAGCCGGGAGCTGTGACTTACACATTGACTAAGAACTAAAAGGCTATTTTATTCTAAGAAACCGACTGGAGTCATTTTCTACTCTAGTCGGTTATTTCCATTTCAGGAAATCATTACCTTGAAGATTAAAGTTTGAATTTTGAAGTCTCAGGATAAATTATAATCACCTTTTAATACAGGCTATTTTGCCGCTGAATAGAAATTAATTCCCCAATGAAAAAAAGTCTACTCTTTCTCGTTTCCCTAGTATTTTTTGCCTTTAATCCTGGCCTGTTTGCTCAGGTTACTACCGAGCCGGCTGTACCCAATGCGTCTCAAAAAATCAAAATCATTTATGATGCATCAAAAGGTACAAGCGGTTTAAAAGATTGTAATTGCGATGTTTTTATACACATAGGAGCGGTTACTCAAGGTCCCGCTTCGACAACATGGTCTATAGTTCCTTTTCAGTGGGGAACCAATGACCCAAAAGCCAAAATGACTAAGGTAGCTGGGCAGGCCAATATTTACACTTATGAACTAACACCGGATACTTTTTTTGACAATCCAAATGGTCTAACCATTTATCGTTTGGGGCTGGTTTTTAGAAATGTAGATGGTACCAAGGAAGGGAAAACTTCCGCAAATGGAGACTTTTTTGTTGACCTGGCGCAAGGATTTACTGTTCAGATTACCAATCCAAGTGGGCCCTCCATTTCTTTGGAAGAAGGCGAAAATTTCACTTTTAAAGCACAAACTTCTGCTCCTGCTGATATCAGTTTTGAATTGAATGGCACCGAGGTAAAAAAAGCCAGTAATGTGGAAGTATTGGAGTATGCTTACACAGCCACGACTGCGGGAAATTATACTTTGACGGCAAAGGCTGTTCAGGGTTCGAATACAGATACAGAGTCTGTAAATATCGTAGTTTTTGGAGCTTCAGAGGTAGCAGCCTTGCCAAGTGGAGCGAGATTAGGGATCAATTATATTTCTGACACGGAGGTTATTTTGGCTTTGCAGGCGCCTGGGAAAAAATTAGCCCATGTAATAGGAGATTTTAACGACTGGAAAGTTTTGCCTGAGTATCAAATGAAAAGAACCCCGGATGGGGAAATATTCTGGTTAAAATTGGAAGGTTTGACCCCAAAGCAAGAATACATTTTTCAGTATTTGGTGGATGCAAGTATTAGAATAGGAGATCCATATGCTGACAAAACCTCAGATCCATTCAATGACCAGGAAATTATTCAACAAAATAGGCATCCTGGTTTAAAACCTTATCCAACTGGAAAAACAGAATTTCAAGCTACCTATCTACAAACTGCCCAGGATAAGTATGCTTGGAAGAACACCACCTATACAAAGCCATCTCCCGAGAAATTGGTCATTTATGAACTTTTGGTCAGAGATTTTGATGAGAAAAGAACTTATCAGGCTGTAATTGATCGATTGGATTATCTAAAAGACTTGGGTGTCAATGCCATAGAATTAATGCCTGTAGGGGAATTTGAAGGGAATTTATCCTGGGGCTACAATCCTTCTTTCTTTTTTGCACCTGATAAATATTACGGAACCAAAAATGATTTGAAACGCCTAATAGATGAAGCTCATGGAAAAGGAATCATGATCATTTTGGATATGGTGTTAAACCATGCCTTTGGTCAAAATCCCATGGTTCGACTTTTTAATGATGGAGATTATGGAGCTCCAACTGAGGACAATCCTTGGTTTAACCGGGTGGCAAAACACCCATTTAATGTAGGCTACGATTTCAATCATGAAAGTAAATACACCCAGGCTTTTGTAGATTCGGTCAACAATTATTGGTTGACGGAATACAAGGTAGACGGCTTCCGTTTTGATTTATCCAAAGGATTCACCCAAGTCAACACAGGAGACAATGTTGGGCTTTGGTCTCAATATGACCCTAGCAGAGTCAAGATCTGGAAGCATATTTACGATAAAATAAAAGCCAATCACCCCGATGCTTATGTGATTTTGGAGCATTTGGCAGTCAATGAAGAGGAAAAAGAGCTGGCGGATTATGGGATGATGTTTTGGGGAAATATGAATTTCGATTTTCGTGAAATGGCAAAGGGGGAAAACAAGGACTTTTCCTGGGCTTCCCATAAAAACCGAAATTGGAACGAGCCCAACTTAGTTGCTTACATGGAATCCCATGATGAGGAAAGAGTAATGTGGGAATCTTTAAATTTTGGGAAAACTTCTCCCATCAATATCAAGCAATTGGAAAATGCCGTCAACAGAAATCAATTATTGACTGCTTTTTACTTTGCTGTTCCCGGGCCTAAAATGATCTGGCAGTTTGGAGAGTTTGGCTATGATCTGGAGCTGAATAATGATCGATTAGGAATCAAACCTACCCGATGGAATTATTTGGATCAGCCACAAAGACAGCGCCTTTTCAAATTATATCAGGAAATGATCAAGTTGAAAAAGGATCATCAGGCTTTCAACAAACCCAATAAATCCAGTTTGAGTCTAAGCGGAGCGGTAAAATCCATTATTCTAGAGCATCCGGATATGGATGTGGTTCTTCACGGGAATTTTGGGCTTTCCAATGCAGGAAATGTTAGCCTCTCTTTTCCTAGGACTGGAACATGGTACAATTATTTTACCGGAGAGGAATTCAATGTGAGCAGTACTACAGTAAACTTTAATCTTAGACCTTCTGAGTTTGTGCTTTTCACTAGCAAAAAGCTCCCTAAGCCTAACCCGGGAATTGTTCAGGAAGATTTTGTGACTTCAGTTCCTAAGGAAATAATCCCGGCCGGTGAGTTCAAACTCTATCCAAATCCGGCAGCACAACAGCTGAATGTGCAGTTGCCTGAAGGAATGACTGCTGCCAATTTTCGCATAGTAGATATGAGCGGAAGAGTAATGTATTCAGGAGAAAGTAGGGGAATTGATCAGATTTTAGAATTCGATTTGGGTAATTTTAAGTCGGGTATTTATATCTTTGAAGCGTTTGACAACAGACGGGTGCTGCATCAGCGCTTTATTAAGGATTAACCAAACCTAATAACATGAAATTTAAACCAGGAGTAAAATACGGACAGGAGCTCAGAGATTTGTATGCTTATGCAAAGGAAAATGAGTTTGCAATGCCGGCGGTAAATGTAATTGGTACCAATTCAGTGAATGCTGTATTGGAAACAGCCAAGAAAGTGAATTCCCCGGTGATCATTCAGTTTTCCAATGGAGGAGCACAATTTTTCGCAGGAAAAGGATTAGCAAATGAAAAGCAGCAGGCAAGTATAGCAGGTGCTGTATCCGGTGCGCATCACGTGCATCAGATGGCCGAAGCTTATGGTGTGCCTGTGATTTTGCACACAGATCATGCGGCTTTGAAGTTATTGCCTTGGATTGATGGAATGCTGGAAGCAGGGAAAGCCTATTATGCAACTCACAAGAAACCATTGTTCTCTTCCCACATGCTGGATCTTTCAGAAGAGCCTTTGGAAGAAAACGTGGAAATCTCCTGCAAGTATTTCAGAGAGTTTGAAAAGCTTCAAATGGCTATCGAAATCGAGCTTGGGGTAACTGGCGGGGAAGAAGATGGAGTTGATAACACGGATGTGGACTCCTCCAAACTATATACTCAGCCTGAAGAAGTGGCTTATGCTTATGAGCATTTGAAACAAATTGGTGACTTGTTTACTATTGCTGCTGCTTTTGGAAATGTTCATGGTGTATACAAGCCAGGAAATGTCAGCCTGAAACCAATTATTTTGAAAAACTCTCAGGACTATATCAATGAGAAATACGGGACAAACGGGAAGCCATTGAACTTTGTGTTCCACGGAGGTTCAGGTTCATCAGTAGAGGAAATCAGAGAAGCTAATTCTTATGGTTCTATCAAAATGAACATTGACACCGATATGCAATGGGCTATGTGGGAAGGTGTTCTTCATTATTACAAAAAGAACGAAGGCTATCTTCAAACCCAGTTGGGCAACCCAGAAGGTGCTGATAGCCCTAACAAAAAATATTATGACCCACGTGTTTGGTTGAGAAAAGGCGAAGAGAACTTTGTGAAACGCCTGGAAATGGCCTTTGACATGCTCAACGCGGTCAATAAAAACTAAAATAGACCTCAAAAAAGTCACTTTAATCGGTGACTTTTTTATTGATCTGCTCCGACTGAATTGGAGGAAATAAAAGAATGTGATTATCCGCAATCATGCCAGTTACCTTATTTTCTTTGCTTGACCGATTGGAAGACCGATGACCGAAGACCGAAGACTGAAGCTTCGGGATTCTGATCCATTTAGCTGACAATAAGCCATATTTTATTGTTTCTTGTAAGAAAGCGGATATCCATATAAAAGAAAATCAATCGAAATATATCAAAGTGTTCATTGTTCAGAGTTAAGAGACGCTGCTCATGAACCTTGAACTCTGAACTTTGAATCATTAATCCCATGAAATGCCCATGAGTAAAAATCTCACACAGGGGGATGACTATTCGGGGCATTCCATCTGACCTCTAAAAAACAAATTATAAACAGATGAAATCATCCATCTTATTAACCTCCATGGTATCAATTGCGATAGCCTCTGCTTGTACTCAAAACGAAAAGCCTGAAGTGAAAAACTATTGGCCAGAAGCAGGAGTGACCTATGAGATTTTTGTTCAGTCCTTTGCAGATTCCAATGGGGATGGAATTGGGGATTTCAATGGAGTAACGGAAAAACTCGATTATGTCAAGGAATTAGGAGCCGATGCAATTTGGTTTATGCCAATCATGCCTTCACCGACATATCATAAATATGATGTTACGGATTACAAAGCTGTGCATCCTGATTATGGTACACTGGAGGATTTTAAGAGATTATTGGCAGAAGCCCATAAGCGGGATATTAAGATTGTGATCGATATGATTATCAATCATACTTCAAATCAGCACCCTTGGTTTTTGGAATCTAAGTCTGGAAGAGATAATCCTTATAGAGATTATTATGTGTGGGCTCAAAAAGATACCATTGCTGATTTTTTAGATAAAAAGGTCATTACACTTGATTCTGACAATATCCGTCAATGGCATGATCCGGGGCAAGGAGAGGATTATTATTATGGATTTTTTTGGGGAGGAATGCCGGATTTGAATTTTGATAATCCTAAGGTTAGAGAGGAAATCTATGATATAGGTAGATTTTGGTTAGAAGAAGTCGGTGTGGATGGGTTTAGATTAGATGCTGCAAAGCATATTTTCCCTGACGATAGACCTTTAGATAATCATGCTTTCTGGAAAGAGTTTCGAGAAAAAATGGAGGCTATCAAGCCCGATGTGTACTTGGTAGGGGAGGTTTATGATAAGAAAGAGGTTGTTGCTCCTTATTTGCCAGGCTTGCCTGCATTATTCAATTTTGATTTTCACTACACACTTTTAGAAGCATTTGAGAAAGAAGATGGGATGCTTTTGGCGAAAAAGCAGAAAGAGATCATTGACTTTTACCAAAATATCACGCCTAACTTTATTGATGCTACCATATCATCCAATCATGATCAGCCTCGTTTGCTGAATGAACTGGGGTCGGATCCATCCAAAATGAAGCAGGCGGCAGCCATTTTATTAACCATGCCAGGAGCACCCTATATTTATTATGGGGAGGAGATAGGAATGTTGGGTTTGAAGCCCGATGAGCATATTCGAGAACCGTTTTTATGGGATGTGAAAGAAAAAGATCAGTGGAGGGCTACTTGGATAGAGCCTAAATACAGTACTGATGAGACTGTTACCCCTTTGGCTTTGCAAAGAGAAGATCCAAAAAGCTATTTCAATCATTATAAGGATTTGATTGCTTTGAGAAATTCACATCCGGCTTTAGCAATAGGAGAGATGATTCTACCTGAACAAGAATTCCCTAAATCTGTGATGGCTTACTTTAGAAAGTCCGGCGATCAAGAGATTTTTGTTATTCATAACATTGGTTCGAATGAGGTAGATGTAGAGCTTCCAGAAGGTTACAAAGAGGTCATATTTGGCTTGGGCGATGGAATCAATGTCAATGGTAATTTAAATTTGAAAGGATTTGCTTCGAGGGTTTATCTGAAAAATATATAATTGAGGAATAATCTCTCGCAAAGGCGCGGCGACGCAAAGTTTTTTTAAATCCCGTAGGGATTTAAGCTAGGTAGTAAAATATCCAAAGGGAACCATTGCCATGCCGTAGGTATGGAACAAGAGATTCAAGAAATCAAAGACTTTAAATCTAGTAGATTTAATTTTGGTTTTTTTCGGATTACAAATCCTACAATAGGAGAAATACAGTAGAAATATTTTGAAATACGCCTTCGGCGAAATAATTGGAATAACTCGATAAGATTTAAAGATCTTTTTCAAGATATTATCAAGGTATGCCTTTGGCAAGATTAATCACTGGTTGTAATCGAATCAAAAGCTCCATTGGAGCGAGCTATCAAATAGCCGTGGGTTTTAACCCACGGAAAAGAAATCCGAACCCTCCCCCAGCGCTGGCCTGAAATCAACGTTTGGAAATGAAATCAAAATGCCAGCAAGACAATCGAAAGCCTCATTTTAACCCTCCAAAGGGAATAATATCTCGCAAGGGCGCAGCGCCGCAAAATTCCCTAAATCCCGGAGGGATTCAAGATAGGTAGCTAATTGATTCACGTTTTCTTTTCCATGGCGTAGGTATGGCACAAGAGATTCAAAAAAACAATTATTCAATGCCTAGGGAATTTTACTTTGAGGTTTCTTTGGATTACAAATCCTACGATAGGGCCTCGGAATTGCAAATTCCGAGGAGCAAGTAAATTTTCCCAGGATTAAAAATCCTACGATAGGAGCTCGAGATTGCAAACCTCGAGCAGCAAGCGCAGTTAGGTTTAATTTTAGTTTATTCTACCAAATTAGAGTAATATTTTTTGGGATTTTGGCTATGTTTGCCCTTTGATTTTACATCTGTCCATTAATAAAAAGTATATGCGGAAGATAGGAGCGTGGGTAGTTTATGCCCTGGTTTTTTTTGCAGCAATCAGCTGCGTTTCCAATGAAAAGGTTATTTACCTTCAAAATCTTGAAAACAATCAACCTATCAATGAAGGAGAATTGATCTCCTATGAAATTCCTGAATATAGACTTCAATACAATGATATTATTGATGTCAATATTCAAACAGCAGAAGATATGCTTCAATCTGGTTTTGGTAATAAAGTTGTTGCTGGAAATAACCAAATGCAAATGGCTGCACAATCAGGTGGCGATATTTATTACATGACGGGTTATACAGTAGATAAAAATGGTTTTATCAGGCTTCCAATTATCGGTGAAGTCCAGGTAAAAGATAAAACCATTGATGAAGCCAGAGTCATAATTGAAAGCAAATTGAGAGAGTTTCTCAAAAATGAGCTTTATGTGAAAGTTAAACTTGGAGGTATTCGTTATTCTGCACTAGGCGAGTTTAGAAGACCTGGTAAATTTGTGGTTTTGCAGGACAGAATGACGATTTTCGAAGCAATCGCTAATGCCGGTGATTTGACAACTGTAGCTAAAAGAGATGAGGTCTTGTTGATTAGACAGTACCCTGAAGGCACCAAGCTTCATCGAATCAATCTAAATGACAGATCAATTATACAGTCTCCTTTTTATTTTATTCAGCCAAATGATCAATTGTATGTGGAGCCTATGAAAGTAAGGGAAGTGGGTGCCGGTGAAAATGCGGCCCAATCTTTATCCTTAATTATCTCCGCTATCACAGTTGCGGTTCTATTGATCAATACCTTTACACGTTAAATATGTATCCTAATCAAGTTCAAGGAAACAATCCCAACCCCAATCCATTTTTGGTTCAGCAGGAAGATGAAATAGATCTTAAGGCTCTACTTTTTAATTATTTGACCTATTGGCCACTTATTGTCATTTTCGCCTTTTTAGGTGTTTTAGTGGCTTTTTTATTCAATAGATACACTACACCTATTTATAAAGTGGAATCTACTGTTTTGGTGGTAGATGATAAACCTACGCTAGGCGCTGACCTTTTTGAATCCGCTGGATTGGGAATTCAAGGAAAGAGTAATATTGATAATGAAACAGGAATTATCAAATCCTACTCTTTGGCAGAAAGCGCTGTTTCACAAATGGATTTGAATGTTTCTTACTATAAAGAAGGCTTTTTAAAAGTTACTCAAGTTTATGGAAATGTTCCTGTTTACGTCTCAGTTGACTGGACTAAACCACAACTGGTAGGTGGAATGTTTAGGCTGGAGGTTATAGATGAATCCAGCTTCGAACTTTCAGTAGAGAATGATCAATTTTCTGTTTTTCAACCAAAGGACCCATTCTATAAAAGTAATTTTGAGGGGTTTGAATTGCCTAAATCCATTTATTCTTTTGGTGAAAATATTCAGGGGGAATATTATGAGTTTAAAATAAGTCAAATTTCAGCATTGCCTGGTGAGGTATTCTTTTTCAAAATGATTGACACGCCTTCACTTGCTTTGAAAATGAAGAATGATCTTCAGGTTAACCCCTTGAATAAGCAAGCTTCAATCCTTACGCTAAGCCTCGAAACACCTTTGAGGAGGTTGGGCGAAAATTACATCAATACGCTGATGGATAAGTATTTGGAGCGGGAGTTGGAAGAGAAAAACCAGGCCTCAGAAAATACGATTCGATTTATTGAGCAACAATTAAGCGGTATTACAGATTCTTTGCAGTTTTCTGAAAAGCAATTGCAGGATTATAGATCCAAGAATAAGATTTTTAATCTTTCTCAGGAAGGTTCTATCATTTTTGAAAGGCTGAATGACTTAGAACAGGAGAGGAGCCAGGCTGAATTGAATCTGAAATATTATCAAACTCTCAAATCCTATTTGGGAAATAATCAGGTAGGAGATTTGGTAGCTCCTTCCATTATTGGGGCGAATGACCCTTTGTTAAGTGCTTTGGTGCAAAACCTCTCCGAATTACAGGCAGATAGAGTTCGAATCACCGCTAATTTTTCAGATCAAACGCCTCAGGTAAGAGATATCAATGCCAGAATTGAAAGTACTTCCAAGGCTTTGATGGAAAATGTGAATTCAGCAATAAGGAATACCCAAAATTTATTAGCGGATCTTAATGGTAGAATTCGATCCATTGAAAGAGATATCAATGCATTGCCGGAGACTGAAAGAAACCTCTTAGGTTATCAGCGTCAGTTTACCATCAATGAAAATATCTATGTGTATTTGTTGCAGAAAAAAGCTGAGGCAGAAATTACTAAAGCATCCAATATGCCCAAGAATAAAATCTTGGATTTTGCTAAGGCTTCTCAGCAACCAGTAGCACCCAAAACTAGCTTAAATTTATTGATAGGATTGATTTTAGGATTGATTTTACCGATTGGATTTATTACCATTAAAGATTTCCTAAATACCAAAATTGAAGATCCTAAAGAACTGGAACACCAGATTAAGGTGCCACTGATTGGGATGGTTGGAAGGAGCAATACAGAAGACAACCTTCCAGTATTGAATAGCCCTAGATCGACCGTGACAGAATCATTCCGATCTTTGCGTGCTGACATGTCCTATTTGAGCCCTAATAAGGATAAACTGACCATTTTGTTCACATCCAGTATTTCAGGAGAAGGTAAAACTTTTGTGTCCATTAATATGGCTTCAGTTTTCTCTTTGATGGGTAAAAAGACCATTTTGATAGGTTTGGATTTGAGAAAGCCAAAAATCGCTGAGGATTTCAACTTGCCGAATGATAAGGGTATGAGTACTGCATTAAGTACCAATATAGATTGGCGAGAAGTAGTTAAGTCATCTGGACATAAGGATTTGGATGTGATCCTTTCAGGCCCTATTCCTCCAAACCCTGCTGAATTGCTTTTACAAGATAAATTCAGTCAGATTATCAAAGAGATCAAGGAAGAATATGATGTGGTGGTATTTGACTGTCCGCCAGTAGGACTTGTGTCTGAAACCAAAGAGCTATTTGCCTATTCTGACATCAACTTCTTTGTATTCCGTCAAGGTTACTCCATGAAGGGAAATACCGCAATTCTCAATAATCTGGTTGAAAAAGGCGGAGTCTCCAAGATGTATGGTATTCTGAACGATGTTCATATTGACAAAGGATATGGCTATGGATACGGTTACGGCTATGGCTACGGGTATGGCAACAATTCCTATGGATACCATGAAGAGATCCCTCTTCCTTGGTGGAAAAGGGCATTAAGGAGGAGAGGTTGATATTCTTGCCGGTCCCTTTGTAAAGGGAAATACAGTAGAAATATTTAGAAATACGCCTGCGGTGAAATAGAAAAAGAAATACAGTAGAAATAGAAGAAATATGCCTTCGACGAAATAGAAAAAGAAATACAGTAGAAATAGAAGAAATATGCCTGCGGCGAAATATGGGTCAATTCCCCCTTTGGAATATTGCACAAGGTTGGGAAGACGTGTAAAATCAAAGGGGGGCAGGGGGATTTTTCCAGAAGATATTTTTCAAGATATTATCAAGATATGCCTGCGGCAAGATAAACCTTCGAAGGAAGACGCTTCTAAAGCTCCTTGGGAGCGGGCTATTAAATAGCCGTGGGTTTTAACCCACGGAAAAGAAATCCAAACCCTTCCCCAGCGCGCAGGACAGGTTTAACCCTCCAAGGGATCTTTTGAATTAAGGAGTCAATCATTAAAAAATCCTCGTGCCATTTTCCTTACTAACCCTTGGAGGGTTTCTTCCTTTCAATAGCCATTCATAAATTTGATTTTATCGGATTAAAAATCCTACGATAGGGCCTCGGAATTGCTCCCGACTACTGTCGTGGATCCGAGGAGCAGCGAGCAGCACCGCAAAGTTTTTTTAATCCCGTAGGGATTATAGCTCGGTAGCTAATTGATTCACGTTTTCTTTTCCATGCCGTAGGTATGGAACAAGAGATTCTAAAAACCTTTAATCAAAGCTTAGGGAATTCAACTTTGAGATTTTATCGGATTAAAAATCCTACGATAAGGCCTCGGAATTACAAATTCCGAGGAGCTCAGATCTAAAGATGTTTTTCAAGATATTATCAAGATATGCCTTCGGCGAGATACGGGTCAATTCCCCCTTTGAAAATGTAAATAAGGTTTAGGACGAAAGCTTTGTAAAAGGGGGCAAGGGGGATTTTAGTTGAAATACAGTAGAAATAAATTGAAATACGCCTAAGGCGAAATATTTATTCCCGACGCATTTTTTGAATTGCAATAGAGAAGATATTTTTCAAGATATTATCAAGATATGCCTTCGGCAAGATAGACCTTTGGTCGAATTCGGATCAAAAGCTCCAAAGGAGCGTAATTTATTAGCCCTGGGTGAAACCCAGGGATATAATCGCCAACGAAAATTACCCAGCGCTGGCCCGAGATCTCCCTATGGAAATGAGGTTTTGTGCCAGCAAGACAATCGAGAGCCTTAAATCAACCCTCCAAGGGATTTTTCTGGTAAAGGTGTCAATAAAATAAAACTAAACCATATATCTAACCAACCCTTGGAGGGTTTCTTCCTTTCAATAGCCATTCATAGATGTGATATTATCGGATTAAAAATCCTACGATAGGACCTCGGAATTACAAATTCCGAGGAACCGAAATTCAACTTTGAGATTTTTTCGGATCACAAATCCTACGATAGGGCCTCGGAATTGCTCCCGACTACTGTCGTGGATTCGAGGAGAAGGTCTGGTTTAACACTCCAAGGGATTTTTTAAATTAAGGACTCGATCAAAAAAAATACTCGGACCACTTTTCTGATTAAGCCTTGGAGGGTCCTCTTTTTAATATCTATTGCAGAATTCTTACACTTATTGTATTTTTTGTCACACTTATCAGCTCAAAAACTAATTTGTATTTATTTTCATTAAGATTGCATTAAATCTTGATAGCACAATTAGTTTTCAGGAATAAAAAATTACAAATTCCTCATTTAGCAATACCCAAAATGCTTGTCCATTTCCAAGGAGAAATTAGGACTTTTATCTGATTTATTATTTAAAACTAATTTTACTAAATAGCTAGAAATAGCTGAAAATCAATATATGTAACAATTATGTAACTATGAAATGCAATAGTTTAACACGATTTTTACCTAGATTTTCTTTTTTTCCATGATTTATAATTTTAGGTTTGTTTCAGCATTGGTTGTCCGTGTTCGTAGATTTGAAAAAATGAGATTCCTTTTTTGTTTATCCCTAACCTTATTTTCTTCTTCATTCTTTTGCCTCAATGCTCAATCTTTACGATTGAATCCAGAGGCAATTCATCAGATTACTAACTTTGAACAGTTAGGTCCTCATTTCAGCCAAGAAATGATCCAGCAGCTCGATTCCTTACCTGTGGGAATTGATGAAGAGTTCCAAATTCTAAAAGACGATTCAGGAATTTATCTTTTCGCTGGCTGTAGGATGGAGCTTTACCGATGGGAAGAGAATTCCTGGAAAAATCTTTACCAATTTCAAAATGTAGGTTATACCTGCAAAAGCAGGCTTATAATTAAAGAAGGAAATCCTTTTCTTCTCGGTGGCTATGGTTTTTGGAATAGCCATACAGATTTAATTGAGTTTAATCCAAGATTGGGCTCATGGTCCTTGGCGAGTGTAAAAGCACAACCGGCTAATTACAATTCTGAATACCTAGGAATTACCGAAAAATCAGCCTTTCTATTATTGGGTTTTCATAATAATCCAAGAGAGGATGTTCACCAACTTCCGGAAAATCAAGGCTATATTCTGGATTTTGAATCAATGGCTTGGAAGCATCTGGGTTTTGATTTTGAAATGTCCTTGGTGAACCCAAACGCTTCCTATTATATATTTCAGGATGGAACTTTAGACTCTCAGGATTTCTTGGCTTTCAATGCTTTTGAATCAGTCTCGCAAAACAAAGGACTTTTAATCTTTGACAAACATGACTTGAACTTTAGGTTCTTTCCTCAGGAGTTGGATTATAATCCATTAGAATACTCCCCTTATTTTATGGTAGATGGAAACCAAGTTTACCTACAGGATCAAAAGAATCTTTCTATTTCCTGGAATCTGGAAGACATGTATGCGAAAGCAAAAATGGTGGGTAAAGCCGCAATTCTCCCAATGAGTGTGACGGAGGTTAATAGGATCAAACAGGATTATGTGATCATATCCCTTGTTTCAATCTCATTGATAGGCTTAGTATTATTTCCAGTATTCAAAAAGCGGATAGCTTCTCCGGCTCTGAAAAGAACAGATGAAAGGCAAGGAAAGGATCATATTCAGAATGAAAGTTTCTCAAAAACCTACAACTCTCAAGAAAGTCCAAATCTTCTGGAAATATTGGATCAGAATAAAGGGAAAATGTTTACGGTAGAAGAATTGGATGAGTTGTTCGATATTCATCAGATTCCCAACCCAGAAAACAAAAGGGTAAAACGATCCAGATTAATTAAAGAAATTAATACCCAAGCTGAGGAGAAAAGGGGCTATAAGATGATTAATAGAACAAGAAGCCCAGAAGACAAACGCTGCTTGCTTTACGAAATTAAATAAGTTTTATATGCATATTCCCTTTTATGATTGTATAAAAAAATAGGGCTTGATATCTGCCTTGTGGATCAGAATCCGGAAACTTCGGTCTTCGGTCTTCGGTCTTCAAACCGCTCATTCAAGGAAAATATCTCAATTATTATGACTGCTTGAAATAAGGAAATTTTATTACCCAATTCTATTTAACCCAAACTATTTAATCCTAGCTATGAAGATTTTTAATTTTTTCAGGTCTGGAGGGATTTCCTACAAATCCAAAGGACGTCTTATTAGGAATCACCAGGTAAATTTCAAATACAAAGGAAAACTCTTGGTATTTGACCCCTTTACCATGTTGGAGGAGCTCAATTTCAAGTTGAAGCAAGTGAAAGGACTGGATTTCCAGCTTGATGAGATTTCCCAAAAAATTCTGAATCGCCATTTCCAAAAAGAGGTTGTGGTTCCCAATTCCATAGCCAAAACCAAGTTAGGGAGAGAAGAACTTATGGTTAAAAGAACAGCTATGAGCGCTACTATTCCCAGAAAAAGCTTGTATGAATTTATCTGGAAAGGAGAATGTGTTCTAAGTTTTTTACGGATTTACGATTATGGCAAAGAGTTTGAAAAAATATCTGAAGAAATAAGGATAAATCATGCGGATGTGGATTTGTCCTCTTATGCTATTCTTTTTGAGTTAGAAAAAAACTCTAATATGCTCCTGGATAAATTCGGGCAAACCCACGTCTGGAAGATAAATGATTTGGCTTTATTTCAGGATTTGATGTTGGGTGTCGAGGAAATAAATATTGATGAAAAACAAAAAAGTAGCTACTAAAAAAATGATAAAAATTTAAGTCTAAAATGAGTACTAAAACTACTCATTTGATTATCTTTGAAGCGTCTAAACCATCAAAAAGCCTTAAATTTTAAAATTTGAGGCCTTTTTTTCAATAAAGCCCAAAAAACCAAACTGTTAGCTTAGGCTAGTTTTTGCAGTAAAGATTATTGCTAAGATCATTCTGAGATCCGGAAAAAGAGAAGTAGGCCATGCGAGTATTCTCAGCATTTATACTTCTCCAAACCAATCTCAAAATGGGACTGAAAGGGCGAAGCTGTACCCGGTGGTGAGTAAGTGTGTAAGTGATTAACTGAGTAATTGATTCAGTCTCAAAGCATATAAAGGAATAATATTTTAGAGTTAACTTTTAGGTTTTATGGAAAATAGATTTTTTACTTATCAATTTGAAAAACTTCAAGTCTATCAGCTTTCAAGAGTTTTTCGTGTAGAAATAAAAAAACTGACATTAGGCTTTCCGTCAGATGAAAAATTTGAATTAACGAGTCAAATAAGGCGCTCTTCCTCGAGTATAGCTACTAATCTTGCTGAAGGCTCAGGAAGATCATCATATAATGATCAAGCTCATTTTACAAATATTTCATTTTCAAGTGCTTTAGAAACTATTGATCACTTAATTTATGCCTTTGATATGGGCTATATTAGTGATGATGTTTATGTTTCTTTTCGCAAAAAATTAGACGAGATAATCAATAAACTTAATGCTCTCTATAAATTTCAAATCAATAAAACTGAGGGCTTAAAAAGTAAATTAAAGAATACCGAGGATTAAATTCTACTTGTTGTTTTATGTTCAGTTCCTCAATTACACTCTACTCAATTACTCAAACATTTTTTTAAATTGAGGGAACATCTAATAAAGCATTAAATGAATATAGTTAACGTAATATTATCTGGCGGTGTCGGTTCCCGACTTTGGCCTTTGTCCAGAAAGTCCAGACCTAAGCAATACCTTCCGATTTTTGATGGGAAAACCTTATTTCAGAAGACAGCCTTAAGGAATTCTGCGTTTTGTGATTCGGTTTTGGTGGTGGGGAATATTGATAATTACCAGCTTTCCCGAAAAGATTTGCAAGAAGCGGGGATTCAATCCTATCAGGAAATTATAGAGGCTTGCCCCAGGAATACAGCAGCAGCCATAGCCTTTTCAGCCTTTGCCTGCAATCCAGAAGATATACTCTTTGTTACCCCTTCCGACCATTTGATTGAATCAGAGGAGGCTTACAAAAAATCTGTGGAGAGAGCTATAGCACTAGCAAAGGATGGATTTATTGTGACCTTTGGCTTAAAGCCTAGTAAACCTGAGACAGGTTTTGGTTACATAGAAGCAGATGGAGAAGAAGTAAGGAGCTTCAGAGAGAAGCCGGATTTGGCAACTGCCGAGGAATTTATTCAAAAAGGAAATTTTTACTGGAACTCAGGAATGTTTTGTTTTCAAGCTGGAGTTTTCTTGCAGGAATTGAAGAAGTTGGAGCCTAGCGTTTACGAAACCTCCTATACTACCTATCAAAAGATAGAAGAGGGGAAATTAAATGAGGAGCTATCTATGAAAATCCCATCTATCTCTGTGGATTATGCAGTGATGGAAAAAACTGACAAAATTAAGGTGGTTCCTTCTGCTTTCGACTGGTCAGACATGGGAAGTTTTGAGGCCATCTATGAATACAACCAAGCTCAGGGCTATCCGATAGATTCTATGGGAAATATGGTAATTGGTTCTGAATTACATACTGAGTTTGTGGGGCTGTCTAATAGTATTTTGATCTGCACTGCGGATGCCATTTTGGTTTTAAATAAGGAAAAAGCTCAGGATGTAAAGAAGGTGTATGAGAGGTTGGAGAAGGAGAAGCAGGGCTTAGTGGATTGATAAAGGTTCAGTGTTCAGAGATCAACGTTACAGAGGTGCAAATGAACTTTGAACCCTGAACTGTGAATATTGAAGTCTAGAAAATGATAAAAAATAACAAATTACCAATTACTAACACTTTTTTAGATGTTAAAAAACTTAGAAAACAGCAAAATAGCCATCATCGGTTTGGGCTATGTAGGATTACCTCTAGCCACTGCATTTGCCGAGAAGTTTAAAACGGTGAGGTATAAGAGGTAGACTTATAGAGTATATTTGAATGAAAAAAACATCATATAAAACTTTTGGGTCCTTTAAATTTGAATGCCAAAAATAAATTTTTCAAAATTTCATTTCATAATAAAACCTAAAAAGGGATAAATAATTTAGAATATTAATAATGTTACAAGGGAAAACTATTTTAATTACAGGAGGGACTGGTTCATTAGGAAAAGCACTAACGAAGCATATTCTTTCAAATCATCCAGAGGTGAAAAAAATCATAATTTTTTCACGTGATGAGCAAAAGCAATTTCAAATGGCTCAAGAGTTTCCTTCTAATGAATTTCCTCAAATTCGATTTTTTATTGGAGATGTGCGGGATAAGGAGCGATTGATTCGAGCATTCAAAGAAGTGAATTTTGTAATTCATGCAGCTGCCATGAAGCATGTTCCCATTGCGGAGTACAATCCTGAAGAATGTGTTAAAACAAACATCGATGGGGCAAGAAATGTCGTTGACGCTTGCCTTCAGACGAATGTTGAGCGCGTAGTAGCTCTTTCAACCGATAAAGCATGTGCTCCAATTAATTTATATGGAGCCACTAAATTGGCATCTGATAAGCTTTTTGTAGCCGCTAACAATATCAAAGGATGGAATCCAATTAGATTTAGTGTAGTTCGATATGGTAATGTGATGGGCTCCAACGGTTCAGTGATTCCATTTTTTATAAACAAGAAAAAAGAAGGCGTACTACCAATTACAGATCCGAACATGACACGGTTTAATATCTCTCTAGAAGGTGGAGTAGAAATGGTGATGCATGCTTTATTTCATGCTTGGGGAGGAGAAATTTTTGTCCCCAAAATCCCATCTTACCGAATTACTGATGTTGCGAAAGCTATAGGGCCAGAATGTGAGCAGAAAATCGTTGGAATAAGACCGGGAGAAAAGGTTCATGAAGAAATGATTACTCCCTCAGACTCTTTTTATACCTACGATCTGGGAAAATATTACACAATCCTTCCAGCTGTACCAAAGTTCAAATTAGAAGATTTTATTAAGGAATTTGGTGCGGTTAAAGTAAAGGAGGGATTTGCATATAATTCAGGGGATAACGAAGAATGGGAAACAGTAGACTCACTTCGATCGCTTATCAAAGAACACGTTGATTCAACTTTTGAATATTGATCTGATGAACCCTATACCCTACGGAAGGCAGCATATTACGGAGGATGATATTCTGGCTGTAATAGAAACTTTGAAATCAGATTATCTGACGCAAGGTCCTAAAATCAAAGAGTTTGAAGATGCTTTTGCAAGCTATGTCGGTTCCAGATATGCTATTGCGGTATCCAATGGCACAGCAGCCTTACACTTAAATGCTTTAGCTTTGGGAGTAAAGCCTGGCGATAAAGTAATCACTGCTCCAATTACTTTTGCTGCTTCAGCCAATTGTGTCCGCTATTGCGGAGGTGAGGTAGTTTTTGCTGATATTGATCCAGAGACCTATTTGCTGGATATTCATTCAGTAAGAAAGTTATTGGAAGCTTCACCAAAAGGTACTTATCAAGGCATTATTCCGGTTGATTTTGCAGGTAGAGCAGTAGATTTAGAGGCTTTTAGAGAACTGGCTGATGAGTTTGGCTTATGGATTATCCAAGATTCCTGTCATTCTCCTGGGGGATATTTTATAGATAGTAAGGGGCAAAAACAGCATTGCGGGAATGGTAAGTTTGCAGAATTGGCAATTTTTTCATTTCATCCTGTCAAACACATCGCTTCAGGCGAGGGAGGCATGATTACTACCAACGATGAGAACCTTTACAAAAAACTTTTGATGCTTCGCACCCACGGAATCACGAGAGATGAATCTTTATTCCAAAACTCACTTGAATTCGCAAGGGGAAAAGATAATTTTTCATTAGCCTCTCATAATTCTGCATTCCCAGCCTGGTATATGGAAATGCAGGAACTTGGCTATAACTATCGATTGACTGATTTTCAAGCGGCTTTAGGTTTAAGCCAATTAAAGAGAGCAGACGAAGGTTTGGTAAGAAGAAAGGAAATAGCAAAAAAATATCATGAGGTTTTTCAAGGTCAACCTTTTATCAAAAGTCAATCAGGAGTAGTAGATGGCCATGCCTACCATCTGTACATAATTGAAGTTGAAAACAGATTAAGTCTTTACCAGTACCTTAGAGAACAAAATATTTTCGCCCAGATCCATTATATCCCTGTTCATTTAATGCCTTATTACAGACAGTTTGGATGGGAGGAAGGAGATATGCCCAATGCAGAGCAGTATTATAAAAACTGTATCAGTCTGCCTATGTATCCAACTTTAACCAACGAAGAACAGGAATTTGTAATAAAAACAATTATCCATTTCTATGGCAAATAGTGCGCCCTATTTGGAGTCGGAGAGACTGAAGTTAATGCCGCTAGGTTTGGAACATCTCAGTATTGACTATGTCAAGTGGATGAATGATCCTGAAATTATTGCTTATTTAGAAACGGGCGGAGATTATACAATTGAAAAACTAAAAGAATTTTTAACCCAAATTGAAAAATATCCCATATTGTTTTGGGCAATACATTTAAAGAGCACCAATAAACATATAGGAAATATAAAAATTGACCCCGTTAATTTAAAGCATAAATATGGGGAGTATGGGATCATGATGGGAGACAAGGCAGAATGGGGAAAAGGATTTGCAAAAGAGGCATCTCAACTTGTTATTTCATACTGTTTTTCAGTTCCTTTAAACTTGAGAAAAATTAATTTGGGGGTTTACAGCGAGAATATATCAGCCATAAAATTGTATAAAAATTTGGGTTTTGTAGAAGAAGGTAGATACATCAAACATGTAATAACAAAGAAAGGATACGATGATATTTTAAGAATGGCTATTTTTAACCCTAGTTATGAGTAATAAAATTATTTTGGGCACGGTCCAATTTGGTTTAGATTACGGGATAAACAATACTTCGGGCAAAATGAGTAAAGAAGAAGTGTTTAAAATACTTGATCTAGCCTACGCATCCAATTTAACTGTTCTTGATACAGCAGCAGCTTACGGAAATTCCGAAGAAAGAATAGGAGATTATCTCAGTATCAATAAAGAAAAAAACTTCAGGATTATCACAAAATTCAATTTAAAACAAAATTTAACTCCAATCCACTCGCTTGAAAAATCACTACACAATTTGAAAATAGATCAAGTAGATGCTGTGATGTTTCACAGTTTTGAAGATTTTAAATCGACAAAAAAAGAAGAAATAAATTCTCTTTTGGAGCTTAAAGGAAAAAAATACAAGAAATTGGGTATATCTCTTTACACTAATGCCCAGATGAAAGAGATTGCAGAAAAAGAAATTTTTGACTTAGTGCAAGTTCCATTTAATGTTTTGGACAATGAACAGCAAAGGGGTGAAATTCTAAAAGAACTGAAAAGTAAAAATTTAGAAATTCATACAAGGTCAGTTTTTTTACAGGGGCTTTTTTTTATGAAAAAGGACAGAATTCCTTTGAAACTTAATCCGTTGGTTAGATATCTGAATGACTTAGAATCTATTGCAGAACACTTTTCATTGGATTTCTCTACATTGGCCATTCAATATGCGCTTTCAAAGCAATATATTGACTGTGTTTTGGTTGGTGTGGATTCTGTCGATCAGTTAAATATTAACTTAAAAAAAATTGAGTCAAAAGTTCCACCTTCGGCACTAAATGCAATAGATGAAATTTTTGTAACTGAAGCTTCTCTTTTAAATCCTTCAATATGGAATCTTTAAAAATTTTACTGATAACTCAGGCTAGGATTGGAAGTACTAGATTTCCCAAGAAAGTTACAAAAATCTTGGGAAACACGACATTGCTAGGGCTACATCTGCAAAGAGTAAAAATGTCTAAAAAAGTAACTGATTGGGTTGTAGCTACTACCAAGGAAGAAGGAGTAGGTCAAATTATTGAAATCAGCAATCAATCAGGTGTAGATTTTTATCAAGGGGATTTGAACGATGTACTGGATAGGTTCTATCAAGCAGCTTTACCATATGCGCCGAACTATGTGGTAAGAGTAACTTCGGATTGCCCGCTTATAGACTCCAATATCATCGATGAAGTGATAGAATTGACTATTCAAAATCAAGCTGATTATGGAGCAAATATTTTGATTGAGGAATTTCCTGATGGTCAGGATGTTGAAGTTTTTAATTTTCGTGCTTTGGAAAAGGCATGGAAAGAAGCCAAGTTGATTTCTGAACGTGAACACGTAACTCCTTACATCAGAAATAATTCAAATTTAAAGGGAGGCAACATTTTTAAGGCTGTTCATCTATCAGCACCTTCAAATTACAATCATATCCGTATGACCGTTGATGAACCTAAGGATTTAGAAGGAATTGAAACTCTTATTGCAACTCTAGGATTTGAAGCTTCTTGGTTGGATTATACAAATTATATAATACATCATATTAATGAATTCAAAAATCAGGATATCCAACGAAATGAAGGGTATATAAAATCTTTGGATAACGAGAAAATAAAATAACCGTGGGAACTGGACAAGAACTTTATAAAAAAGCGAAACAACTTATTCCTGGAGGAACAATGTTGCTTTCAAAGAGGCCGGAAATGTTTTTACCTGATTTATGGCCTTCCTATTTTTCTGAAGCTAAAGGATGTAAGGTGATTGATTTGGATGGGAACAGTTATATAGATATGTCCATAATGGGAATTGGGACTAATACGCTAGGCTACGGACATGAAGAGGTCGATGGGGCTGTCTTAGAAACTATCAGAAAGGGTAATATGAGTACGCTTTCTTGTCCTGAGGAAGTTTATTTGGCCGAAAGATTAGTTGAAATAAATCCTTGGGCAGACATGGTAAGATATGCTCGTAGTGGAGGTGAGGCTAATGCTATTGCCATCCGGATAGCAAGGGCAGCATCAGGAAGAGATCAAGTGGCGATATGCGGTTATCATGGTTGGCATGACTGGTATCTTTCTACCAATCATAATGATGGAGATGGTTTGTCAGGACATTTGTTACCGGGTTTAGAGCCAGCAGGGGTACCAAAGAATTTAAAAAATACAGTATTTCCTTTCCATTATAATAATATCGAGGAACTTGAAAAAATTGTAAGGGATAACCGAATTGGGGTTATCAAAATGGAAGTTGTCCGAAATTTTGGGCCAGAAAATGATTTTTTGAAAAAAGTTCGTGATTTAGCTAACAGGGAGAAAATAGTTTTAATTTTTGATGAATGTACTTCTGGATTTAGGGAAACTTTCGGAGGTATATATAAAAAATACGGTGTAGAACCGGATCTTGCCATGTATGGAAAAACTATTGGAAATGGTTATGCCCTAACGGCTGTTGTCGGTAGGCGTTCTGTAATGGAAGCGGCCCAAAAAACCTTTATCAGTAGCACATTTTGGACAGAAAGGATTGGTCCCGCGGCAGCATTAAAGACCCTTGAAGTTATGGAGAAATTAAAATCTTGGGAAATTATTACTGAAAAAGGAAAAAAAATGCAACAAGGATGGATAGAACTGGCTGAAAATCACACTATTGATATTCAGATTTCAGGGATACCTTCACTATCTACTTACACATTTAAGTATGAAGATGGTTTGAAGTTTAAAACTTTTCTGACGCAAGAAATGCTGAAGAAAGGCTTTCTGGCGAGTACTAATTTTTATGCTGCCACTGTTCATGAGGATAGGTATTTTGATCAATATTTTGACAGTTTGAATGATGTATATAATTCTATATCAAAGTGTATAAAGGGGGATCTAAATATTAATGACTTATTGGAAGGTCCGGTTTGTCATTCTGGATTCAAAAGACTGAATTAAATGAGTTTCTTTTATAGGGTTCTTACAAATCAAACTTTTAATATAGACCAATATTCACTGGTACCTATCCGAGAAGAGGATAAATATGCCATCATGAAATGGCGTAATGAACAGATTTACCATCTGCGCCAGAATAGACTCTTGACGGAAGCGGATCAGGATGCATATTTTGAGAATGTGATTGCTAAACTTTTTGACCAGGAAAGACCTAATCAGATTTTATTTTCGTACCTAGAGGGTGAAAAATGCATCGGTTATGGAGGATTAGTCCATATCAATTGGATAGATAAAAATGCAGAGATATCCTTTATCATGGATACTGCTTTGGAAAAGGATTTTTTCTCTTTTCATTGGCAGACTTATTTGACTTTGATTGAAAAAGTTGCATTTGAAGAACTTCAGCTTCATAAGATTTTTACTTATGCTTTTGATTTAAGGCCGAGGCTTTATGTTGTATTGGAAAAATCAGGATATGAAAGGGAGGCAAGGCTAAAGGAACATTGTTTCTTTGAGGGTAATTATATTGATGTGATCCTTCATTCCAAAACAACCAGTAGATTTTACTTAAGGAATGCAGCTTTAGAAGATCTAGAAATTACCTATACCTGGACCAATCATCCTCAAACAAGGCGATATGCATTCAAAAAGGGATTTATCCCCTTGGAAGAACATTCCGAGTGGTTTGCTGAAAAAATAAAAGACCAAAACTGTATTTTCAAATTATTGATCAGTGAAGGTGAACCTGTGGGTTCAATCAGGTATGACGTAAAAGGAGAAGAAGGTTTGATCAGCTATCTTGTAGCTCCAAATCAAACTGGGAAGGGTTTAGGAACGAAGTTACTTGAACTATCTGTTTTAGGTTTGCAGAAGGAAAGAAAAGATATTAAATCTATCAAAGGTCTTGTAAAAAAGGAGAATATAGCTTCCATTAAGATATTTGAAAAATTAGGATTTGATAAAATTGAGCTAGAAAAAGATGTTTTAGAATTTAGAATGAAAATAAATCATGCAGGTAGGAAATAGTAAAATAGATAGAACCTCCCCGGTTTTTATTATAGCAGAGCTTTCAGCAAACCATAACGGCAGTCTAGAGACTGCTATTGAAACCATCAAAGCCGCAAAAAGGGCTGGAGCAGATGCCATCAAATTCCAGACTTACACAGCAGATACTATTACCATTGATAGCGACAAAGAGGATTTCATAATCAAAGGGACTATTTGGGAAGGCAAAAATCTGTATCAATTATATCAGGAGGCTTATACCCCTTGGGAATGGCACGAAACTTTGTTTAATGTAGCTAAAGAAGAGGGACTTGTCTGTTTCAGTTCTCCCTTTGATAAAACAGCAGTGGACTTTCTTGAAAACCTGAATGCACCTGCTTACAAAATTGCTTCATTTGAAATCACTGATATTCCTTTGATTGAATATGTAGCGTCAAAAGGAAAACCAGTGATAATATCAACAGGGATAGCAACCCAAGAAGATATTGAATTGGCATTGGATGCCTGCTATCGAATGGGTAATCGTGATGTTGCGCTTTTAAAATGTACTTCAAGTTATCCTGCCCCAATCGAAGAAGCCAATATGGTGATGGTAAAAGACATGGCAGAAAGGTATAGAGTAATAACTGGGCTATCAGACCATACTATGGGCAGTACGGTTCCGGTGGTATCTACGTGCTTTGGTGCAAAAATTATAGAGAAACATTTTATTCTGGATCGTACTATAGGTGGTCCTGATGCATCTTTTTCGATGACTGAACTTGAATTTGCTGAAATGGTAAAGGCTGTTAGGGAAGCAGAGAAAGCTATTGGTGTTGTTAATTACAATCTGACCGAAAAACAGAAAAAAGGAAAGGATTTTTCTAGGTCTCTGTATGTGGTGAAGGATATAAATGAAGGAGGAGTGATTACAGAGGAAAATGTTAGAAGTATTAGACCGGGTTTTGGTTTACATCCCAAACATTTAACTGATATTTTGGGCAAAAAGGTTACAAAATCATTAGAGAATGGTGCTCGAATGGATTTAAGTTTTGTTAATAATAAATGAAAATTCTATTTGTAGAGAACCGTTATAAAACGGGGCTTTGGGAAGTTATTGCTAAAGAATATGAAAAGGAGGGGCATGAAATATTTTGGATTGTTCAGAACCCCATATTTAAACCTTCATTTAAAAATGTAACTGTTTTACCGTTTCCTAAAAAGAAAAGACTTGAAAAAATTTATACTCCAGAAATTCAAAAAATAATTAATGGAAATAGGGGAATGAATTATTTTGGAATTCAATCTGATAATTTTATTTTTTGGTATGAAAAGGAAATTGAGAAGGCCTTAGATGTGATTATGCCTGACTTAGCCTTTGGCGAAGCTACTTTATTTCATGAGTTGCTGGTAATAAATGCCTGTAAGAGAAGAAGTATATTATATTTAAATCCCTCAACAACTCGGTATCCTAATAATCGATTCTCATTTTATTTGTACGATACCCAAGTGCCTTATAAAGGATCTAAAGATTTGCTTTCAAATGACATGGCTCTGAAAACTGTTGAAGCAATCCAAGCACGTCAAGCACTTCCAGATTACATGACGGTATTGCGCTATAAATTAACAGGCTTAGATTGGCTTAAAGACAAATTACGGTTGTCACTTTCTTATTACTTGGGAGAGCGGTACAATACTCCTTCTCCATTTGTTAAACGTAAGATTAATTCCCATTATGCTAAAAACGTACTCAGGTGGGAAGAAATAGCAGTTGACACAACTAAGATTAAGAAAGGCTTTCATGTGCTATATGCCATGCAAATGCAGCCCGAAGCAAATATTGATGTTTGGGGCTACCCGAACAATAATCAAACACAAGTCATTCAGCGAATCTTAAATGATTTAAAGGGTTCCGATAAACTTTTATTGAAACCAAACCCTAAATCGAAGTATGAAATCTCAAAGGAATTATTAGACCTAGTCAAGTCAAATTCTGAACGAATTATAGTACTTAAACATAGCTCTAAAATGGCAGATGTTTGGTTAATTACAGATGTCGTTGTTACAGTTACAGGAACTATTGCAATTGAATGTGTATTTGATAACATGCCTGTAATTATGCTTGGAGAAGCATTACATACGAGACAAAAAAACTGTTATCATTTGAAAGCTGATGAATCCATGCAGCCTATTTTTGATCAAATAAAAAAAGGGGGGTTCCCTAAGATGTCCAGCGAGGAAAAAGTGGCATACTTGCAAGAGCTGATGCAAACAAGTTTTGAAGGAACTAATGGAGATGGACTGCATAACTCACATTATTTAAAAGATGCCCGTAATTTGACTAAACTTAAAACGGCTTATACCAAGGTATTATATGGATTCTAATTTTTACGAGGATCATAATGTGAATTTTTTAAATCGGTTACATCCGTCAAAGGTAATGGCGTTTGCTTTTATTATATGGGCGATTTTGTTTTTGTTTTCTCCTCTTGTTGTAAATATTGAACTAAATGGAACTGCGTATGTTTTTCTTTTTTGTTGCATTCTATCATTTATACTTGGAGTTGCCCTAGTTAAGGATAAAATTGGTTTTCGTACTTCCAAAAGTGCGAATAATCTGAGGAGATTATTTTTCCTTATTTTGTATTTAGCAATTTTAGGATTAGCCCTTAAACTAACCGATAGGTTTATAATTCGCGGAATCAGTTCAAGTTCAAATTATTTCGAGAATAGAGAAATTATGGAGGCAGCGGGAGGAAACTACATCGCTATTTTATCATCTTTCTTAACCCCTTTAGGTATAATACCGATTTTTTTACTTTGGAAGCATAAAATTTCAACTAATTGGATAGTAAAAATAATTGCATTCATTTTATTTTTCGCGCAAATTTTTGATGCAGTCTTATTGGGGTCTCGTTCGATAATCTTTGTTTTGTTTATTCTTCTTGGTTTATATTTATTTTATTTTCAAAAAATTAAAATTACTTTATTAAAGGGGCTTGGTATAGTTATGGTAATTCTTTCCTTTATGCTGATGATGAATTTCATTTTTGTGGAAAGAACAAAAATTTTTGCTGGTGAAAATACATATGACCTTGTTTTAAACCAATCTAACATTAATTATACAGTTACATCGAGCAACTCCTTTAAAAATACTTTTAGCAACCTGAATCCTACTACTCAAAGTTTAGTCTTTACTTATTTAACTACTACGCAATACTTTACCCATGGTATGATTGAGTTTTCATATCTTTATGATAATTACAAAAATGATTATGCATTAGGGAGTTATACTTTTGCTATTTATTCGCGTTTTTTGCATAAAGTAACAGGTAGAAATTTTGATTCAAAAAATCTAGAGCAATTGAGTCCTAGGCCTGGAGTATTTAATACTTTTTTTGGTCCAATATTTATCGACTTTGGATGGTTTTCATTGTTATTCATGCTATTGTTTGGTATGATAGTTAAAGTAATTTATAACAAAGCAAAAAGTGGCTATGATTGGGCTATTATTCTTTATTTTTATTTTTTTATTGTTATTGCATTTTCTCCTGTATTTAATTTTATCAACGGTGCAGGAGGTATATTTATATTGACATCAATAGTACTATTTTATATTATTTCAAAAATAAAGATTGTATGAGAAATTCTATTCAAGAAAGTATTGGTCTGTTTTCGATGTTAAATTAAGTAATATGATACTAAGAGTATTGTCTGAAGTTATCATTCAAAATTTCATTTAAGTAATTTAACTATTAAAATTATTAATAATGATTAGGTTTCTTACTTTACTCATCTGTTTAATTCCTTTAAGCTTTCTTAAACCAGTACTTTTAAATTTAATAGGTCATAATATTAGTTTGAAAGCTAGAATTGGTTTTTCAATCGTAGCCATTGGTAAAATGAAAATAGGTGATGGAAGTCGTATTGGGAATTTTAATTTTCTTAAATTTGATTATTTAGAAATGTCTTCTAATGCCATTATAGGTAGATTCAATTTTTTAAGAGGGAATTTTATTGTCTTGCTAAAGGAAAAAAGCGCAATAGGTAATTCTTGTGTTATTACTAGAGCAGGAAAGGGAGTATCTTATGGTAAATCAGCATTGAACCTAGGTGTTTTAGCAAAGATTACAGCCGGTCATAAAATTGACATGATGCGAAGTATTAATTTAGGAGACTTTTCAATTATTGCTGGTTCTCATTCTCAACTATGGACTCATGGTTATTTACATGCTCCTACAGGTCCCGATAGGTTTAGAATTGATGGTGAAATAAATATTGGCAATAATGTCTATGTAGGTTCTAGTTGTGTTATAAATGCTGGAGTTTATGTAGCTGATGGTATAACTATAGGGAGTAGTAGTTGCATCTCAAAAAATCTGACGAAATCAGGGATGTATGTAGCTCAACCTCTTCGATATATAGAGAAGGATTATGAAGACTCCAAGAAAAAGCTTAAAAAGATAAATTTGGATGGTTTGGTGGAAGAAGTTTACGAAAAGCCAAGTAAAGGATAGGGTTTAATGTTAAAAAGATTGGGCCCAATAATGATTTTATTTGCTCTGGTTAAATCAGTTAGTTACTTGGCTCCTTTAGGTGTGGCTACGCTGATTTCTTCAGAATTTGAGTACGGGCAATTTGAGTATTCTTTAAACCTAGGTCAAATGCTCACCGGGGTTTTTTCTGCAGGCCTGGTTGGATCTTATGCTTTTTATGTCTTAAAGAATGATAAAATTTCTTTAAAGCCAGTTTTTCACTTTCATTTCGTATTCTTAATTGCTGTTTTGATATTAACCGCGGTAACGATTTCCTCATTTCTGACGAATCCTATTTTTGGAGCCTTTATTCTCGGTGTTGCTTTTGCCGATCAAGTAGTTATTTCAGGTATACTAAAATCAAATGGAAGGAATAGTTTTTCGATTATTGCAGATACATCCGTTTACATTGTAATGAGTATTTTACTTTGCCTGATGTATAATGGATTTGCTGAATTTTCGATTAGGCTCTGGCATATTTCTATATTGATTAGCTTGTTTCTATCAAGTGTATTTTATCATATTCCGCGTTGCAGAGGGTATAGAGATGTGTCATTTCAATCAATTAAAGAAATATATAAATTTGGGGGATTGATTTTGATCTCTGGCCCACTAATTATACTGCTATCTTCGAGCACAAGGCTTTTCATTGAATATTTTGGTAGTTTTGAGGATGTGGCAGCTTACTCTCTCTATTTTAGATTTGCAGGTTTATCCTTACTAGCGTTTAGGTTTATTGGGATATTGATGTTTCGAGGCTTTTTTTTAGAGAAGCATGAAATTCTGGATAAGAAATATTTTAAAATTATTTTATTGATATTATTGATCAATCTAATTTTTGCAACCGTTTTTACATGGATTTCTTCACCCTTATTTTCGTTTCTTGAGTTTAACATTGTTCCTGATTTAAAGATTTTTATTCTATGTCTTTTCCAAGTTGTTTTTTGGATTAATACTGCTTTATTTGAATCTTCTATGCAAAGAGAACAAAAGGTTAAAGAATTTATCTTACTACTTATTGTTTTTGTAGTTGGATTGATTTTTACATTGTACACAATAAGTCAGCTGTTTCAACTAAATGTGTTAATGATTCTTGTTATTAATAATGTTATACTTTGGCTTTTCTTTTATGGACAACAGTATATCTTGAGAAGGAGGCAAATAGTTTATTCATTAACAACAAGAGTTCATACTGGCATTGGAATTCTGTTCTTTATATCTACCATATTAATTTTTACACTATAGTGAAAGTTTTGCATTTAGGCAAGTTTTATCCACCCTATTTCGGTGGAATAGAAAAAGTTAATTTCGACCTTGTTGAGGGGTTGAATAATTTAGAAGTTAGTACTGATGTATTGTGCTTTAACGAGAATAGAGGATCAGAGTGTGTTTTGAGAGGCTATCACGTATTTAAGTCAGATGTTATTATTAATGCATTGTCTACGCCGATTTCAATTGATTTTTTTAAAACTTTAAAAGAAATTAAGGACAGGTATTCTATCATACATGTACATTTACCTAATCCGATAGCGATTATGGCAATTTTGCATGTGGGTTACAAGGGTAAGATTATTGTACATTGGCATAGTGATATAATTCGTCAAAAGATTGCTAAAATTTTTTTTAATCCTTTTCAGCAAAGATTGCTAACTCTTGCTTCAACGATTGTAGTAACCAGCCCTAACTATTTAGAGGGCTCTGATGACTTGAAGCATTATAGAAATAAGGTACAAATTATTCCGATTGGCATTGATCAATCGGAGTTCCCTGAAAATCCGACATTGCGAGAAAAGCTTACGCAGCGTTATTCAGGGAAGAAGATCATTTTCGCTTTAGGACGCCACATTTACTATAAGAATTTTTCTACGCTAATTGATGCTGTTGAGACTTTTGATGAGGATACCATAGTTCTTCTGGGTGGTGAAGGAGAGCTTTCTTTTGAACTTAAGGATCAAGTTATTGAAAAAGGCTTTAAAGATAGGGTTGTATTTTTGGGTAAAATACCTTTCGAAGAATTAGGCGAGTATTTTAAGCTAGCCGATGTTTTTTGTTTGCCATCCAATGAAAAATCCGAGGCTTTTGGAGTGGTAATAATAGAGGCGATGAGTTTTGGTTGTCCAGTAGTTAGTTGTAATATCGAAGGTTCTGGAGTACCTTGGGTAAACCAAGATAAGAAAACGGGGTTTGTGGTTCCTGTCAATGATTCTGAAAAGCTTGGGAATGCAATAAATTTGATTCTACATGACTCTGATTTAAAAGAGGAGTTTAGTCTTAATGCTAGGGCTCGTTATTTTGAGTTATTCACCAAGGATAAAATGGTGAAGGAGTTTAAAAGACTTTATGAATCTGTTTAGAGGTTTTCTTTTATCGGTAATTGGATTTTTTCTTTTAACGATACCATGGGTTTTGTTCGGGCAATCTTTGCCATCGGGTTTTCCTTTAATCGAGGAATTTCAAAGAAGAAAGCAATTGGTTAATAATGATAGTGTAGGTGCTTCATTTTTCCTTCGACCAATTGAATCAATTGATAGTTTATACGGTATTACTCATGAAATTGACTTGCCATTTTCGTTAAATGAACTGGAAGTTGGAGTTTTACCATTTATTAATATGACTAGAATTCTTACAGGGAGACCCTATGGATGGGCAGATTATGGATTAATTCCAAACCCAGGTATTCAAACCTATATATCTGGTGGTATTCACGCTAAGTATACGTTTATTAATTTTACATTTCGGCCTGAGTTTGTTTTGGCCCAAAATGCAGGTTTTTTAACCAGTTTAGAAGAATTCAACGAACTAGAACTTAGACGACGTTTTTTTTTATGGAATATTGGTGATAATCCAGAAAGATATGGATCTGGTTGGTATTTCAAACCATGGTGGGGACAGTCTAAGCTTACTTTTCAATTTGGAGCTTTTGAAATAGGAGGAAGCACAGAAAATATTTGGTGGGGACCAGGGCAGTTTAATGCTCTAACATTCTCCAATAATGCACAGGGCTTCCCTCATTTCACTATCAATACAACCAAACCTGCAAATACTTTCTTAGGAAATATCGAATTGCAAATGATTATGGGAAGGTTAGAAAACTCTGGGTTTGCTCCTTCTCAAAATGAAGAGTTAAATGACCGGTATTTTACTCCCTTTACGGGGGATTCACGCTATACCAACGCTATCACATTTACTTGGAGCCCTAAATGGGTAAAAGGCTTTTATTTTGGATTTAGTCGAACTTTCCAACAATACAATGCAAGTAGGGGGAATACTTTCTATGATTGGTTCCCTATTTTTGAGGCTTTTCAAAAGAAAAACTTTTTTGCAGATGGAAACTCAGTGGATTTTGATGCAAACGGGAGAGATCAAACGGTAACTATATTCGGAAGATTAGTTATACCTAAGACGAAGTCTGAGTTGTATTTTGAATATGGGAGAAGAGATCATGCATTTGATTGGAGAGAATATATTCTCAACCCTGAACATGCTCGTGCTTTTATTTTTGGATTCAATCAATTGTTTGATATTCCCGAAATCGGTAAAACTATTCAAATTCGATCTGAAGTAACTCATCAACAAGAATCCATAAATAGAATACTTCGATATGGAACAGCAGAAATACCGTACATAGGCGGTGGAAATTCATGGCATACTCATTTTCCTGCACGGGGCTTTGTGAATTACGGGCAACCTCTAGGTGTGGGAATTGGAACAGGTTCAAATTTGCAAACTGTAGAAGTTTCCTTAGTTGAGGGTGTGGATAAAATGGGTTTGCTTTTTGAGCGCTTGGCAAATAATCAGGACTTTTATTACAAGGCCTTGCTTCAGTTCACTGAGCGTAAACCCTGGGTCGACCTCTCTCTAGGTTTCTTGTACGACAAACAATTCAACAACTTACTTCTTAGCTCCAAGCTTCAGTTGATCCATGCACGCAACTACCAGTGGCAGTTGGATCCGACAAGTACCCCAGATTTTCCGAAAGGGAAAAATCTTACTTCGGTGATGGGGCAGGTGTCGGCGATTTATTTCTGGAATAAGAAGAAGGAGTAGAGATGCCTCCCGCAAAGAGTGGAAGTGGCAAAGAGGGGATGGGAGTTAATAGTTATTAGGATTGTCGTCCTATTCCAAGTTTATCTGCTCTGAGGCTATGTTTTCTATCCTCTCTATGTGGTTTAATAAATTTTTCTCTGTGGAGTTCTTAGCGGTCTTTGCGGCTCTGAGGTGAAAGAATTTAAGTCTCTCGCAGTGACGCGGCGGCGCAGCGGTTTTTGATCTCCCGCAAAGTAGCAAAGAGGCGAAGAATAGATGGGAGTTAATAGTTATTGGTTATTAGTTAAATAGGCATAGGTTCATTGAAGGGACTTTTTTGATTTAGGCTATGTGATCTCTGATTTCTATGAGGTTTAATAAATTTTTCTCTGTGATATCCTTTGCGATCTCTGCGGCTTTGCGGTGAAAGAATTTAAGTTTCTCGCAGTGGCGCGGCGACGCAGCGGTTTTTGATCTCCCGCAAAGTAGCAAAGAGGCGAAGAAGGGGTGAGAGTTGATGGTTATTGATTATTAGTTATTAGGGCATAGGTCTATTGAAGGGGTTATTTTGATTCAAACTATGTGATCTATAATTTCTATGTGGTTAAAAAAAATAGCTCGCAGCGGCGCAGCGACGCGGCGGTTTTTTTGGCTCCCGCAAAGAGTGGAAGTAGCAAAGCAGAGTTGGGAGTTAATAGTTATTTGTTATTAGGCCCTAAATCCATTCATTATGTCCTTACACGGTTAATCAATTACTTTTTCAAATGTGAGCCTTGACAATGAACCAAGAGGCGAGAGACTAGAGACGAGAATCTTGACTTGAGAACGTAATCAGTTACCCAATTACTCAATTACACGATTACTCCATTTCTCAATTACTCAACTTTCACCGCTTTGAAGAAGTGTTCCTCAGATTTTGAAAACTAAATCAAAAGCCCTTATTTACATGCATGATTTTTGAAAAAATTTAATACTCAAAAAATTGAATTTAATCTTAGTTTAAACACCTGATATACATTAAATTATGTTTTTCATACTTTTCATTATATCAGGCCTTCCATTAATAAATCATTAAAGGCAAGACTTTTGTAATTCATACTTTGTAATTTTAACCGATTAAACCAACCAATTATGTTTTTTTTATTAGCCATACTCACAGCTTTTTCGGTGGGGTTTTTTGTCACACCGATTCTGATAAAGCTACTCCACAAAGCTCAAATAGGTGATCTGCCGGGCGGAAGGAAAATTCACAAGAAATTTATCCCTTCCATGGGAGGAATTGCTTTCTTTTTGGCTGCTTCCATCGCTATGTCCATTTGGGCTTGGCAGTTTCCACTTCCTGATATCCGCTACCTTTTAGGTGCTATAGCCCTGGTGTTCTTTGTTGGACTTCGGGATGATATGGTCGAATTGAAAGCCTCCCATAAAATTATGGGTCAACTTGTAGCTGTGTTGCTGGTCATTGTTGCTGCGGATATCCGTATTAAGGACTTGCACGGATTCTTGGGAGTAGGGGAGCTCAACTTGTATGTTTCATACGGATTCTCTGCCTTTGTAATCTTGGCCTTGACCAATGCATTCAACTTGATTGATGGCTTGGATGGCTTGGCTTCAACCATGGCAGTAATCGTTCTAAGTTCTCTGGGTGTCTGGTTTTATGTACATGGACTGGATAGCTTCGCCGTTCTTTGCTTTACTTTCCTAGGAGGAATACTTTCCTTCTTAGTATATAATTGGCATCCTGCCAAAATCTTTATGGGTGATACGGGTTCCTTAACCCTAGGCTTTACCATGGGAGCCTTAATCATAGCCTTTATGGAATACAATGCGGCTTTACCTACTGGAGCGGCCTGGAAGTTTGAGTCTGTATTTTCTTCAGGAATAGCATTGATGATTTTTCCTCTGTATGATATGGCCAGAGTTTTTACCCGTAGGATCTTGCAAGGTAAGGGTCCCATGACTCCGGATAAAAGCCATGTACACCATTTCCTGATGAGGTCTGGATTGAAGCATAATCAGGTTGCTATGCTTCTTGGCTTCATTCAATTGGCTTTCGTGGTCTTGGTGGTCGCATTGAAAGATTATTCAGATCATTTGGTTTTACCTCTGATTTCTGTCATTGCCTTAGGCCTCGGATACAGACTGGATCAGGTCACTGTTAAGTATGTGAAAAAGAAGGTTCATGCCGAGCCAAGAGTACTGGAAGTAAGGCCTCTTTCACAGCAGCAAAGAAGAAAAATCAAATTGGAAATGGAAGAAATTCGAGAATCCAGAATGAATCTAAACTAAGCTCAGAACCACTTAAAACTTATAAATGCCCTTCGGGGCATTTTTTATTTGAATAAAATTAATGTTTGGTTGGGTTTTTGATAGAATCTATTTAGTTTCCCATCGTAAACGGTATGGCGTACCCCATAAATGGCATTTCAGTATAAACTTTCCGCTCCAATCTTCGGTGGAAATGAACTTATTTACACCCAAGAAGCCATCAGTTCCGGGCAACTGGCAACTTCAGGCAGTTTTATCGATAAATTCGAAAGGAAACTTGGGCGGCAACTGAAAACCCACCAGGCCGTTGCCTTGAATTCGGGCACAAGCTCCTTACACTTGGCACTTGTTCTGTTAGGTGTAAAAGCTGGAGATGAGGTGATTTGTCAATCATTTACTTTTTGTGCCTCAGCCAATCCAATCATTTATCTTGGAGCAACTCCCATCTTTGTAGATAGTGAAAAGGAAACATGGAATATGTCTCCTGAACTTTTGGAAGATGCGATTATGCATAGGATAGCTCATGGTAAAAAACCAAAAGCTATTATCGTAGTCCACCTTTTCGGTATGCCTGCCAAAATGCAGGAAATCATGGAAATTGCTGGCAAATACAATATTCCCGTGCTTGAAGATGCTGCAGAAGCTGTGGGTAGCACGGTAAATGATCGCTATTGCGGAACCATGGGAGATATCGGTGTGTACTCTTTCAATGGAAATAAAATCATTACTTCCGGTGGAGGAGGAGCACTAATCGCAAATGATAGTTCTCTGGTTGAAAAAGCAAGATACCTGTCAACCCAAGCAAGAGAAGATCTTCCTTACTATCAGCACTTGGAAATTGGCTATAATTATAAAATGAATAATCTGGCTGCTGCTGTGGGCTTGGCTCAATTGGAGCAATTGGATGAGTGGATAGAGAAACGAAGGGAAGTCAATTCTAATTACCGAGAATTATTGGGTAGAATACCAGGTATAGTATTTCAGGATGAGCCCGAAGGCGTCACCTCCAATTATTGGTTGACTACGATTCTGATCGACGATAAAGTGACTGGTTTCACTAATGACAACCTGAGGGTTGCCTTAATGAAGAACGGAATAGAAACCAGATTTTTATGGAAACCTCTACATATGCAACCTGTATTTAGAAAGGTGCAGTTTTTCGGTGGTGATATTTCCAAAAGTTTATTTCAAAAAGGAATTTGTCTACCAAGTTCTGCTGATTTGACCTATGAGGATCAGGAAAATATTGTAGGTATTGTCATCAAGGAATTAGCCAAAACATTCTGAGTTTGTGATTTATAGAAAAGTCGGTAAAAGACTGCTGGATCTATTGGTGGCAGGAACCCTTTTTTTATTGCTATCTCCTCTTTTTCTATTTCTCTATTTAACCTTATTCCTTTATTTCCGGGGTAATCCAATTTTTAAACAAACCCGTCCAGGATTTCAGACCATTCCTTTTAGTATTTTGAAATTCAAGACCATGACGGATAAAAAAGATTCGTCGGGAAACTTGCTTCCAGATTCGGAGCGGATTACCAAGTTTGGAAGAGTCATCCGGAAGTTTTCTCTGGATGAAATGCCTCAGTTGCTCAATGTAATCAGAGGGGATATGAGTTTGGTAGGTCCAAGACCCTTATTGATGGAATACCTTCCCCTATACAATAAAGAGCAGATCAAAAGGCACTTAGTCAAGCCCGGAGTCAGTGGTTGGGCTCAGGTCAATGGTAGAAATACCATCTCTTGGGAGGAGAAATTTGAATTTGATACTTGGTATGTGGAAAATGTAAGCTTTCTACTGGATTGTAAAATTCTAATTATTACTTTTTTTAATGTTCTATTAGGTAAAGGAGTATCTCAACAAGGGCATGTGAGTATGGGGAAATTTGAAGGAAGTAAGCAGCAAAAGGTTCATCTTTCATAATAGCTCAAGGAATCTGCAATCCCGGAATTATTTAAGTGTATTTTTGCCCTGAGGATGAAAAATATGGCTTTGAATTAGCCCAAATGATCAGTATCCGATTGCTCCGGTCTTCGGTTGCTTGTGCTGAGCGAAGTCGAAGCATCCAATCGGTCAAACAAAGAAAATATGGCAACAGGCATAATTCCGGATTTCCAGATTAATTCAAGCTTTCGCACTTTATAATTCACACTTCCAACTTAGGGTTCCTGTGAATTAACAGATTATTCAAATAAATTTGTATATTTCATCAAAATAATTGACTACACTGTTTTTCTCTTTTTAAACCTGTTGTACTCCAAATTTTCCCATTTAAATAAGAATTAGAAAAACTGTTTCCGCTTAAATCCAATTCCTTTGTTTTTATCGTATTTCAAAAATACCTAACATTCAATTGAAATAATTCAAAATAAAATTGGATTGAACTGAAAAATACACAAGGATATTTGGTTTAGCAGGATAAAAAATCTTATTTTGCAAAGTGATAGAATTAGTGAGGCCCTACCTTTTAACCTTATCAATTTGAAACAATATCTACTATGAATTTTTTAACCAGGCTTAAAATCCTTCCTAGATGGATCATCGCCACGCTAGACGCTCTTATACTTTTCTATTGTGCTTTATTTGGCTATCTAGTACGATTCAATTTCGAATTAGCCTTAATCGAACAAAATGACGCTATAGCCGGAAGTTTCACCTTTATGATAGGTGGACTATTGGTTATGCAAAATACCAGAAGCTATGAAGGAATAGTAAGACATACCGGTTTTAAGGATGGTTCCAATATCTTTAAAACGGTTCTTATCAATTTTATTTTATTTCTCTTTCTTAATTTTTTCCATGGAAGTTTTCTGAATGATAGATTTCTACTTCCGACCTCTGTTTTAATTATTGCGAGTTTGTCCTCGCTCTTCATGCTCGTTTTCTATAGACTGCTTGTGAAAGAGCTATTTGTTTATTTGAAAAATGGATTTATAGCGAAGGAGCAGCGAAACGGAGTCATTTTTGGTGCCGGGGAGGCTGGGATCATAGCGCAGGAGGCTATTAAAACAGACAGTAAATCCTATTTCAATACTGTAGCCTTTTTGGATGATGATCCAAAAAAGGATGGGAAGAACCTTTCAGGAACAAGGATCTATCATGGTCTTTCCCACTTGGAGAAGTTAGTCAGCCAGTATGGTGTAACCGAACTGATTATTGCTGTTAGAGATCTATCCGTTCAGAGAAAAAGAGAAATTATAGACGAATGCCTGAGGTTAAAGATTTCTGTTTCTATCGTTCCTCCTGTGGATCAATGGATCAATGGAGGTTTGACAGCCGGTGCAATCCGTGAAATTAAAATCGAAGATCTGTTATCCAGAGATCAGATTCAATTGGATAATCCAAGAATACATGAAGATCTGATAGACAAGGTTGTATTGGTTACAGGAGCTGCGGGCTCTATAGGTTCCGAGCTTTGCCGACAAATCTCTTATTATCAACCGAAGCTTCTAATCATGCTAGACATTGCTGAATCAGCATTGTATGATGTGGAGAACGAGTTTAGAGAATCTTATCCATCCTGCCCGATCAAAATCATTTTGGGAGATGTGAGGAATAAGAAGAAGATGAAGGAAGTCTTCAAAAACTTCAAACCTCAGGTAGTATTCCATGCTGCAGCCTATAAGCATGTGCCGATGATGGAGAACTATCCGGAAGAAGCAATTCATTCCAATGTGATAGGAACCAAAATTCTGGCAGATCTCTCAGTTTTGGCTCAGGTAGATAAGTTTGTGTTTGTATCTACAGATAAAGCAGTGAACCCAACCAACGTGATGGGAGCTAGCAAAAGAGCTGCGGAAATGTATGTGCAGGCTTTAAATGAATATTTGGAAGTTAATCACAAGAAGTACCATACTAAATTCATTACCACTCGATTCGGAAACGTTTTGGGTTCCAATGGTTCGGTTATACCGTTATTTAAGAAGCAGATTTTGCACGGTGGCCCTATTACGGTAACCCATCCAGAAATTACTCGATTCTTTATGACCATTCCTGAGGCTTGCCAATTGGTTTTGGAAGCAGCTGTAATGGGGCATGGAGGCGAGATTTATGTATTTGACATGGGGGAACCTGTAAAGATTCTCGATTTGGCCAAGAAAATGATTCAGCTTTCCGGTAAGAAAGTAGATGAGGATATCAGTATTGTATTTACAGGATTGAGAGAAGGAGAAAAGCTCTATGAAGAGCTGTTGAATGATTTTGAAACAGTGAAGATTACCCATCATCCTAAGATTAAAATTGCCCAAGTACTTCCTTCCGCTTATCACAAAATAGACGGGCAAGTGGAGCTTTTTCAAGAGCTAATCAATAAAAATTCAGAAAATGAATTGGTGGCTCATTTAAAGGTGATAGTGCCTGAGTTTATTTCCAATTCCTCCCGATTTGAGGTTTTGGATAGGATGAATTGATTTTTTGAAGTGTGACTAAGTAAGATTAGTTAATTGTTATTAGATACTTCGCTATTCGACGTTCATCATTCGATGTTCGATATTTTTTTTTGGAAGTGTAAAGTGTAATTGAGGATCAGTTAATTGTTATTGGTTGATATTTATTAGTTACTTCATTATTCGACATTGGTGATTGTGTAATCGAGTAATTGATGATCAGTTAATTGTTATTGGTTATTAGTTATTAGATACTTTGCTATTCGACGTTCATCATTCGATGTTCGATATTTTTTGGAAGTGTAATTGTGTAATTGTTTAATCGAGTGTCGCCGCCATTTTAATTCTCGTCTCTCGCTTCTCGTCTCTCGCCTCTCATCGCCTTTAATCGTACCTCGTCCCTCGTAATTCCCATCTCCCTTTCCTACCTTTGCAATTGATTTAAGGATAAATACCTTACCATGAAGAAGAATTTCACCTTGCAACTGAGCCCGGAAGAGGCTTATGACCCCGAACTTTTTAAAAAAGTTCTACTAAATAAAGCTGGACTTTCAACCGAAACAGCAGAGGCCTTTGCCCGGCAAACCCGAAGATCCATAGACGCCCGAGGAAGAAGAGTGCGGGTTAATGTGGAGGCAGAACTTTTTATAAAAGAATCTCCTAAGCCGTTACTGGATGCTATCCCTGAATATCCCAATGTCAAAAATGCTGAAGCCATTATCATTGTAGGAGCAGGACCTGCAGGTTTATTTGCTGCATTGAGAGCGATTGAACTGGGAGTTAAGCCTATCCTAATAGAAAGAGGAAAGGATGTTAGGGCTAGAAGAAGAGACCTTGCCGCTATCAATAAGCATCATGTGGTAAACCCTGACTCCAATTATTGTTTTGGAGAAGGTGGTGCAGGTACATACTCTGATGGGAAACTGTACACCCGATCCAAAAAAAGAGGAGATATTCGGAGAATCATGGAGATTTTGGTGGCACATGGTGCTACGGAAGAAATCCTAGTCGATGCTCATCCTCATATTGGAACAAACAAGCTCCCGGTTTTAGTAGCCGAACTCAGACAAAGTATTCTCAACGCAGGTGGAGAAATTGCTTTTGAAACCAGAGTTGAGGATTTGATTTTAAATGATGGAGAGATCAAAGGGGTAGTGACCCAAAACGGGGAGAAAATTACCGGTAAGGGTGTCATTTTGGCAACAGGTCATTCTGCCAGAGATATTTTTGAATTACTACATAAGAGAGAGGTTTTGATTGAAGCAAAACCTTTTGCCTTAGGAGTCAGAATAGAGCACAGCCAAAATCTGATCGATAAAATCCAATACCATTGTGAAGTTGACCGCGGACCTTATCTTCCCGCTTCTTCCTATTCTTTGGTTCAGCAAACCCAATTTAAAGGAAAACAAAGAGGAGTTTTTAGCTTTTGTATGTGCCCTGGAGGCTTTATTGTTCCTGCTGCCACTTCTCCTGGAGAATTGGTGGTTAATGGCATGAGTCCAAGCCGAAGAGATAGCCGCTTTGCCAATTCTGGAATGGTGGCCTCGGTGGAACTGGAAGATTTAGGAGCCTATCATCAATATGGTCCTCTAGCTGCCATGCACTTTCAGGCAGATATTGAAAAAAGGGCATGGGAGGCCGGAGGAGAAACCCAGGTGGCACCAGCTCAAAGAATGGTTGACTTTGTTCAAAAAAGGGTTAGTTCCAGCCTTTTGGACACTTCCTACCAGCCCGGACTCAATTCGGTAGATATGCATGCTGTGCTTCCGGACTTTATCTCTGAGAGACTGGCTATGGCCTTTAAGGCTTTTGGTCAAAAGATGAGAGGATACTTGACTAATGAGGCACAGTTAATAGGGGTGGAGAGCCGAACTTCCTCGCCTGTTAGAATTCCAAGAGATAGGGAGAGCTTTGAACACCCTCAGATCAAGCGATTGTATCCATGTGGGGAAGGAGCTGGCTATGCAGGTGGGATTGTATCGGCTGCTATGGATGGTGAACGCTGTGCTGAGCATCTGATTGGAACCTACGTGAAGCGCTAAGCTTTCTGACTCTTATCGTCAGAAATACTATTCCTTCAAAATCATTCCCTAAATTCGATCATGGAATTTGCCATTGTGGATATTGAGACAACAGGAGGAAACTTCAGAAATGGAGGGATCACTGAAGTTGCTATTGTCATCCATGATGGACAACAAATCGTGCATGAATACCAAAGCCTGATCAATCCTCAGCAAAATATTCCAGCTTACATCACCGGTCTTACAGGGATAGATGATGCCATGGTGAGAGAATCACCTACTTTTGATGAAATCGCTGAGGAGATTTATGAATTATTGGAAGGAAAGGTTTTCGTCGCCCACCAAGTCAATTTTGATTTCGGTTTTATCCGTGAGTTTTTAGGTAGGTCAGGCTATGAATTGAAGAATCCGAAACTCTGCACAGTCAGGTTAAGCAGGAAGATTTTTCCGGGGATGCGTTCCTACAGTTTGGGAAGAATTTGTGAACAAAGAAATATTCCCATCCTTGCTAGGCATAGAGCGATGGGTGATGCTAAGGCAACTGCCATATTGTTTGGTCAGATGCTGGAAGAAAATCCGGAGGTTATCTATTCTGGTTTAAAGAAGAATTCTGGTGAGAGTTTTTTGCCTCCAAATTTTTCATCTCAGAGGTTTCGTGAAATACCGGAAAAATGCGGAGTCTACTACATGCTGGATCAAAAGGGAAAGGTCATCTATGTAGGCAAAGCGAATAATATTAGAGATCGTTTCCGAGGTCATTTTACCGGTCAGAGCCATCCAAGCATCAAGCAGGAGTTGAAAGCTGAAGTTGTAGATTTAAAATGGAAATTGACAGGTTCGGAGTTTATGGCATTGCTTCTGGAAACTTTGGAAATCAAACGAATTTGGCCGAAGTACAATGCGGCGCTGAAAAGTCCTAGGAATATTTGGGGTCTATTTTCCTATCAGGATGGGAGAGGGTTCATTAGATTTCAGATCGCAAAAGTGAATAAATCCCTACAGCCATTAGAAACTTTTTTCTCTTCCGAGGAAGCGAAGGCCTTTTTAACAGATGCGATTCAGACCTATGAACTTTGTTCCAAATTGTGCGGTATTCGAAAGGTGAACTGTGAGGTGGTGAATGATACAATTTGCCAAGGTGCATGTGCAGAAAAGGAAGATACTCTCATATACAACCAAAGAGCTCAGGTATTTATACAAAAGGTGAAAGACAGCAAAGGCGCAATTCGACTAGAGTTAGAGGGTAGAACGGAAGATGAAAGAGCTGTCTGTGTTTTTGAGGGAGGAATGCTTCGGGAATATGGATTTATCAAAGATGAATCAGAAAAGTTGGAAGCGGTTAAGCCATATCCCGAAACGTCCTACGTGCTGAGGCAATTTTTACATCAGTTTTCAGCCCAGCAGATTCAAGTCATAGGTTCAAGAAGAAACAACCAAGAAGTACTGAGCTTTGAGTTTTAAAGACGCAAATGGACTCGCTCAGTAACTTATCTAAGCTATTTAGGGTTGGGATAACATTGAACTCTTGAACAAAAGATGAGAAGCGAGAGACGGGATGCAAGATGCAAGAATTTGAAGAGCGAGGACACCCAATTAATCAATTACCCTTTACTCAGCAATCGAACATCGAATGATGAACGTCGAATAGCGAAGTGCTTATTAACTAATAACTTATAACAAATTACTGCTCCTCCTCAGCTACTTAATTACTCACAAATATCGAACATCGAATGATGAACTTTGAATAGCGAAGTATCTAATAACCAATAACTAATAACAATTAATCAATTACCCTGTTACTCAATTACTCTCCAAAGATTAATCCCCATAAGTCACTCTATAAATACATCCCGCCATATCATCTGAAATGAGCAAGCTTCCATCTGGTAATTCCTGAACATCCACTGGTCTTCCCCATACTTCCTGAGTTGCATCATCTAACCATCCGCTTGCAAAGACTTTTTGACCGGTTACATTTCCAGATCCATCAATTTCAGCCAGAACTACTTCATAACCTGATTTTTTGCTTCTATTCCAAGATCCATGTTTTGCGATGATCGCATTGTTTTTAAAGTTGCCCGGGAACATTCCCCCCTCATAAAAACGGATTCCCAAAGGAGCAACGTGAGCTCCCATTTTTGCTGCAGGTTGCACATATTCATTGGCTGCCTTTCCACTATCTCCAAACTCAGGATCTTTGACAGTTCCGGCATGCCAGTAAGGATATCCAAAATGTTGGCCTTTTTCTGTTGCTCTATTCAACTCGCAATCAGGGATATCATCTCCCATCATATCTCTTCCATTATCGGTAAACCATAGATTACCAGTCTGAGGATGCCAGTCAAATCCAACTGTATTTCTCACTCCATGAGCATAGACTTCAGGGGTAGGGTTAGGTTTGCTCACATCTAATCTGGTGATGGATGCATAAATCTCATCTTCTGGATCGCAGATATTGCAAGGAGCACCCACTGGCACATACAACATCCCGTCTGGACCGAAGGCTATGAATTTCCAGCCATGATGTCCTTCCGTTGGATAAGCATCATAAACCACTTCATAGCTAGGATTGCTCAAGGTATTTTTGATATCCTTAAACCTTAAGATTCTACTTACTTCTGCTACGTATAAATCACCGTCTTTGTAGGCAACCCCGTTGGGCATTCGAAGACCCTCAGCCAAAATGAATTTAAAATCAGCTTTTCCATCCGCATTTTCATCCACCAAGGCATATACATTATTTTCTTGGCGGTTTCCAACGAAGATGATTCCATTATCTGAAATCGCCATAGATCGGGCATTAGGTACATCTGCTGCCCAAACATCAATTTTAAATCCTTCTGGTAGCTTGATTTTATCGAGCTGAACTTCCGCACTGGCAGTTCTAATATCTACTTTATTACTGGAGTCAGGTGTTTTGATTTCACTAAGCTTCCCCTTTTGCTGACAGCTTGCCCCCAAACTTCCTATAGTAAGGGCTGCTAAAAGACATATTTTATTGATTGAGTTCATAGTATCATTATTTACTTACAATTTAATTCTTTTGAGATACTTTCTATAGTCTTCCTCAATAAACGGTTGAATCCTTATTTTTGCGCCATGCTTTCAATTTCAAACCTTTCCTATTTCATCGGCGGACGTGCCTTGTATGAAAATGCCAACTTACACATCAAGCCAAAAGATAAAATCGGCTTGGTGGGTCAAAACGGTACAGGGAAATCAACTTTATTAAAAATTATCAGCGGAGACTACCAGCCTAGCAGCGGGGAAGTTCAAAAAGCCAAAGATTGTACTATTGGTTTTTTGAATCAGGATTTGCTTTCCTATCAATCTGACGAAAGTATCTTGAATGTTGCTCTGGCTGCATTCAAGGAAACATTGGCTCTCCAGGATGAAATTGATGAAGTGTTGAAAAAAATGGAAACTGACCATTCTGAAGAGATTATCAATAGATTGGCTTTTTTACAGGATAGATTTGAGGCAAATGAAGGATATACCATCAAAGCCAAAGCAGAGGAGGTCCTAGAAGGAATTGGTTTCAAGACCGAAGATTTGGAAAAACCTTTACGAACTTTCTCCGGAGGATGGAGAATGCGAGTGATGCTGGCCAAATTACTTTTGGAAAAGCCTTCGCTTTTGATGTTGGATGAACCGACCAACCACTTGGATCTTCCATCCATTCAGTGGGTTGAAAATTATCTTAAAACCTATGAAGGTGCGGTGATTGTGGTTTCTCACGATCAAACCTTCCTAGATAATTGCATTTCAACAACAGTTGAGGTAGCCAATCAGACTTTGACGACTTATGCAGGGAATTACTCTTTCTACAAGGAAGAAAAGAAAGAAAGAATGGAGATTCAGCAGAATGCTTATGAAAATCAGCAACAGATGATTAAGCAAACTGAGCGATTTATTGAGCGTTTCCGTGCGAAAGCTTCCAAGTCCAATCAGGTTCAATCAAGAGTAAAGGCATTGGATAGAATGGAACGGGTGCATGAGGTGGTGGATGATGAGGCATTTGTCAATTTCAAGTTCAAATTTTCTCAAAAATCGGGTCGGGACGTGGTCGTATTGGATCATGTGAGCAAAAGTTATGGCGATTTGACCATTTTGAAGAATACTTCTGCCAGAATAGAACGAGGAGATAAAATTGCTTTAATCGGTGCTAATGGAAAAGGGAAGTCTACTTTGCTGAGGATCATTGATGGTACTGAAAAAATCCAGGGTGAGAGAACCGAAGGCTATAATGTTATCAAGTCCTTTTTTGCTCAGCATCAGTTGGAAGCTTTGACTTTGGATAATGAAATTATCCAAGAGATGTCACAGGCAGGAAGTGCCAAAACCGAGACTGAATTAAGGAATGTTTTGGGTTGCTTTCTGTTTACAAATGAGGAAGTTTTTAAAAAAATCAAGGTTCTTTCGGGAGGTGAAAAATCCAGAGTTGCTTTGGCTAAAACACTGATTTCGGAAGCGAATTTCCTATTGCTGGATGAGCCGACCAACCACCTGGATTTCCAGTCTGTTAATATTTTGATCCAAGCTTTGCAGCAATATGAAGGCACATTTATTACAGTTTCTCACGATAGGCATTTCATCAAAGGGGTAGCAAACAAAATCTGGTACATAGAGGATAATCAGATAAAAGAATACCCTGGAACATACGAAGAGTATGAATTTTGGAAAAGCCAGCAGGTAAAAGAGGAGGGAACGAATCAGGCCCAGGAAAAGGCAGTAAAGAAAGAACAGAAAAAAACTGTCAATCCTCAGGATCCTGAAGTTCAGCAGGCTAAAAAGAACCTAAAGAAATTAGAAAACCAGTTGGAGTCGGTTGAGAAAGAAGTGGAGAAGTTAGAAGGAAATCTGGCTACAGTAGAAAAAGAGTTGGCTGACCCCGAGCTATACAATGATGATGAGAAGGCTGCAAAAGTACAGGATAAATACCAGTCGGTTAAGGGTCAATTGGACCAGAAAAATGCGGAATGGGAAGAGCTGGTGGATGAGATTTCAAAATTGCAGGAAACTCTCAGCTGAGCTTTTCGTTTTGGATGCTAAAATCTCTATTTTGAAAGATGCTTAATTTCTTTAAATATACGCTTTTACTTTTTTGCTTCATATCCATTCATGCCTTTGGACAGGTAGAGGACAAAGTTTACAAAGATCATATTCAGTCAGTAAGGATATTTCCTGTTGGTGCTGCCTTTGACAGTCAGTTGGATGCGTCGGTAATATCCATGTCGGATTCTCGGCCTTTGATGTTGTTCTTTGATGATTTGGCCTATGATCCGGAATTGTATGCTGCTAAACTGATTCACTGTGATGCGGATTGGCAGCCAAGTCAACTGAAAGACAATGATTTTTTACCCACTTTCAATGAATTCAATATCCAGGATTTTGATTATTCCAATAATACCCGAGTACCTTTTATCCATTATTATTTTCAAATTCCAAGAGTTACCAAGTCAGGGAATTATGTAGTCAAAGTTTATGCAAATCGTGATGAAAACAATGTAGTTCTCACCAAGCGATTCATGGTTTATGAGGAATTATTTGCGGTAGGAGCTTCTATTGTACCGCCATCCCAAACTTCTCAAAGAAGAAATTCACAGCAGATAAACCTAGCAGTCAATTACTCAAAAGGGGAGGTGATGGATCCTAACTCTCAGGTTAAAGTGGTCATCAGACAAAATCAGCGTTGGGATAATGCCCGATTTTTAAGTAGGCCAACATTTCTTAATGAGAGCTCAAAAACGATGCGATTCGAGAGTTTTGATGGAGAAAATGCTTTTAGTGCCGGGAATGAATTCAGGTTTGTGGATTTGAGATTTATTCGGGCAACAGGGGTGAATGTGGCTTCTGTGGAGGTGCTGGACGATATTATTTATGCAGAAGCACAAGTGGATAGACCTAGACCTGCTGAGATTTACTCTCAATACCTAGATCTCAATGGGCAATACTTGGTAAATACCAATGATAGACCAGGTGGTAATCCCGAGATAGAAAGTGAGTATATGCTGACCACTTTTCGATTGTATCATCCTCAAAGCTCCAATCCTGTTTATTTGTTGGGAGCCCTAACCAATTGGGGAAAAAATCCGGAAGCTAAAATGCAGTGGAATGCCGAAATGAGAGTTTATGAAACTACGTTGTTATTGAAGCAAGGATGGTATGATTACCAATATGGTTACAAAGATGGAAACCAGTTCTCAACCGAGGCATTTGAAGGAGCCCATTTTGAAACAGAAAATGAATACGAAGTATTGATTTACTTCAGAAATCTGGGTTCTAGATATGATCAATTGGTAGGCTATGTGTATTTACATCCCAATAGAAGAAGATTGTAATTGGGATTGAAAACCGATAGTCCATGTTAGTTCCTCATATCATACCATTGATTGATTATATCTTTCGTCCCTATGGGACCTCTATGATTAAAAGGTAGATCGCTAAAATATCCAGAGATTAAAATCTCTGCCCGTCCGCCGGGGTGGGGCTAGGATATCTATCGTCGCTACGCGACTAATCGCTTTTTCAAATATTTTGGTGCGGCCAGAATGCCGTAGGCATGAAGTATATCCTAGCCCTGTCTTCGACAGGCAGGCAGCCATTTTAATGGCTGGAAATTAGAAATATCGAAAGGGTTTTGAATGCCGTAGGCATGACCAATTTTGATATGGACTTCTTTTTGAATTTAGGACTTCAGTTCATTCGATTTTTATTCTCATATATCAAAATCTCTGCCCGTCCGCCGGGGTGGGGCTAGGATATCTATCGTTGCTACGCGACCGATGGCTTATTCGAATATTTTAGGTTCGGCCAAAATGCCGTAGGCATGAAGTATATCCTAGCCCTGTCTTCGACAGACAGGCAGCCATTTTAATGGCTGGGATGCCGAATAGCTAATTAGGTTAAAAATGCCGTAGGCATGGCCGATACTAATGAAACCAAAAACATAAATAATCGTTAGTTTGATTTGAATTTTAAATTTTTAATCTAAATTTTTATGCCAAACACATATTCTTCTCTTTATTGCCACACCATTTTCGCGGTTAAGTTTAGACATGCTGCCATCCAAAACTCTTTTAAAAAAGAGTTATTTGGTGTATTAGGAAACCTTATAAATGAATCGGGATGTAGTACCGTAATTGTAAATGGGGTTTCAGATCACGTTCATGCCTTATTTAAGTTTTATCCGAAGAACTCTATTTCAGAAGTAATGAAAGGCGTGAAGGCTAAATCCTCTAAATGGATAAATGAGAATGGTTTTTTGAATTATAGATTTGAGTGGCAAACAGGATTTGGTTCTTTCACCAATAGCCAGAATCAGATTGGGAAACTATTTGATTATATAAAAAATCAAGATGAACATCATGAAAAAATAACCTTCAGGGAGGAATATTTGAATTTGTTAAAAGCTCATCAAATTGAATTTTTGCCTGAATATTTATTTAAGGAGTTGGAATGATTGAATAAATCGGTCGTCCCTATGGGACTTCTATGATTAAAAGGTAAATAACTAAAATATCCAGAGATTAAAATCTCTGGCTAGGACATCTATCGTCGCTACGCGACTATTTCCCTAATAAAGATGGTTCCACTAAAACGCCGTTTGATTAAGGCTTGTAACAAAAAGCTCAATTTCAAAAGATGAATATTATGTTTATGGCGTGGGTCAGAATTCTGTCGAAATGACGGATTTCAAATGGATCGTCCCTATGGGACTTCTATGATTTAAAAGTAGATCGCTAAAATATCCAGAGATTAAAATCTTTGCCCGCCCACCGCGGTGGAGCTAGGATATCTATCATCGCTACGCGACTAATTGCTAATTCAAATATTTTAGGTGCGGTCAAAATGCCCAAAGTGTGAGGCATTTTACAAAAAACTCAATTTCAAAAAATAAATATGAAGTTTATGGTATGGCTCAGAATGCCGTAGGCATGAATGATTTCCTAGCCAGCCATTTTAATGGCTGGGATGCCGAATAGCTAATTAGGTTAAAAATGCCATAGGCATGGACGATTTTACCAACAGAATTATCAGAGATGAAAATTCTTGTTAATTTTTTTTATAAAAAGTAGGAATAAAAACAAAGGTCAAAAAAAATCCCCACTAGCTAGCGGGGATTTTATGTTTTAATCTTCTGTGCTCTCGTCTGAGGAACCTTCTGTTTCCTCTGGAGCTACATTTTGACGAACTCTTTCAGTAGGTCTGTAAGGCACAAAGCCTTCTCTCTTGAATTTGTAAGTAGTTGTTCTGTTACCGGCAGGGTGATTTGCCAAGTCCAACATACCAAAACCTTTGTGTGTAAAGGCACCCAACCCGCATTTAAATACGAAGTCTTGAACTTCCGGAGCGGCATACAAAGTGAAAGGAAGGGTGTAACCTCTTACTTCATATTTCACATCCATGTCATAGACGGCATAGATTCTTGCGAATTTTTTCTGTTGTTCTTTGAGTTTATTGACATAGACCATGTCTGGAACTACCTGAAACTTGTAGAAACTTTCCATTTGCTCTGGTGTATACCAGCCGGATCGCTCCATTCTAGTTAGGGTAGACTCATACAATAAGTCTGAAAATTCATCGCTATCTGGGCTGATGAATCTTTTGCCAATCTCCTCGTTGAATGCAGGGGTGATTAAAACCAACGGGGAAATACAAACAAATTTGTTTGAAGTTTCCAACTCAGGCTCTACTTCCAATTCAGTGTACTCTGGAGAGAGAATCAAATTTCCCAACTCAATTTTGGGAGTTGCAAATACCTGCTCCAACAAGTAATCCATGAAATCTTCACTTTGGGAAGATAACACAAGAGTTACTAAGCTAGAGTAGTAGTGCAAACCGCTTCTACTTACTTTCGTCTGACCTTTAAGACCAGAAAAATTAAAGAAGTTGTAGTTGAAGAACTCTTCTCTTCCACCTTTGACAATTAAACCTTTAAGGAATTGTGCAAGGATGTACTGATGATGGAAAGGTAAATAAGAACCTTTGTTTTTTAATGAAAATATTAGTCTAACTCTCACGATAAATTAAAAATAAATGAGACAATAAATTATTGAAAACAGATAACGTTTTTGGGTGGATAAGCGAGGTAAAATTACATTAAATTTTGATAATATCTTAAACATTGAATCTAAAATGCATGATATCTCCATCTTTTACGATATATTCTTTCCCTTCTATCGCTATTTTTCCATTTTCTCGACATGCAGCTTCTGTTTTGAATTGCTGATAGTCCGCAAGCTTGATTACTTCTGCTTTAATAAATCCACGTTCAAAATCAGTGTGGATTACCCCGGCAGCCTGAGGTGCCTTCCAACCTTTTTTAATGGTCCAAGCTCTTACCTCCTGCGGTCCCGCTGTAAAATAGGTGATTAAATCCAGCAAGGAATAGGCGGCAGAAATCAGTTTATTAAGACCACTTTCTTCTAAACCGTACTCACTCAAAAATAATTCCTTTTCTTCAGGGTCCTCAAATTCAGCAATTTGAGATTCTAATGCTGCGCATAAAACAATGACCTCAGCATTTTCTTCCTGAACTTTATTTCTAAGCTCTTCTACGTACTTGTTGCCAGTTTGAATGCTTCCTTCATCCACGTTGGCTACATATAGCACGGGCTTGATGGTTAAAAGTTGTAAGTCACGGATAATTTCTAGATCCTCCTTCTCGATTTCGATCGCTCTGGCATTCAAACCGGATTTCAATCCATCTCTGAATCTAACCAAAACTTCAAGCTCCTTTTTGGCTTTGGCATCCCCTGATTTGGCTACCTTTTCTATTCTAAGGATTTTTTTCTCTACTGATTCTAGGTCCTTCAATTGGAGCTCAGTATCGATTACTTCTTTATCGAAAATGGGGTCAACGCTTCCTGCGACATGGACGATATTATCATCCTCAAAGCATCTGATTACATGGATGATTGCATCGACTTCACGGATATTTGCCAGAAACTTATTTCCCAAACCTTCTCCTTTAGAAGCTCCTTTTACCAATCCGGCGATATCAACAAACTCGATGACTGTTGGTAAAACCCGCTGAGGATTTACAAGTTGCTCCAAAGCTTTGAGTCTTTTATCCGGAACAGTCACCACACCCACATTGGGTTCAATCGTACAAAAAGGGAAATTTGCCGCCTCAGCTTTCGCGCTGGAAAGGGAATTGAACAAAGTGGACTTTCCTACATTAGGGAGTCCAACTATGCCACATTGTAAAGCCATTAATTAGATGTTTTTATTTTAAATATTCTATAGGATTTATACCCCTTATAAAATTCCATTACAGAAACTCTAAAAATGGTATAAACCGGTATCGCAAAAATCATCCCCAGTACTCCGGCGATTTTTGCCCCGGCAAAGATAACAACAAAAATTTCAAGGGGATGCGCTTTTACTGATTTCGAAAAAATCATTGGCTGTAAAAGGATATTATCTATGATCTGAACAATGGAAAAAACCGAAAGAATTTTGATTAATAAATAGGTGAGTTCTGAATCCTGAGAGTAACTGCCCGTAGAAATTCCGACAATAATTCCAAACATAGCACCCAATATAGGTCCTGCATAAGGAATCAAATTGGCAATTGCTGCAAATAGCGCAATGGTGAGTGCGTATTCTATTCTCATTAGAGACAGCCCTAAACTTGCAATTGTGAAGATGGCCAAAATCTGTAATAAAAGCCCTGATAGGTAGTTGGATAATAGCTTTTCTACCTTGGTGAAAGTTGCCACAGATAGCTCAAAATAGGGATTGGGAATCAAGTTGAGTAAATTCCTTCTTAATAAACCATTTTCCAGAAGCAGGAAAAAGGTGATGAATGCTACGGCAATCAATCCTATAAATAAGGAGCTGGCGGTACTGAATACCTGACTGATAAAGGAACCAAAATCAAAACCGGTAATGGCCCTCACGATAAATGACTTAAATTCTTCAAATAGGTAACCAGGTTGTGACTCGATTAACTGATATTTCAGCAGAAAATTTTCAATCCGAGCTATTGGAATTTGAATTTGTTGGTAAATACCTTCTAAGTCTAAGTTGCTCAGAATGATCAGTTGATTATTGATCAAAGGGAAAAAGAGCAAGCCTAAAAGAATCAGAAGTATAACAATCGCAGAATATGAAATAAGAATTGCTGTCCAACGTGGCACATGTTGTCCGCCAATGTGGAAATCATTCAATCGATTGGTTAAAGGGCGCAACAATGCAGCTAGAATTAAGGATAAAATTAGGTAAGCAGTAATATTTGAAAAGTACCAACCAAATAGTAGGAAGGCGCCAATGAATAAGAATAAATAAATAAAAAACCTCTGCATAGCGGATAAAGTAAAAGGAGGCTAAATGGCCTCCTCTAATATACTATTTACTCAACGTGATTTGAATTTTCGGAAATTTTCTATTCCCATTTTAATTCATCCCGATATTCGTTTTCTGAATCCTCATTTTCAAACTGAGTAAAATCCACTTCCGGCATTAATTCAGTTTTGACATGCTCGACAGATTCATTCAATGCTTCCACAAATTTGTGAAAATCTTCCTTATAAAGGAAAATTTTGTGCTTCTCGTAAGTAAATGAATCTCCATTTACTTTTCTTTTGCTCTCAGTGATGGTCAAATAATAATCATTTGCCCTGGTAGATTTGATGTCGAAAAAATAGGTGCGTTTACCTGCTTTCACTTTTTTAGAGAAAATTTCATCTCTGTCGTATCCTCTTCGATCTTCCACAATGCTTTAGTTTTAGTTGCTGGGGTATTTTATTTGAAAACTAAGATAGCATAAATCATTTTTAGATTTCAAGCTGAAAAAGGAATATTTTCAAGAAAAAGTTAAATTATGAGGATAAGTGGTTAAAAATCAGTTATGAAAAAAGACATTGGATGATAAAAGAGGGCTTGATTTGAAGTTTATTAATCACTTTGAAAGGTATTTTTTTAAAGAAATAAAAATTGAAATAAATAGAAATATGCCTGCGGCGAAATGGATAAAGAAATACAGTAGAAATAGATAGAAATACGCCTTCGGCGAAATATTTAAAAAGATACTTTTCAAGATATGATTAAGATACGCCTTCGGCGAGATATTTATCTAAAGAAAAACAGTAGAAATAGATAGAAATACGCCTTCGGCGAAATACTACAGAACTCTCGATATTTTGAAAGAATATTCCTTAAGATATTACCAAGAAAAGCATTTGGTAAGATAGACCTCAAGTCAAACTAATAGCAAAAGCTCCAAAGGAGCGACAATATTTTAGCCCCGAGTGCAACTCGGGGTAAAGATATGAGCAACAAATTCCCCAGCGCTGGCCCGAGAT